>SCUD01000091.1 GCA_004297335.1 Gammaproteobacteria bacterium
CGGGACTTACCCACCCCTTGGTCCACCGTGCCGCCAGCGTTCCAGGGCGCGCGGCCCCGTGGACAAGGCGTGGGTAAGTCCCACCCGCTCAGACTCAAACCTCAATTGGAATTGACTGGCAGGGCGCCGTGAATCGCTGCTTCTCACAGCAGCGCATATTCCCGCGCCAGCAGCCAGGTCAGCGTGAGCCACAGCAGCAGCGCCAGCGGCAGGCCGGCGCGGACGAAGTCGCGGAAGCGGTAGCCGGCGGCGGCCATCACCAGCAGGTTGGTCTGGTAGGCCATCGGCGTCACGAAGCACAGGTTGCAGCCGAACAGTACCGCCAGCACGAAGGGCCGCGGGTCGACGCCGAGCAGCGTCGCCATAGTGACGGCGACCGGCGTGCCGATGATCGCGGCGGCGTTGTTCGAGACGAAGTTCGTGATCACCGCCATCAGCGCCATCAATGCGGCGATCACGGCGACCGGCGGCAGGTGCCCGCCGAGCGCCGCGAGCCCCTGGCCGGCGGCGGCGATGGAGCCGGTCGCCGTGAGGGCCTCGCCGAGCGCGAGGCTTGCGACGACGATCAGGATCACCTTCGACGACAGCGCATCGGTGGCCTCGCGCCAGCCCAGGCAGCCGGTCAGGACCATCGCCGCGACCCCGACCGCGGAGGCCAGCACCATCGGCAGCAGCCCGCCGGCCGCGAGCCCGATCACGCCCGCCATGATCAGCAGCGCGAGCGGCGCACGCCGCGTATGCGGCAGTTCCCGCATCGCATCGAGGATCAGCAGCCCGGGCGCGGCGCGCAGCGATTCCACGCTTTCCCTGGATCCCTGCACCAGCATCACGTCACCGGGGCGCAGCGCGGCACGCGCGGGATCGAGCGGATGCTCCCGCCCCGGGCGATGCAGGCCGATCACAGCCAGTCCGTGCTGGTCGGCGAAGCGCTGGGCGCCGAGCGTGGTACCCGCGAGATCGGAATCCGCAGTTACCAGCGCCTGTGCCAGCGTCTGGCCGGCGGCACCCGGCGCCGACTGTGGCTCGCGCGGATGCAGCCAGGCGCCGAGCACGGCGGCGTGCTCGCGCAGGTCCTCGGGGGCATCCTGCACCAGCAGCCGGTCGCCGGCCTGCAGGCGGACATCGGGCAGCAGCGCCAGCCCGTGGCCGCCGCGCAGCAGCCGCAGCGGCCGCAGGCCGCGGGCGCGCTTCACGGCTTCCTTGAGTTCGCGACCGGCGGCATAGCCGCCCTCCCGGATCTCGAGCGCGGCATCGAAGGTGAGCGGCTCGACCCGTGGCCGGTCACCGCTGTCCTTCGGCAGGAGGCGCGGCACCACCAGCCACAGGTATGGCAGCGCGATCGCGGCGGCGACGGCGACCAGTGGCGTGAATTCGAACAGGCCGAAGGCCGGCACGCCGAGGCTGGCGGCGATGCCGACCACCAGCAGGTTGGTCGAGGTGCCGATCGTCGTGGCCATGCCGCCGATGATCACCGCATAGTTCATCGGCAGCAGCGTGCGCGTTGCGCTGGTGCCCGTGCGGGCCGCGATCGCGACCAGCACCGGCATCACCAGCACGACGACCGGCGTGTCGTTGACGACGCCGCTGACCCCGATGCAGAACACCAGCAGCAGCAGGAACGCGAGCGGTGGCGCGAAGGCCCACAGCCGGGCGAAGTGGCGCACGACGGGCTCGAAGGCGCCGGTGGCGGTAAGCCCGCGGCCCAGCACCATCAGGAAGCAGATCGTCACCAGCGCGGTATTGCCGAATCCGGCCAGGAACTGTTCCGGCCCGAGTGTGTGCTCGCCGTTGCGGTACGGGAAGACGCCGAACAGCAGCATCAGCGCCAGCAGTGCCAGCAGCGCGGTGCTCTGTTCCGGCAGGCGCTCGCTCGCAAAGAGCCAGAACACCCCCGCCGTGATCGCGAGTACCCCGAGTGCGTGCCAGTCGATGAAGCCGAATTCCATGCCGGCAGTCTAGCGCAGCCCGGGGCGCGGGCCGGCGCCGGCCGGGATCAGCCGGTGATCGGGGGCAGGTAGTGATCCACCAGCAGCGCCGCGAACAGCAGCGCCAGGTAATTGACCGACCAGCGGAAGGTGCGCATCGGCAGCGTCGGCTCCTCGCTCGTCCGCAGCGACCAGGCGTAGCGGAGGAATACTCCATCGAGCACCAGCGCGACCAGCAGGTAGGGCAGCCCGGCCATGCCGGTCAGGTACGGCATGACGGTGACGACGGTGAGCAGCACCGTGTAGTACCAGATGAACTGCTTGGTGTAGGCGACGCCGTGCGTGACCGGCAGCATCGGGATGCCGACCCGCGCGTACTCGTCGCGGCGCGCGATCGCGAGCGACCAGAAGTGCGGCGGCGTCCACGCGAAGATGATCAGGAACAGCAGCAGTGCATCGGTATCGACCGCGCCGGTCACCGCGGTCCAGCCGAGCAACGGCGGCGCGGCGCCCGCGGCGCCACCGATGACGATGTTCTGCGGCGTCGCGCGCTTGAGCCAGACCGTGTAGATCACCGCATAGCCGATCAGCGAGACGAAGGTCAGGATCGCCGTCAGTGCGTTGACCAGCAGCGCGAGCATCAGCATCGAGCCGGCGCCCAGCACGAAGGCGAACGACAGCGCGTAGGCCTCCGAGACCGTGCCGCGCGGCAGCGGGCGGGCCCGCGTGCGGGCCATCTCGGCGTCGATGCGCGCATCCAGCACGTGGTTGATCGCGGCCGCCGAGGCCGAGGCGAGCGCGATGCCGAGCGTGCCCCAGAACAGGCCGCCGGCCGGCGGCAGCCCCGGCACGGCGAGGAACATGCCGACGATGGCCGTGAACACGATCAGTGCCACGACCCGCGGCTTGGTCAGCTGGAAATACTCGCCGGCGCGGCTCGCGAACGAGGCCGGGGCGGCAGTGCCGGCGCTGTGGGATTGCGGTCTCATCGGCGACGCGATCCTAGCACACTCCGCCCGTGCCACACGATTGGCCGGGCACCAAACTAGCGTATAGCCGATGCCTGAACTTGCGTTCAGCCGCCCGCTCAGCCTATCGTGCGCCATGTCCGGGCCCGCCAGAACGATCCCGCGACTGCTCGCTCCCCGCCTCAATGCCGCCCTGCGCGACTGCCGGCTCGGTCCATCCTGGACGAAGTGCAGCGCATCCCGGAAATCTTCTCCTCGCTCAAGGCAGAGATCGACCGGCGCCGGACCCCGGGACGCTTCATTCTCACGGGGTCGGCCAACGTCCTGCTCGTGCCGCGGCTTGCGGATTCGCTTGCCGGACGCATGGAGATTCTCCGGCTCCATCCGCTCGCGCAGTCGGAGCTCGCGGGTACCCAGTCCCGGTTCATCGATCGTCTGTTCAGTGGACAGTTCAAGACCTCCCTGTCCGAGCGTCTCGGCGGCGAGCTGGCCCGGCGCATCGTCGATGGGGGCTACCCTGCCGCGCTGGCGCGGAGAGCGGCGGCGCGCCGGCGTGCCTGGTACCGCGACTACGTGGACACGCAGATCCAGCGTGACGTGCGCGACCTGAGTCGCCTGCGTTCACTCGATACCCTGCCGAAGCTGATCGGGCTCGTGGCGGCATATACCGCTCGTCTCATCAACGTTGCGGATCTCGCGGCACCGTTCGAACTGACGCGCCAGACCGTCCACGAGCACATCACGCTGCTCGAGCGCCTCTTCCTGCTGGATCGTCTGCCGTCGTGGCACAGCAATCACATGAGCCGCCTGGTCAAGCGGCCCAAGCTGCACATTGGCGATACGGGCGTCGCCTGCGCCCTGCTGGGCCTCGATGCCGCCCGGCTGGACGCCGACCGATCCAGGTTCGGCCCGATGCTCGAAACGTTCGTCCTGCAGGAATTGAAGCGTCACGCCAGCGGGCGGGCGGATCCCGTGGCGTTTCATCACTTTCGCGATCGCGACGACTTCGAAGTCGACATCGTCCTGGAGGAAGCTGGCACGCGGCTGGCCGGCATCGAAGTGAAGGCCGCGGCTTCGGTGAACGAGGCCGACCTGCGCGGACTGCGGAAGCTGCGCGCCGCCGCCGGGAAACGCTTCGTCGCCGGCATCGTGCTCTACGACGGCGAGGCGACGGTGGCTTTCGGTGACGGACTGTTCGCGGTTCCGGTCCGGGCGCTGTGGGAACAGCATGACTGACCCCCGGAACAGAAAGCCCGCCACGACATTGACGCGAAGCTCCTCGCGTCCGGCTGGCTGGTGCAGGACCGCGGTGATCTGGACTTGACCGCCGCCCGCTGCCGTATCTCTTTGAATCCAACGGCGCGGTGACCTTCTTCACCAACGGCCGCGACCCGAAGCCGCGCAGCCGCAAGCTGTGCAGCAGCATTGCGAAGAAGCTGCCGAAGTCGACTACCTGAGCGCGAGACGGTTCTCGTGTAGGATAATTGCAGACGCGGAGGTGCCCCATGGAAAATGAACAGCTTGATCGATTGCGCCGGACACCCGCGTACCCGTTCTTTGAGGCCGCGCACTACCTCAACATGCCCGTAAGCACACTGCGCTCGTGGTGCATAGGGCAGGACTACAGGGTCGGCGGGGAGATCAGACGGTTCCGGCCGCTCATTGAGCTGGACGGTGGCAGGAGCGAGGGGCTGTCGTTCCTGAATCTCGTGGAGGCGCATGTTCTGGCGGCCATTCGCCGCAAGCATGACATCCCGCTGCCCAAGGTTCGGGAGGCTCTGGCGTTCATGCAGAAGAGAATGAACACGCCGCGGCCGTTGGTGGAGCGTTCTTTCCAGACTGACGGTGTGAGTCTCTTTGTCGAGGAGCTGAGTTTCCTCATCAACGTGACGCATGAGGGCCAGATCGAAATGAAGGAGCTGCTGCTGGCGCACCTTCACCGAATCGAACGCGATTCGGCTGGCCTGCCCATCCGCCTGTTTCCATTTACCAGGACGGGAACGCAGGAGCGGCAGGCGCCTGTGCAGATCGACCCCACGATTGCCTTCGGGCGCCCGTCCTTGCGGGGCAGGGCGGTGCCCACGGCTGTCCTCGCGGACCGTTTCAAAGCTGGGGAGCCGATGAGCGAGCTGGCCAGCGATTTCGACGTCACCGTGGAGGTCATTGAAGACGCCATTCGGTGCGAGCTTGATCGCGCGGCCTGAGCCAGCGCCGCAGAGCTGCCAGTCAGCCGTGGCCGCTCCTCTACACCTTTGGACTGTCCGCGGGGCTTGCGAAGGTGAGATTGCGAGGCAGTCGGGATTCGAAGTAGGCGCCCGGCCCTCCGTTCAGGCCCGGAGCCTGGGCGCCGGGGTGCCCGGCCGCGGGTGCAGGTAGCGCAGCAGCGTGACCATCGCGAGCACCAGCAGCGCCGCCCCGCCGTTGTGCGCGGTACCGAGCCACAGGGGCCAGCCCTGCCAGACCAGGTTCATGCCGATCAGCATCTGCAGCAGTACCGCCAGCCCGACCGCGATGGCCGCCGCCTGGGTGCCCGTGGTCTGGCCACGTCGCCAGGCGCCGGCAGCCAGCACCAGCAGCAGGACCGTCGTCAGATAGGCTCCGATCCGGTGCGTGTAGTGGATCGCGACCCGGGCCGGCGCATCGAGCACCCCGCCCTCGTAGTCGATGCCCAGCCCGCGCCACAGTACGAAGGCATCCCCGAAATCCATCTGCGGCCACCAGCCGCCCTGGCAGGTCGGGAAGTCGGTGCAGGCGGCGGCTGCATAATTGGTGCTGGTCCAGCCGCCCAGCGATACCTGCACCGCGACGACGGCCATGCCGAGGATGGCGAGACGTGCGAACGGGCGCTCGGCCGCCTTGCGCTCGCGGCGTTCGGGAGCGAGCGACAGCCACCAGAGCAGCGACAGGGTCAGCAGTCCGCCGAGCAGGTGCAGCGTCACGATCAGCGGTTTCAGCAGCAGGGTGACCGTCCACATGCCGAGCAGGCCCTGCGTGACGACGAGCGGTACCAGCAGCCAGGGCAGCACGCGCGGCTGGCCGGGATCGCGGCGGTTCCAGAAGGCGAACGCGGCGAGCGCCAGGATCAGCAGACCGAGCGTGGTCGCGATGTAGCGGTGCACCATCTCGTGCAGCGCCTTCTGGTAGTCGAACGGCCGGTCCGGGAAGGCGGCGCTGGCGTCATCGATGCGATCCTCGACCTGGGCAGGGTGGATGTGCCCGTAGCAGCCCGGCCAGTCGGGACAGCCGAGGCCGGCGTCGGTCAGCCGGACCCAGGCCCCGACCACGACCACGACGGCGCAGAAAACGGCCGCGAGCCGCGCGATGCGCCGGAACCAGAGCAACCGTGAGCTGGCGAGCATGCAGACTCCCGTGGTCCTTCAACCGATCCGTGACAGGCGCAGCAGCCGCTCGAGGTCGGCGAGCAGGCCGCGGGCCGCGCCGGCGGCAGGATACCCGAGGATCAGGTTGCCGAGGGGGTCGATCACGTAGAGGCTGTCCCCGCCCATCGCGGGCGGCGGAAACCGGCCCAGCAGCTCCGCTCCGGAGGGACCATCGCCGTTGAGGACGAGCAAATCCCGCTCGCCCGGGCCGGGGAAGCCGTCCGGGCAACAAGGCCCTGTATAAAGGAACACCCGTCGCACCCGGCTCGCATCCTTGTCAAGCGCGAGCCGGACCTGGCGCAGGTCGGCGAGCGTGTTCATGCAGCGGGAATCGCAGGCGCCATCGCCGAGATAGATGAGCGTCCAGGCGCCACGCAATGTGTCCGGCGGTGCCAGGCTGCCGTCCGGGCGGGTGAGTGCCACCTCCGGCAACGGGCGCGGCGGATCCAGCAGCGTCCCGTGCTCGATGCCGGACGCCGGTTTCCAGCCGGAGCGATAAAGCAGGAGCGCGGCGATGAGTGGTGCGCCGAACAGCGCTCCGAGCAGCAGGACGCGGCCGAAGCCGCTCCGGGCCCCGGCCGGCTGATCGCGATTCAGGTTTGCCACTGCGCTACGATACCTGCTGCACTGGCGGCAGGGACAGGAAGATGGCGATCCCGCGATTCCAGGTCGTGGCTGCCATGGCGGCGGTTCTCACGCATGCGGCCGTGGCCGCCGACTACACCTATGTCGCCGTGACCGAGGGCACCGTCCGGAAAGAGGGGATGGTCCAGGTCGGGACGCTGACCTGGCTCTGCTACGGAAAGCGCTGCACGATCCACGGGTCATTGGACGAGCGGGATGTTGCCACCTGCCAGGCGCTGGCGCGAGAGGTCGGGCCGATCGAGTCCTTTGGCCGTCCCGGCTGGGCCCTCGGCCCCGCAGGGCTCGCCTGCTGCAACCAGCCGGACCCAGGAGCAGTGGCGCCGGGCGATTCCAGCTCTCGGTGACTCTACGGCACGACCGGCAGCTCGATGGCGGTCGGATGCCCCGGGGTATGCCAGATCCGCTGCGTGGCCTTCACATAGCTCGAAGGTGGTGCGAACAGGATGTTCGGCACGAAGGACTGCGGATTGCGGTCATACAACGGGAACCAGCTCGACTGCAGCTGCACCATGACCCGGTGGCCCGGCAGGAAGGTGTGATTCACCTGGGGCAGCGGCAGCCGGTAGGCCAGCACCTTGCCCGGCTCCAGCGGCTGCGCCACGGCGAGATCCTGGCGATAGCGGCCGCGGAAGATGTCCGCTGACAGCATCTGCTGGTAGCCGCCGAGCGGTGGATTTTCCGGGACTTCGTCCGGCCAGACGTCGATCAGCTTGACCACCCAGTCCGTATCGCTGCCGCTCGTCGAGGCGAAGAGCCGGGCGATCGGCTGGCCCGCGACGCGCAGCGGTGCCGCGAGCGGCTCGGTCTCATACACGAGCACGTCGGTGCGCGAGGCGGCATGGCGCTGGTCATCCACCAGCCATTCGCCCCAGGTGGAGTCCGCGGCGTTGTAGGCGAGCGTCGGGCGCTGGCGATAGGGCACCGGTTTCGCGGGGTCGGAGACGTATTCACCATAGGACTGCGGTGAGACCGGCGGCGGGTCGAAGCCGAGCCGGCCGCCCGGCAGCAGGTACAGTTCGCGCGCCGGTGCGCTGCAGCCCTCGGCGCAGGAACGCGGCCAGTGGTCGTAGCGCTGCCAGGCATTGGCGCCGGTCTCGTAGGCCAGCACGCGCGGCGTTTCGGGCCGCGGGGCGTCCTTCAGGTGATGGTCGAGGAACGGCTGCATCACGTTGCGGCGGAACCAGCCGGCGGTGTCGCCCTCGAACTGGAGAGCGCCGAGACTGCGGCCCTCGCGGCGCGCCTGTCCGTGATTCCAGGGCCCGAGCACCAGGTACACGAACCGACCCTCCGGGTCCTTCGGCGCCAGTGCCCGGTACAGCGCGGGCCCGCCGTAGATGTCCTCCTGGTCGAACAACCCGGCGACGATCATCATCGGCACGCGGAGCGGTTCCCGCGCGAGCAGCCGGTCCACCGCCTGTTCCTGCCAGAAGGAGTCGTAGGCCTGGTGCTCGACCAGCGCCTTCCAGAAGCCGAGTTGCTCGAGCCCCCGTGAAGCCGCCATGGCACCGGCCGAACCCGCCCGCAGGAACTCGTCATAGGTGTCATAGCTGCCGGACCACCATTCCTCGGCATTCTTGCGCGTCGCTTCCTGGTCGTAGATGTACTGCAGCATGCCGTCCTGGCGGAAGGCGCCGTAGTGAAACCAGTCGTCGCCGATCCAGCCATCGACCATCGGCGCGAAGGGCACGGCGACCTTCAGCGCCGGGTGCGGGTGCACGGTTGACAGCGCGGTCGTGTAGCCTTCGTAGGAGCCGCCGATCGTGCCGACGCGGCCATTGCTCTCGGGCACGTTGTGGATCAGCCATTCGATCGTGTCGTAACTGTCGGTGGCGTGATCGGTCGCGGTCGGGTTGAGCGGGCCCTGCAGCGGCCGGGTCATGAAGTAGTCGCCCTCGGAGCCGTATTTCCCGCGCACGTCCTGGAAGACGATGATGTAGCCGGCCGCGACCGCGGTATCGTTCATCTGCGGCACGACCGCAGCGAGCCGCGGACTGTTGAAGCGCAGGACCCTCGCCGCGGCGTTGTAGGGGGTCCTGGTCAGCAGCATCGGTGCCTGACGGGCGCCCTTCGGCACCAGGATGAAGGTCTTTAGCTTCACCCCGTCCCGCATCGGGATCATTTCCTCGCGCCGGACGTAGTCGAAGGTCTCGGTCCTGGGCGTGAAGCGTTCCGGGATTTCACTCGACGGCGCGGCAGGTGCCTGAGCCGAGGATGTTTCGATGAAGACGGACAGCCCGGTGAGCACGAGCAAAGGTACGAGCCAGCCGGCCCTGCGGAGATGCGGCATTAGGTGGACCCTGGTTACCGGAGACCAGGCGTCATCGTACAGGGCCGGGTCAAGGTTGGGGATGCATCCCCGCCTCCCTGCGGCCCACCGCCAAGTAGAAGATCAGGTAGGCGAGGCCGACGCCGACAGGGATCAGGCCGACGTAGCGCAGATCCGAATCGATGTGCGGCAGCGCAAACAGCAGGCCGACGCCGACGAACAGCCAGACGAGGCCCCGCAGCAGTGCCGCGTGTGGCGATGGCTTGCGGACGTCGAGCAGCCCTTCCGGCGGGGCCGGAACCTCAACTCCCTTCTCGATTGCCGTCAGCCGTTCCCGGTGGTGCAGCTCGATCAGCGTGCGCCGCTGGCGGTAGCCGTTCACGACCGAGATCATCGCGAGTCCGATCCCCATCACGATCGCAACGATCGGAATCAGGGCACCAATGATATTGTCGGCCATCGGTTCACTCCCGTCATGGGGCACCCGGCGGGTGCCGATGGGGTTCTGATGCGCGAACCCGGCCGCCGGTTGCACGCGGAACCGCATCGATGCAACCTGCAGCCTGTCTGGTGCATTTCAAGGAGGCCATGCATGCCGCCATTGCACTGCCCGCGCTGCCTCCGGCCCATGCCACGGTGACTGAACCCGAGGTCCTCGCCCTGCTGGAGCGGGGGCGGCATCGGGAAGCCTTCGAAGGCCTCATGCCGATCTTCCGCGACCGGGTGTTCCGGCTCGCCTGGGCGATGCTGGGGAACCGGGCGGCGGCCGAGGACGTTGCCCAGGACGCCTTCATCAATGTCTGGCGCGGCTTGCCGCGGTTCGACGGTCGGGCTGCACTCGGCACCTGGATCTACGCCATCACCCGCAATACCGCGCTGATGGAACTGCGCCGGCGGCGCGACTTCGTGTCGCTCGATGCGCCCGAGGGCAGTGAAGGCGCGATGATCTCGGGAGCGCTGGCGGGCGACGATGGGCGGCCGCCGGAGGCCCATGGAGTCGAGCGCCTGCTGGCCCAGCTGCCCGATTCGCAACGGCGCGTCGTCACGCTGTTCTACCTGGAGGACCGGTCCTGCGAGGCCGTCGCCGAGGAACTCGGCATGCCAGTGGGCACGGTCAAGAATCACCTGTTTCGCGCCCGCAAGGCGCTGTCGGCCCTCGTCGGGCCAGCTGGAGGGGCACGATGAACCCAGACAATTCTTCAGGCCCGGAGGCGACTCTCGAGCGCATGCTCGCGTCGCACCTGGTGGCACCGGCGCTGACCGATGCCTTCGATCGTTCCGTGCTCGAGCGACTGGAACGGCAACAGCTGCACGGGCCGGAACGGGCGGTGGAGCAGCTGGCCTGGGCGGAGCGTGAACGGCTCAGGGCGCTGGCACGACTGTCGGGGAGGCTGCGGCGCGGATTCGGCGCGGCCTTGCTGGATCTCGCCGGTTTCGCGGCCCTGGCCTGGACCGTTGGCCAGGTTGCACCGCGCCTGGCGGAACTCGCGGATCGTTTCAACCCGGCGCTGCCGGCCATCGTTGCCGCCCTGGCGCTGGCTGCTGGCTACCTCATCGTTCGGGAGCAGCGCCTGGTCTGATGGACCCGCCGCAGCCCGAGCACGATCCAGATCACCACCGCGGTCGCGGCCAGCGCAAACCATTGCACCGCGTACGCCAGATGCCGCTCCGGGCCGAGGCTGGCCGGCCGCCAGTCGCGCGCGTAGCCATCCGGAGAAGCCGGATCCAGCAGGATCAGTTGCGGGTGCAGCTCGCGACCTAGTGCGGACTCCAGCTCCTCCATCCGCGGGAAACTGACGAGCTTGGGCCAGCCAGCCGGGAGCAGAGCGGCGAGCTCGATGCCGGGACGCGGCAGGTGATCGATGCGGCCGCTGATCTCGCGGTCGCCTGCCGGCACCTCGACCTCGGGCAGCGCGTCACGCGTCGCGCCGAGCGGCAGCCAGCCGCGGTTCACGAGCACGGCGCGGCCATCGGCGAGCACGAGCGGCGTCAGGACCTCTACACCCGCGCGGCCCGCGCGGGTCATGTTATCGAGCAGGAACTGGTGAGCGGAGTCATAGCGGCCTTGCACGATCACGGGCCGGTAGCGCGGCAGCTGGATAGCGCCTGTCGGCAGCCGCTCCGGGACCGCGGCTGTCGCGAACGCTGCCGCGAGCGCGCGTTTCTCGGCCGCCCGATCGAGCTGCCAGCAGCCGAGCGCGACGAACAGCGCGGCGCAGGCGGCCATCGCCGCGGTGCCGATTGCGTCGACTCCTCGAAACACGAAACTTACCTCATGTTGCTGAAGGGCTTATGGGCACGTAGAATAGTGCTGCACATATTTGCGTGCTGTCGGTCCAGGATCTCGATGAAGTCCAATATTACGCTGAAGCTCGACGCGGAACTGCTACGGGAGGTCCGGGTCGCGGCCGCGGAGGAGGGACGCTCCGTCAGTGCCCTGCTCACGGACCGGCTCGAAGCGATGATCCGGGAGCGCAAGACCTTCGAGCGTGCCCGGCGCCGTGCGCTCTCACGCGTGCGCGAAGGCCTCGATCTGCAGTGGGTACCCGGCCCGCGGGACGCGCTGCATGACCGGTAAGTACTTTGTGGACACCAATATCCTCATGTACGCGCATGACCGGACCGCCGGCGAGAAACACGAACGTGCCCGGGACCTGGTCGAGGAACTGTGGCGCACTCGCCGCGGCGTCGTGAGCACGCAGGTGCTGCAGGACCTGGCCGTCAACCTGCGCCGGAAGGCTGGCCGTCCACTCGATGTACGGACCACCCGCGAGATCGTCGCCGACTACATGACGTGGCAGGTCATTGTGAATGGGGCTGATTCGATCCTCGAGGCCCTTGAACTGGAGCAGCGCTACCAGATCTCCTTCTGGGACGCGCTGATCGTCGGTGCGGCGGAAGCGGCCGGGGCCGAGGTGCTGTATTCCGAGGACCTGTCAAACCACCAGCGCTATGGCAGCGTCGAGGTCATCAATCCGCTGCTCGCCTCGGCGCACAAGCCGGCCTGACGCCGCAGCTGGGTACCAGGGCTATACTGTTCGCAACGCCGCAACGGGGGGCATGCCGATGACACTGGTCAAGTGGCTGGTACTGGTCACCTTCCTCGCGATCCTCGCCAGCCTTGGCTCGGCGATGATGCATCTGGTCCGCGACAACCGCGGCGAGACCCGCGACATGGTCCGCGCGCTCAGTGTCCGCATCGGGCTGTCCATCGCGTTGTTTATCCTGCTGTGGGCCGCCTGGCTCATGGGATGGATCGAGCCGCACGCGCCGGGCCGCTGAGCCCGCACCGCGGGTGGTGCCTATCGAGCCAGTTCCCGCGGCAGATGGGCTGAGGCCCGCCAGAAGCACAGGCTGGCGATACAGCCGAACATCCCGACCACCAGCATCGAATAGCGGATTCCGGCGGCGCCGTGCACGGGGCCGAAGACGTAGTCGTTCAGCGCGCCGACCGCCAGCGGACCGAGGCCGAGGCCGACCATGTTGGTGACGAACAGCAGGATCGCCACTGCGGTTGCCCGCATGCGCAATTCCGCGAGCCCCTGGACCATCGCAAACATCGGTCCGACATACATCGCGCCGAGCGTGTAGCACGGAATCAGGAACAGCAGCGAGGCCGACGCGTCGGGCGCCAGCGTGTATCCGGCCAGGAAGGGCACGGCAGCGGCGAGCTGGATCGCCGGCAGCCGCGCGTACCAGCGCACATCGCCTGCGCCCAGGAGATCGGCGAGGCGTCCGCCGGCAAAGGCGCCGATGCAGCCGCCGAGCAGCACGATCCAGCCCAGCGACATGCCGATCTCAGACCATGACAGTGCGTGCACGCGCGAGAAGAACGTCGGTCCCCAGGTCAGTACGCCATAGCCGGCCATGGACTGCAGCGCGGTGCCGGCGGCGATCAGCACGAAGGCGCGTCGCTTCGCGAGGTAGCGCAGCACCTCGCCGAGCGGCACGCTCACCGTCGCATCCGTGCGCTGCTCGGCGAAACCGCGCGGCAGTTCCCGCACGGTCAGCGCGACCAGCGCGGCGAGTGCGAGCCCCGGCAGGCCGGCGAGGATCAGGGCGGTACGCCAGTCATAGTGGGTCACCAGCCAGCCGCCGGCGAGGAAGGCGAGCCCCGAGCCCAGGTAGACCCCCCAGGCGTACACGGACAGGGCGGTCGCGCGTTGCTGCGGCGGAAAGTAGTCGGCGATCAACGACTGGGACGGGGCATTGCCGCCGGCCTCGCCGACGCCGACCAGGACGCGCAGCAGCGCCAGCTGCGTGAAGCTGCGCGCGAGGCCGGAGGCCGCGGTCATCGCACTCCACAGGCTCAGGGCCGTGGCGATTATCAGCTTGCGGGAGATCCGATCCGCGAGCCGCGCGATCGGAATCCCGGCCAGCGTGTAGAAAATCACGAAGGCGAAGCCGGTCAGGAAGCCCATCGCCGTGTCGGAGACGCCGAACTCCGCTTTGATCGGCTCGACCAGCATCGCCAGGATCTGGCGGTCGATGAAGCTGACCATATAGACCAGCGTCAGCACCGCCAGCACGTAGCGGGCGTAACCCCGCGACATCGGTGGCTTACCCGAGAGCGCCGGCCTGGCGCGCCGCCGCGCAGCGCGCGTCGTCCCAGCCAAGCACGTCGTGCAGCACCTGTTCCGTATGTTCGCCAACCTGCGGCGCACAGGCCGGGTCCGGCAGCTCCTCGCCGATGAAGCGGACCGGGAAACCGAGCTGGTCGGCGCCGTGGCGCTCGTGCGGCAGGATCCGGAAGCGCGCGCGGAACTGCGCGTCGTCGACCAGGTTCTGCGGCGTGTTGACCGGCGCGATCGGCACGTTGGCGCTGACGCCGAAATCGAGCCACTCGCGGCTGCTGCGCGTGCGGAAGATGTCGCGCAGGATCGCCTGCAGCTCGCGATTGCCGCGCGCGTGGTCCGCGTACTTCGAGCCCGGCCAGCGCTCGAACAGCTCGGGCCGCCCGACGCCATGGCAGAAGTTCTTCCAGAAGGCCTGCTCGGAGGCCATGAACAGCACGTGGCCGTCGGCAGACTCGTAGATCTGGTAGCGCACGCCCTCCTTCATGCCGGCGGTCGCGACCGGCCGCCGCTGCCAGCCGTCGGACTTGTTGCCGGTCACGACGTCCTCCGGGCGCGCGTAAGCCATATGGCTCTCGTTGCGGTACCAGTCGAAGGCCGCCGCGGCATCGCTCTGCGCGAGATCGAGGAACGCGCCGCTGCCGGTCGCGCGCGCGCGGATCACGGCCGCGAGCACCGCGAGGCCGCCGTAGAGCGGTGCCGCGTTGATGCCGATGGACACGTGCTCGGGGATGTAGCAGAACCCTTCCTCGTCATAGGCGGGGATCACGGCGCCGGCCCAGGTGTCGTAGGCGATGCCGTGCGAAGGCATGTCCTTGTAGGGACCGGTCATGCCATAGCCCGACATCGAGCAGAACACGATCCTGGGATTGATCGCCGCGAGATCCTCGTAGCCGAGGCCGAACTTCGCCAGTGCGCCCGGACGCGAGGCCTCGATCACGACATCGGCGCGCCGCACCAGTTCGCGATAGATCTCCCGTGCCGCCCCGGTCTTCAGGTTGAGCACGATGCTGCGCTTGCCGCGGTTCAGGTGATAGTGCATCAGCGAGACGCCCTGGATGATGGGCCAGGTCATCTCGCGGATGTAGTCGCCGCCAGGCGTCTCGACCTTGATCACGTCGGCGCCGAGATCGGCGAACGCGGTGGTGATCGCGGCCGGGCCGAGGATCGAACTCTCGACGACGCGCACTCCGGCGAGCGGTGGCGGATTCATGCAGTGGACTCCGGTTTGGCCCAGCCGGGCTCGATCGGTACGAGGTAGCGCATGACCAGGCGGCGCGAGCGGAACTTCCAGCAACCGTCCTCGCGCGCGTACTCGTCTTCGTAGTACCCGGAGCCGATCAGGCTCCTGCCGTCCATGGTTGCGCGCAGGTCGAGATAGCAGGTGCCGGTTGCGCGCGTGCCATCGAGGTGGATCACGTGATTGTGGACGAAGGGCTCGAACACGGCCGGCCCGAGCAGGTTCTGGTAGCTGGCGAGAATCGCCTCACGGCCGCGGATTGGTGGCTGGGTGCCGGTGTCCATGCAGCCGTCCGCCGTGAACAGCGCCGCCGCACCCGGGACATCGCGGGTCCACACGCAGTGCGCGTAGCGCCGCGCGAGGTCGCGGATCGCCTCGAGATCGGAGAGCCGGCGGACCTCGGCCTCGAGGCTGCCGCCCTCCCGGCTCACTGCGACCGGACCCGCTTCACCGGCTCGATGCCGGTGAGCCGCGCGAGATTGAGGCCGAGGATCTTCGCCTTGTCCTCGTCGGTCACCGGCGCGTAGCCCCAGTTCTGCTGCAGCTCCTCCGGCATCTCGAGATGTCGGATCCAGTCGACGACGCGGCTGAGGTCGTCGAACGGCAGGTCGAAGCCGAGCACGATCTTGTCGGCCGGCATCCACTGCAGCGCGGTGCCGATCGCGTGATAGCCGCGATAGGGCGCCCGCTGGTACCAGCCGAGGATGCCGGACAGGCTCATGTACAGGTTCCGGTGCTTGCCGCACAGGCCGATCAGCAGCTCGGTGTCAGGCCAGCCGGCGTGGTAGGCGATGATCTTGAGATCCGGAAAGTCGAGCAGCACGTCGTCGAGCTGGCCGACATGGCAGTGGCTGTTCGGCTGCGGGCAGACGTAACTGATCCCGGTGTGGATCGTCAGCGGCACGCCGAGTTCGCTCGCCTTCTCGTAGAACGGCCACAGGCGCCGGTCGTTGATCGGACCCTCGTCCTCCGGCGTGTACAGCTTGCACAGCCGCGCGCCCTTCTCCTTCACCAGGAACTCAAGTTCCCAGTTCGCATGCTTCACGCCGCGTCGAATCACCGGCCCGACGTTGGCCTCGAGGTACATGCGCTCGGGGTACGGGGCGATCTGCTGCAGCATGAAGCCGTTGGTGGACAGCGAAACGACACCGCCGGTGACGTCCATCATCGGCTCGCGCAGGCAGAAGGCGACGTCGACACGGGCCTTGTCCATCTCGCCAATCAGCGCGCTGGCGATGGGCTTCGGCCATTCGCTGTTGGTCAGGTCGCGCCCCGCCCAGGCGCGCATGACACCATCGACGCTGCCCCACCAGCGGTGCACATCCGGGTAGTAGTCGATTTCACTCATGGTCTGCAAATTCATGAAGTGAAATTCGGTCATCGCGACGAAGAAGTCCCGGTTGCTCATCGCTGGGCTCAATACTCGAAGCGGACGTCGAGGCCGTAGGTCCGCGGCTCGCCCCAGCTCGCCGAGCCTGCCGTGGTCCAGCCCTGGTAGGACAGCGTCGAGTAGCTCTCATCCGTGAGGTTCTTGCCCCACAGCGCGATGCTGAACCGGCCGTGGTCGCTGTTGCCGAACGGGATCTCGGACAACGTCAGGCGCGCGTTCAACAGACTGAATGCCGGCGTCACCGACATGATCTCGACGTCCGGAACCGTCAGGTTCAGCGGCGTGCCGGTCCGGGAACGGTGCGAGTAGTCGATGTTGGCCGCGAGCGCCCCCGGCAGTCCGAAGTCCGGGAAACGATAGTTGGCGCTGATCGTGTAGTCGCCCTTCGGCGTGACGAGCCGGCGTAGCGCCGTTACATCGGCGCCGGAGGTCGGATCGATCCACAGGTCGTACTGGTGATCGAGCGTCGCGTAGCTCGCCGTGATCAGCAGGTTCTCGGTCGCAGCGAAAGCTGCATCGAACTCCAGCCCCTCGTAGGTCGAGCTGCCGACGTTCTCGGTCTTCCAGCCGCCCGAGGGCAGTGCGACCGACTTCTGTTCGTCCGTGAACTCGCTCCTGAAGATTGCGACGTTCAGGCGCAGCCGCCGGTCCATGAACTCGCCCTTCAGGCCGAGTTCATAGGACTCCATTTCCTCGGGAGCGAAACCCGCCGAGAAGGCTGCCGCCGTGCCGGGACCGGAAACCGGGTCGAAGCCGCCGCTGGTGTAGCCCTTCGAGTACTTCGCGTAGCTCATCAGGTCATCGGACCAGTGGTAGTTGAACGACAGGGCCGGCGTGACCTGCGAGAAGCTGCGGCTGCCGGTTGCGCTCACATAACCGACGTCCGGCGCCGCGATCGGCACCGGCGGAGCGACCAGCATCACCGTGCCCGGAGCGGTCGGTACGACCACATAGCCGGTGGTCCAGCCGCGGTTGTAGCCGATCGCGAAACGCTCGTCCTCCGTATAGCGGACGCCCGGCACGATTTCGAGCTTCTGGCCGAACATCTCCGGCCGCCAGCTCAACTGGCCGAATACCGCCCAGGACTTGTTCTTGGCCCAGCGCAGCCCCTTCTCATCGACCATCAGGAAGTCCACGCCCGCGAAGCCGGAGCCGGAGGGCATGTACATGCCGACGTTCGGACCGGAAGTCTGCCAGCCGTCCTCCTTGGCCCAGTACACGCCGGCGGTGTAGTTGACGGTATCGCTGAGGTCGCCGAGGAACTGGAACTCCTGCGACACGGCGCGGTTGTACAGCGCGACCGGGTGCGACTCGCCGGTGAACGGATTGCGGGCCCCGCCGAGATTTCCGTAGGGATCGATCATCATCAGCCCGCCGCTGTCGGAGCGCACGTCCGCGGCCCCGGCGTAGGCGCCATAGTTGTATTCGTTGCTGGTATCGACGATTCGATAACCGGTGATCGAGCGGATCGTCAGCGTCTCGGTCGCCTGCCACTCGACGTTCAGTGTGTGTCCGTGGATCAGGTTCTCGTTCTTCGACAGCTTGAACGGGTAGTACAGCTCCTTCAGTTTGGTCGGCGAGCAGCCGTTGACGAAGGCAGTGATCCGCGGGTCGCCGGTGAAAGCGAGGGCCGTGATCGAGGGCGATGGATACCGGCACTGCGGCTGCGTATCGTAGCCGCTCGCATCCGAGCGGTCGAAGCCGTAATCCACCCTCAGGTTATCGCTTGGCTGCCAGCGCAGGTCTACGCGAAAAGCATTGACGTCGCGCTTGCCGAACTCGACACCGCCCGGCGCGGTATTCTCGATCTCGCCATGATCGCGGGTCAGCCACAGGTAGGACAGCTTGGCCGCGAAGGTGTCGCCGACCGGGATGTTGACGATCGTGCGCGAGCGATACTGGCCGTAGTTGGCGCCGGAGAGTTCCTGCTTGAGGCCGAACTCGCCCAGGCGCGGCCGCGCCGTGAAGATGTTGATCGCGCCGCCGGAGGCATTGCGACCGGACATCACGCCCTGCGGGCCCTTCAGGATCTCGATGCGTTCGAGGTCGGCGGCCGGGTTGTTGAGGCCAACGAGCTGCGACCAGAACACCCCGTCCACGTGCACGGCGATCGGGTTCGGCGCGCTGACGAACGCGGTGTTCGTCGTCAGGCCGCGGAAGGTCGGGAAGAAGAAGTCGCTGCTGCCCGGATACGGTGGCAGGCTCAGGCCCGGGATGGAACCATCGTTGATGTCGCCGAGGCTGACGATGCCGCGGTTCTCCAGTGCCACCGCGTCCACCGCGAGCACCGAGATCGGCACGTCCTGCAGGTTCTCGGAGCGCTTCTGCGCCGTTACGATGACTTCCGTCAACACGGCTTCCGTGCTGCGCTCCGTCTCGGCCGCGATAACGGCTGGAACGGCGAGCGTAGCGAGGATGGCGCTGATCGCGAGCCGTAGTCTGTTCTGCGCGTGCATGTCGATGACTCCTGCTGTTGGCATCACCCGGCGTTTCAATCGTGCCTGGATGTTGCGTACGGGCAACATTATTTCCGGCACAACATCGCTTTCGTAGCACAAGCTAGCAGATGAATCCACTCCCGACCTACTCCATTGGGACGATATCGCAAGGGAGCGGGCCACGGGCGTATTCTTCGGCCTCAAGCCGGCCCGGATGGTTTCGCGAGTGACGCTGTTGCCTGTACCTGACATCGAAACGGACATCCTGGTCGTCGGCTCTGGCGCCAGCGGCCTGGCCGCAGCGCTGACGGTCGCGCTGCACGGCGGCCGGCCGCTCGTCATCGAGCGCAGCCACCTCTTTGGCGGCACCTCGGCGACTTCGGGCGGGACTATCTGGATCCCGAACAACCATCTGATCGGGCCGGCGGGCGGTTCGGACAGCGAGGCCGAGGCGCTCGAGTATCTGCAAACGCTGGTCGGCAACGACGCCACCGACGCGCGCATCCGCGCCTTCGTGACCGAGGCGCCGCGGATGTTCCGGTTCCTCGATGAGCGCGCCGGCCTGCGCTGCGAATCGCTCCCGCGCTACTGCGACTACCACCCGGAGCTGCCCGGCGGCAAGCCCGGCTGGCGCAGCTGCCAGGCGCTGCCGGTGAAGGCGGACCTGCTCGGGGGCGACTTCGCGGCGTTGCAGCCGCCGCACCTGTGCACGACGGCTTTCGGCCGCATCAACTGGACCGCGCGCGAGGCGCTGCCACTGATCACGCAGGGCAAGGGCGCAAAGTCCACGTTCCTGCGCATTGCCCTGAAGTACTGGCTCGACGTCGGCCAGCGTTGGAAGACGCCGCGCGACCGTCGCCTGACCGGCGGCGGCGCGCTGATTGCGCGCCTGATGGTGGCGCTCAGGCAGCAGGGCGTGCCGGTGCACCTGTCCACCTCGCTCATGGAATTCATCGTCGAGGATGGCCGGGTGACTGGTGCGATCGTCGCTGCCGACGGCCTGCCCCAGCGCATCCGCACGGCGCGCGGCGTGATCGTCGCCTCGGGTGGATTCGAGCGCAACGCGGAAATGCGCGGTCGCTGGCTGCCGCAGCCGACGACGACGGCCTGGTCGGCGGGCGTGCCCTCCAACACCGGCGAGCCAATCGCGGCCGCGATGCGCATCGGCGTCGCGATGCACAACCTGGACTCGGCCTGGTGGGCGCCGGGCTTCAAGCTCGCCGACGAGGACCGCGCGCGGCCGATGTTCGTCGAGCGCGCGCTGCCGGGCTCGATCATGGTCGACCAGGGCGGACAGCGCTTCTGCAACGAGGCAGCGTCCTATCACGTGACCGGCGGCATCATGGCCCGCCGCGCCGCGTCGGGCACCGCGCCGACCTGGTTCCTGTTCGATGCGCGCTATCGCGGCAAGTACGCGATCGGACCGCTCTTCCCCGGGCCACCTCGACTCGATGCACGGCTGCGGCCGAGCATGCGCGCGCTGCTGCGGCGCGCCGATTCGATCGCCGACCTGGCGCGCGCGACCGGCCTGCCCGCGGCGGCTCTTGAAGCCACTGTGGCCCGTTTCAACAGCATGGCGCAGCAGGGCCGCGATGAGGATTTTCATCGCGGGGAGAGTCTCTACGACCGCTATTACGGTGACGCCGCGGTCGCGCCCAATCCCTCGCTTGCGCCGCTGACGCGGCCGCCGTTCTATGCGCTGCCGATCTGGCCCTGCGAGATCGGCACCAACGGCGGCATACTCGCCGACGAGTTCGGTCGCGCGCTCCGCGCCGATGGCACGCCGCTCGCGGGCCTCTATGCCGCCGGCAACTGCGCTGCCTCGCCGATGGGCCGCAGCTATCCCGCCGCGGGGGCCACGCTCGGCTCCGGCATGACCTTCGGCTACATCGCCGCGCGCCACGCGCTCGGCATCACCGCTTGAGCACCCGGGGAGATCGCATGGCGGAGCAGGACCGCGTCGCGGCGATCGAACGACGCCTTGACCGCATCGAGTCGACCGAGCAGATCCGCCAGCTCGCCGCGCGCTACTCGCTCGCGCTCGACATGCGCGACCTCGATGCCCTGGCCGGGTTGTTTCCGGAGGACGTGCAGGTCGGGCGTGGGCAGGGCGGTCGTGCGGCCCTGCGCGCGTGGTTCGACCAGACCCTGCGCCAGCAGTTCACCGGCACGGCGCACCATATCGGCAACCACATCATCGAGTTCGAGGACGCGGACCACGCCCGCGGCGTCGTCTATTCGAAGAACGAGCACGAGACGCCGACCGAGTGGGTGATCATGCAGATGATGTACGTGGACGACTACGAGCGCGTTGCCGGGCGCTGGTATTTCCGCCGGCGCCTGCCGCTCTACTGGTACGCGACTGATCTCAACAAGCCCCCGCTCGGGCCGAAGAAGATGCGCTGGCCCGGCGTCGAGCCCTACGAGGGCGGCTATCACGAATTGTTCCCGAGCTGGCAGGAGTTCTGGGAGCGCTCGGGTCCGCCAGACACGCCGGTCCCCGAGCCGGTGCCGTTCGACGAGTTCATCGCGCGCATGCGCCGCGGCGCGCGCGGGCCGTCGATCAAGGTGCGCTGAGGGGCGGCGCCTCGTCACCGCACCTTGGCCCGATCCCACGGATCGATTACCGCAATCCCACACCCGGCGAAGTCGCTCGTGTTTCGGGTGGCCACGGCGGCCTGGTTGGCGCGGGCGATGGCAGCAATCTGGCAGTCGAATTGACTGATTGGCCGACCGGCGGCACGGCGTTCCGCGGCGATGGAGGCGTAAGCGCGGGCAGCCGCCCGGTCAAAGGGCAGGATGCGGTCGCTGAAATCCTCCTCGAGAAGACCTTCGATCGCTTTGGCAAGTGCGGTGCGTCGTTTCCCCGCAGGCAGCATCGCCACGCCATGTCGCAGTTCAGCTTCGCCGACCGCGGTGAAATAGACCGTCGCGCCGTGCTGCGCGGCGAGCCACGCTTCAACCTGCACAGCTGGCGACGGGCGCAGCAGTTCGGAAATGACGTTGGTGTCGAGGACGATCATTACCGTCCCCGGCCAAGATGAGGCGGCTCGCGCATCGCCTCACGCGCGGGCAGATCAAGCTCGACACGGTTGGCAGGCGCAACTCTGGCGCGGATCGCGGCGGCGAGGTTGCGCGGCGGAGCGCCTTGATCCACGACCCGCCGCAGAATATCCCGCGCTTCCTCCTCCATCGAGCGGCCGTGCACGGCGGCGCGTACTCTCAGGCGCTGCTTGATGTCGTCTTCCAGGTTGCGAATCGTGATGCTGGCCATGGCGGTCTTCTCATCGCCGGGAAACTGTCTGCATCGTAATCGATGATTGCGTTGCAATCAACGCCTCCGGCCCGGTCGCCGCCATTCCGGATCAGGCGATCGATCCCGCAACCCTGTTCGACTTCCTGCGTGGCCGGATGGCCCACTTCATGTTGCCTCGATACATACGCATCGTTGCGGAGTTGCCGCGGACTCCGACGGAGAAGGTCCGGAAGTTCGAACTCAGGCGGGAAAGAGTAACCGCCGATACCTGGGACCGCGAGGCAGCTGGAATTCGCGTCAAGCGGGACCTCTGATCACCGCATCAGTCCAGCACCGGCCACGACGACGCATCCAGCGTCGCGCGGTAGCCGTGCCAGGCGGCGTAGGCCAGCCACGGCATGATCACGGCCAGGCCGATGAGCAGCGTCGCGAAGCCGAGCGCAGTGAGCGCCACGATCAACCCGCCCCAGACCAGTGCCGCGCGCTTGTTGCGCAGCACCGCGTGGACGCTGGAGACGCAGGCCGTGATCATGTCCACGCCGCGGTCGGCGATCATCGGCAGCGAGAACACCGCGGTCGCGAAGGTGAGCGCGGCGAACAGCGCGCCGACCGCCGAGCCGATGGCGAGCAGCTCGGCGAGCGCGACGTAGTCGCCTTCCGGCACCGGGATCAGCGCGTAGAGCATCATCCCCGCGCGTGACCAGACCAGCAGGATTACCAGCAGCAGCAATGCGAACACACCGGCCTGCCCGACCACGCGCCCGGCCAGCGCGAAGGAGCGCCGCAGCAGTGGCTGCCGTCCCGCCTCAAGATCACGGCTGACCGAGTACAGGCCGACCGCCAGCAGCGGTGCCACGAACACGAAGCCGGACAGCAGCAGCGCGAGCAGTGCGAACCGGCCGAGCCACCAGGCCAGCGCCGAGACGGTCGCGCTCAGCAGCGCGATCGCCACTCCGTAGGCCAGCGACAGTCCGGGGGCTCGCCGCAGGTCGTGCCAGCCGGCGCGCAGCCAGTGGAACGGCGCGGCCGCGGGAAGGGTCCGGCAGGGTACGACGTACGGGCGTGACGCGGCGTCTGCGCCCGCTGGACTCGCGGCATCACTCATGCCGGAATCCGGGATGCTACCGAGCTGACGCCCGCTTGCCACCGGTGGTGGCGGCGTTGACCGGTGGACATGGTGTGCTCCTATGCTGGGTGGCCGCGTATCGGCCAACAGGCTACAGCTGCGCAGGTGATTGTGATAGCGCAACGCGGAAATGCGCGGCCGCTGTTCGTCGAGCGCGCGCGGGCCGTCGATCAAGGTGCGCTGAGGGGTCCGGCAGCTACTTGTGTTCGCGGTGTGAGGCGAAGGCGATGCGGTCGAGCACGCCGAGCAGCACAGCGGAGACGACGAAGGTCATGTGCAGGATCACGTACCACATGATCTTGTCGTTCGCGACCTGTTGCGCGTCCATGAAGATGCGCAGCAGGTGAATCGACGAGATCGCGACGATCGAGGCCGCCACCTTGAGCTTGAGCGTGCCGGCGTCGAGGCGGCCGATCCAGCCGATCGAGTCGGTGCCGGCGGTGTCGATGCGCGAGACGAAGTTCTCATACCCGGAGAACATCACCATCACGATCAGGCTGCCGACCAGCACGATGTCGATCATGGACAGCACGGTCAGCACCAGGTCGGCCTCGCTCGCCCCGAGCACGTGCACCAGCACGTGGTACGCCTCCTGGAAGAACTTCATGCCGAGCGCGATCAGCGCCAGCGACAGCCCGAGGTACAACGGCGCGAGCAGCCAGCGACTGGCGAACAGCAAGGCCTCGATCTGGCGTTCCAGCATGGGATCTCCCCGCGGGGGGCTTCACTTGTTGATGGCGGCGCCATTGTAGCGTCGCGGGACGGAGCTGTGCGCTCGTGAATCTTCGACAATCGCCCGCATCGGCCAGGCCAGTCCTAGCCGTAGGTACTCGCCTGCCCGGTCGCCTGGTGCTGGCCATCCTTGACCTCGGTGATGACCTGGCGCACGCAGGCAAGATAGCGCTCGACCTCCTGGTCGGTTTCCAGCGGGTCGATGATGAGGTGTATTCCGGGCTTCATCAGCGGGTAGCAGACGGTTGGCACGCCATGCGCATTGAGTCCGTTGGCGATGGCGTAGGTGTCGAGCTCATCCGAACCGTAAATGACGAACGCGCTCTCCGGTTCCCAGCGCAGCACCAGCTCCGGGATCGTGGCAATGCCGCGGCGCAGCCGCTCGATCTGTTCCCGCATGCGCCTTGCGCCCTCGAGATAGCCGCCGCGGCCGAGCATTTTCATGGCGGTCCAGGTCGCGACCAGCACGGCCAGCGGGCGCGAGCCCGCCAGTGTGTCCGTCTCGTAGTCACCGCATTGCCACAGCCGGCCGTCGAAATGGAATCGCTGCAGGCGCTGATGTGACCCGTCGCGCAACGAGAACGTCGAGATGCCCGGGGGCGCCCAGCCGAACTTGTGCAGGTCGGCCGACATCGAGTCCACGCCGGGCACCAGGAAGTCGGTCGGTGGCAGGTTTACGCCCAACTCGCGGAAGAACGGGTTCACGAACCCGCCGACGCAGGCATCGACATGGAACCACAGGTCCTTCTCGAGCGACAGCCGGGCGAGCTCCGGAATCGGGTCGATCAGGCCGTAGGGATAGGAGGGCGCGGACCCGGCAATCAGGATCGTGTGTTCGTCGCAGGCCTCGGCCATGGCGCGCACGTCGGCCCGGGCGTCATCGCGGATCGCGACGCGGCGGACTTCGAGATCCATGTAGCTCGCCGCCTTCTCGAAGGCGCAGTGCACCGAGGATGGGGCGACGATGTTCGGCCGCCGCGCCGAGCCCGGGGCCGCCCGGCCTTGCTCGCGGGCCAGTTCCCGGGCGCACTTGACGCCAAAAAAGATGCTCTCGGTACCGCCAGAGGTGAGCGTCACATGGCCACCGGCCGGGAGGTTCACCAGCTCGGCGACCATGGCCTTGATCTCCGCATCGAAGATGGCCTGGGACGGCAGGTTGGCCTCGCCGATGTAGGTCTCGCCGAAATACAGCGAGGCCGCCTTCTCCGCCGCCAGCCAGATGTTCTCGATCGGCTTGCGCCAGAAGAAGGAGTATTGCCCGCTCTGATAGGGGATGCGCTCACCGCGCCGGCGGATCAGCTGATCGAACACCTCGCCCCAGGTCATCCCGTGTTCGCTCAGTGCCTGCTCTGCCATGACGACTCCTGCTGCTGGTCGCGCCGTGGACTAAAAGTATCATAAACCGTGTAACATAACAGAAATCATTCTACGCTTTAAGGGAGATCCAGCATGTCGCGCAGACGCCGGCAGCGACTCAGGCACATTCGCCGCAGCCGGGGAGAGCGCCCTGAACTCGCTCACCTCAAGTCGAAGCGGGCGCTCAACAAGGCGGCATTCAGGCAACGCATCCTCGATGCGGCCTGCCAGTTGTTCCAGGAGCACGGCTTCCGGGAAACGACGATGCAGGCAATTGCCATGGTTGCCGGCACCGGCGTGGCCACGATCTACAAGCACTTCCAGTCGAAGGAAGACATCTTCTATGAATTGATCGTGCCGGAGATCGACCAGTGCTTCGACCGGGCCGAGTCGATCGTTGCCAATCCCCCTGGTGATCCAGTCGCGGCGCTCAAGCGTTTGCTGGCCTGCTACTTTGATCTGGGCCGGAACCGGTTACGGAAGCCCCTGCTCAGCGCGTTCTCCGTCCCGGGCATGGCGGGCGCATGGAACATCCTCGACGAGGTCGCGGAGGAAACCGACATCCACGCGCGGCAGCTCGTTCGGAACCTGCTGCTGGCTTTCCAGGCACGTGGCGCCATCCCGCGCTCGCTGAACGTGGAGCAGATGGCCACGATCGTCTACAGCGCGTTCAACCAGAAGTACATTGAATATCTCGCCCACGAGGATGCCAGGAAGGAACCGGCCATCCGCGAGGTCAATCAGCTGATCACCCTGCTGTTCACGACCTGGCGCACAACGCCCCGGATGACCACGCTCCGGCCGTAAGGCTCGCAGGGTTGACGCGTTTTGCCAGTCAGTTGCGGAGCAGCGGAGACTGTACCGGCAGCCGTGGGACCACGCTCAGCGGCAACTGCAGGTAGCGCGCGCCCGGCGTCGGCGAACCCAGTCTCAGGGCCAGTGTCGGCGTCAGCGGCATGATCCGCGGCGCCAGCGGAACGCGACCCAGGCCGGGCGGCGCCAGCCGCGCATTGATCGCATTCTCCAGCTGCGGGCGGTACGGGGCCAGGCTCGTGGAATAGTTGGCCAGCCGGATCTCGCCGGCGAGCCGGTCGAGCGCCACGCGCTCGACCGCCAGCCAGACCCCATTGCTGCTGTTCACGCCGATGCGTGCGCACAACTTTACCGCGGCCGTCGCCGCGACCGCCGAAATGTCGAGCGTCGCACCGGTCACCGGCCCGGCCGGCATCGGCACGCCGTTCAGCGGTGCGGACGGCGTCACCGAACCGACCACCATGTCTTCCATGCGGGCGGCAAACGCGATCACGACCCGGCCAGTGTCGGCGGGATCCGGCTGCACGCGTGGCACCGCCGTTGGTATCACGTGTACGACGAATGCACGCAGCGGCCCGGTTCCGTCCGGGTCCGGCACGGAGACGGCGCGCAGGGCACCGGCCTGCACCAGCTCAAAGGCAACCTGGTCGAGAAAGGTCCAGGGGATGAACAACTGCGCATGACCCTGCGCGGCGACCTGCCCGGCACTCTCACCGCGTCGTAGCCACTGCTGGTAGGAGAGTTCCGGTACCGCGCCATCCGGTCGCGCATCCACGGCCACGTTCCAGGCCGTGTACGCCGAGCCGCGGGTGCCGGCCGCTCCCGTCGTGGTGCTGAGGTCCGTGAGGGCGACGTTGTACAGCAGCAGTCCCAGCTGCGGCAGCGCCAGCGTCTGCTGCGGGAACTGCTGGTTGGCCAGCGCGCCGAGCGCGGCGTTGGCTTGCTGCCTGAGCAGCGAACCGAAATCGATCTGCGTGGCCAGAACCTTGTTGGCGGCCTTGGTCATGGCGCTGTTCAGGCTGCTCGCATCGACCACGTTGAACAGCCGGTCGAACCCGAGCACGAAATCGGCGATCTCCGTCAGCCAGGCCGAATCACTGATGGCGATGCTGCCAATGGCCACGCTGTGCGCGTTCACCGCGTCGACCCGCACCGCATTGCCGCTGCGGGCGACGTTGAGATCGATGCTGCCGTGCAGGCGCGAGATCGAAACCGTGAAGACCTCATCGAGGCTCATCATCCGCTGCTGCGTGACCGTAGCCAGCGCGGCGAGCTCGGCGCTGTTGGCCCAGGTCCGCACATGGACCTTGAACGACAACCGCGCGCCGTCGAAATCGAAGTCCAGCAGCAGCCGGCCACGCGGCGCCAGGGCGTCACGGAACCGTGCAGTGACATCGTTGCTGTCGACCGGCAGGTCAAAGCGAATGTCGCTGAGCCAGGCCTTCACGAACACGCCAAGGCCGGCGACCGGCATCTTCATTTCGTATTCGCTGAGCAGCTTGTAGTCGATCGACTGGTGCAGCTGGGGTACGGTGGCGGCCATCTGCGGCAGGACAATCTCGGTCAGTGCCTGGGTGCCGTTCAGGCGCAGCACGATCGGCTCGGCCGGTGCCGACTGCGCGACGACGCGCAGCGAACCGAGCAGCAGGACCAGGCCGGTGAGCCACACCTGGGGACGGGGATTCGTCGTCATTGTTGTCCTCCGCTGCGGGATAGAACCCAATGCCGGCCCGAACCGTGGCCGGCCGCCGCTCCAAGCCAAGCCGGTTGAGGGTAGGCGGCCCCGGCGACGTTATCAAGCGCCTGATGACAGCGGACCGGATCCTCGAGCGGGTAGTGTTCGCCCTGGCGCCGACGCAAACTCTGCATCCCTGGAGAACGAGCTGATGCTGGAGGATCCGATGGTACACACGACGATGAACCCTTGGGGTGGGGAGGTTCCTGGCAGCTATGCTCCATTCAGCATGGCGAGTGAAATCGAGGTCGCGGCGCTGCACGGCGCCGGTCGCAACTTCACTGAGATCGACGGGCCTTTTCGATAGGATCTATGAGAAACGAGGGAGGTGGATATGAATCGGCTTGCGTGGCGCGGCTCCTGGATCGGATTCGTCTTCATGGCCCTTCCCCCGATGGCGCATACCGAGGACCCCGCCAACGGATTCGAGAAGCTCAAGAATCTGGCCGGGGAGTGGGAAGCGGAGCTCGACGGCGGCCATCTCGTACGATCCTCCTATCGACTGATCTCGAACGGGACGGCGGTCATCGAAAGCATCAACGACGCCACGCACGAAGACATGGTCACGATCTATCATCCCGACGGTGGAGAGCTCCGAGCCGTGCATTATTGTTCGTCCGCTAATCAGCCTCGCCTCGACGCGGTTTGGGAAGGAGAGACCTTGGCCTTCTCGATGGTGGACGTGACCAACTTGACCGAACCTGGCCAGCGTCACATCCGGCGGATCACCTTTCGGTTCGAAGACCGTGATCACTACATGCAGGAATGGACCCAGCGGGAGAACGGTGAGGATTCGGTCGACACCCTTCGTTTCGTGAGGAAGAAATAGAACCTTGGCTGACCGGCCCGGGGAAGCGCGTCGCGCACCTTTTCAGCAACCGCGGCCCGAAACCAGGGGATGCGTCATGGGCAGTGTTACCCGCCGAGGTCTTGTCCTCGTCTGACAAGGCTTCCTTGGCGCCTGCCAATTGGCGGCGTCCCCTGTGTATCGTTCCTCGAGTAAGACTTGGGCGTCCGGACGGGCTTCTCCAGGACCATCTTGGCTCTCATCGCAGTCCGTCGGCCAGGAAACCATGCGGGCGCATCGAATCGCCGGTAACAGTCCCGGTGAGGCAACGGTCCAAGCCAGTAACATTCCTCGTGAGGCAATGCGACAGTTAGACCTGATCCCATATTTCGCTATCTTGATAGCAAGCCCGCCTTGCCTGTCTAATGTGCGCTCCATAGCACCCCCGGAGAGAATGATGATGAGACGCGGCTGCAACTGGATGCTTGTGTGTCTGGCGCTGGTTCTTGCGGCCGTACCCGGCGTGCCGCGGGCCGATGATGACGTCCCTTTGACCATGGAGTATTACTACAAGGTGAAATGGGGACAGCAGGATGAATTCATTGCGCTTTACAAGAAGAATCATCATCCGCTGCTGAAGGTTCTGGTCGACGCGGGCTACGCTCTGTCGGTACACGCCGCGTACCCGATCCTGCACTTGCCGGAGTCGGCTCGCTGGGATTACCGGGTGACCGTAGTATTCAGGGATGCGGCCATCGCGTTGAGCGAACCGCCACCGGAGTGGGAGCGCGCGCGGGAGCGCCTGTACCCGGATCAAGAGCGCTTCAAGCAGGAAGAGCAAAGGCGCTTTGAACTCCTCGAAGCGCACTGGGACGTCGCTGTGTCGGATCTCGATCTCGACTAGCCGGATGCCTGGCCCGCGGCCAGCGACAAGATCAGAATGCGACCATATCGGACGAGGACACGACCTCGGCGGGTAAACGTTGCCCGCGAGGCATCCGGTAACAGGATTACGTGAGGCAACGCGACACCGGAGTTCGCGCTCGACGTGGCGCGGGATCGGGGTCGCGTCGGGATCACGCTCCCGGGCCCGCGGCGACGGCAGACCCGCGCGCCGGCTCGATCGGTTGTCAGGCTGCCAGGCGTTTGACCCTCGGACGTGCCTGCTGCCGTACCTGCCACAGATCGTACTGAGCCTGCAGATGGATCCAGATGTCCGGCTCAGTGCCGAAGACACCTGCCAGACGCGCCGCCCTGTTCGGCGACACGGGCACCCGACCGTTCACGATTGCGGATACATGCTTGCGACTCACTCCAAGGGCAGCGGCCGCCTGAGTGATCGTCACGCCGAGCGGCCCCATGTACATTTCCTTGAGGACCTCCCCGGGGTGGGCCGGGTTGTGCATCCGGCCCGAGCTCTCAATGGTAGTCTTCATAATCCACCTCACATGCATGCCCGCCATCGAAACGGAACGTCACGCGGTAATTCTCATCCACCCAGACGGAATACCGGTTGCCATGTAATGGATGAAACCGCATTCCGGGCATCGCCATCTGCGCCGCCTGGGTGCCGGCATTGAGGGCGGTGAGGATCAGATTCAGGCGTTTAGTGTGCTTCGGCTGTACCCTGGGAGCGTTCCCTGCCTCGAATAGCCTAGCAAGGCCCTTGGTTCAGCGGGGTAGGGACGGGAGTAGAACGTACCGACAAGTACAAGAGATCTGGCGAGACCGGCGGTTGAACAGTCGGACTGTGGTGGGTTGCACGGATCGTCTACGCAGCGTGGGGCCGACTGCGGGCGTCGGCCAACCTCGGCAGCGCCTCCACCGCCTTGCCGGACTCGCGCTCCGCGATGCGCAGCTCATAGAGCTTCTGAAGGTTGAGCCAGAACTCGGCGGTGGTACCGAAAAAGTGCCCCAGGCGAAGCGCAGTGTCGCCGGTGATGGCACGCTGTCCGTTCAGAATCTGCGTCACCCGATTCGTGGGGACCTTGATCTGGCGGGCCAGCTCAGCCGCACTCATGCTGAGCTCCTCGAGTTGCTCGGCCAGGTGTTCGCCAGGATGAATTGCCATGCGCGCCATAATCGCCTCAGTGATAGTCCACAATCTCGACGTTGATCGGGCCCCTTGACCCCTTCGGCCACTCAAAACAGATTCGCCACTGATCGTTGATCCGAATACTGTATTGGCCCTTTCGATCGCCTTTCAGCGCCTCAAGCCGGTTGCCCGGCAATGCAGCCAGGTCCTCTAGCGTAATCGCCGAGTCGAGCTGGTCCAGCTTCATCGACGCTTTCTGCGCGATACCGTCAAACGCCTTGACTCGCTTGCCGTCAGCGAAATCACGCGTGTGCTGGTCACGGCAGCTGAGAATCATCGATTCCAAAATTCTAGAGCGCATTACGCGTGACGTCACGCATAATGACAGCGGGGACGGATAGAATCCAAACGGTCACTTCTTGCCGGGCGCCGGGCAGGTGGGCGCGCGTCCCGGGCGCACAGGCGGGCCCAGGAAATCGAGGCGCGGCGGCGAGCGGGTGCGGGAATCGCGGGATCCGGCGCCGGTACCGTGTCCGCCGCCACCCAAGCGCGGCGCATGGCCGCTCAACTGACAGCTTTCGGGCCGTCGGCGACCGGCCGGTCCCGACAACAGGCCCGTTCTACTTACCAGGCGGGGTTGGGAGCGCCGCTTGACTTCCTAAACGTATGATGAGCGCATCGTCATTCGCCGTAATTCGGGAGTACGCGTGAAGTCGAGAATCATGATTCTGCCGGTGTTGGCACTCGCGTGGGGGTCCGCCTTGGGCCAGAGTGCCTACTGCACTGGAATGTGCGCCAAGGTCTATCAGCATACGATCGAACAGCACCAGCGTGAGTTACTGGAGCGACAGCGGGAAGCGGCAGCAGCCGATCGGACTTCGGCGCCGACGGCTGGCGGAACTGCCGGATCGAATTGGGCCATCGCGGAGCAACGGGCAGCGGAGGAACGGCAGCGCGCCGCCGATGCCAGGGCCGCGCAACGCGAACTGGAGCAGCGCCTGGCGAGCGAGCGGGCCGCGGCCGGTACCTGCCGGGATGTCTCCAGCGATGTGATGCACGTGGCCGGTGTGCTGCTGGTACCGGGATGGCACTGGCGCGCGGATCAACCTGATTACTGGCCGATGCGAGTGCAGAATCTCGCGCGCCGGCACTCGCTCGCCTGCTCAGGCCCCGATGCGGTGAGACTCACCGCGCCGGGCAGCGGCGCCATTGCCGCCCTCGGCCGTTGCGCGCAGGCAGGTGCGGCCTGTAATGCCGCCGCTCTGGAGGCGGCGGCCGTGGGGTTGGGGCAGGTGCTCGGCGCGCCGCTGGATCCCTGTTTGCTCGACGGCAAGGGCGCCAGTTATCGCGAGCGCAGCTGGAACGAGGAACATCATTCTGCCGCGGGCCAGCGCCAGGTAGACGCCGGCCGGTACGACCTTGCGTGCGAAGTCGAGCGCGACATTCGGGGTTGCCTGTTGCGGGCCGCCAATGCGGAATCGGCCCTCAGCGCGGAGTCAGCGCTGGCAACATCCTGCGAATTGCTGTCGGCGCGGGGCTGCTATGAACTTGGCCAGCTGCTGCGAGATGGCGCCAATGGTTTCGCGCTGAATCGCGACGCAGCCGCACTGCATTTCCTGCAGGCCTGTCGTCTGGGCTGGACCAGCGGTGCGCTTAAGACGTCACTGAAGGTGCACGGCACGCCGGCGGTCTTTCCGCGCGGCACTGGGACAGGCCTCGGTGCCAATGTGCAGCTGGGTACGCTGCGCCGGGAACTCAAGCAAAGCTGCGATACGGGGACGAATTTTCGTGCCTGCGACCAACTATGGCGCGAGTACCTTTCCGGCAGCGATGGTCCGAAGGACTACGCGGCCGCCGCCGACCTGCTGGCCAGCCAGTGCCATGCCGGGGACTTGCGCGCGTGTGAGGCCGGTGGCAGGTACATACGTTGGGGCGATCTCTGGGATCCGTCGGCGCGCAAGCCGGATCCGCAGCGCGCGATGCAGCTGTACCGGAAAGGTTGCGAGTCGGTCGGTGACTACCGGCAGTTCGCGACCGACTACTACAGAAACGCCGCAATCAAGGCCTCCTGCGAAGGTGTGCTCAGCGTGTATGTGAAGCCCCAGGAAGCCACCCAGATCCAGATTCCGCTCAGCGATGCGGACGATCTGGAGCAGATCGGCTGGGAGCTCTTGCTCCCCTGCAGACTGTTGGACAGTGCTGCGCTATGCGACTACGCCCAGGCGATCAACGCGTGCACCTTCGATGCCGGGAAATGCCTCTGGGGCCAGGTGCCTGCGGAGCGTCGTCAGGCACTGGTGTCCAGGTTTCGCCAGGAGCGGGCTGACCGTCTGGTCAAGGTCTGTACCCACGAACTTGCTCCAGGGAGTCAGTTCTGCAAGGAGGCCTTGGCACCAGTCCAGACATCCCTCCGCCTGACCGGCTTGCCGCCGGCCGATCAGGAGGCGCTGATCAGGATGGCCTGGCAGGCTTGCGGGCCCATGCGGGCTTCGACTGACGCGTGCGGCGTACTGCCCATCATGCTCGGGGACTGGCAGCGGTCCCATGCGCCCACGTCTCGGCCCGTTCTCGATATCGCACGCCGGTACGCGGCCAACGACTTCTTCGAAATACAAGCCTTGACATGCAGGAGCTACCCAAAGTACTCGCCAGCGTGTCCAGACCTGCCGGCAGTGCGCAAGCTCGCCGCGCTGGCGGAGGCCGAATTCAAGAAGTCGCCGATCACGCGCGATGGACCAGGTGGACCCTGTAAGGGCCCGTTCTTCGATGGGCCGCTGCCGTCTCCCGCGACCGCGCGGCGAGCGGATCAGTTGAGCAAACAGGCGGAGTCGGTCCGAGGACCGAAACGCCGCGCGATGCTCGAGCAAGTGGTCAAGCTCGACCCGACGGCCGGTGTCTACTGGCAGAGGCTGGCCACGGAACGACAGTCGCCAGACTCAGGCCCTCGAGACCTTGCCGGAGCCGTCGCAGCCCAGTGTCGTGCGCTCGATCTCAACGGAGGCAAGTCGGAGGCAATGGCGCATATCCTGTGGACGGAGTTGGCCTCGGTCCTTAAGCAGCTCGGAGACCCTGGCTACAAGGACGCCGAGGCTAGGGCACGAACGTCTGGGCAGAAGTGAGCAGCGACCATGATCCAGCAGCAGATGTGGACACGGTCAGGTTCAGGGGCAGAAACGGATAGGAAGTTCAAACGCGTCTTTTCCTGTCGTGGGCCGGGCAGGTGGACGCGTGTCCCGGGCGCGGTGCATTGAGCGATGGCAGCGCTCGTTGCGGCCGGCTGGAACGGTCGCGAAGGCAGTCCAGCGCTGCTCGGCGCAGGAATCCCGTTGCCGCGGGCCGCGGGGCGCAGCGGGCGGGATCCCGCGCCGTGGCAAGGTCGCGGCGGGGCGGGGATCAGTTCCGGGTCTGGTCGAAGGAGAAGGCGGGAGTACCGGCCCATGCGGTTCCGGGATCGGGCGGGTCGCGGGCGCGCGTAGGATAGTCCCACGACCACCTGGCGCTATTCCGGGGCACCAGCCAACCGCAACGCACCGCCAAGACTGCGATTCCCTCACTATGTCAAATCCGAGCTGTCAGTTGTTGCTCAGCCGGCGGTCAGCCTCGCCTCGCGGTGGAGACACAACTTGCCGCCCGATTCCAACGAGCGTAACTTCGACGGAACCGTGCAGTATTCGGGCCAGCGTTTAGATCGGGGCTGCTCGCGGCAAGTCGAACAGGGGGAACAATGAACAAGATCACTTGGTTGGCGATTCTCACGACATTCGGCACGTCGCCAGTGCTGGCCGGACCACCGGCGGCGGAACTCGTGCAGTCTCTGCAGTCGGGTGCCAGCGTGTTGCACGGATCCAGCTCGCGGCTTACTGGAGGCGAGTGCCATGATTCGGGCGCAGACCGGGAGTGCCACATTCTTGGAGCCCAGGTGTATTTCGACTACCAGTACGGCGAGTGGTTGCCTACCTCGGTCGAGTTCATTGAAACACGATCGGGTCCGAACATTGTGTATGCGACTCGATACCTGCGCTGCGAGGTACCCGGGATGCCCATCCAAGTAAGGAAGAATGGCGGAGAATTACTGCCGACAGGCCTGGATCCGGGGTCAGCGACGTGCACGACCTGGGGATATTTCGCCGTCGGCAACTCGTGGAATGAGTGGGTGTTCACTACACCAGTGACTGTTGAAGGTATCTGGCGCGATCCGGTCGAACGCGTCGACTCTGCGCAGCGCAACTCCCGGCACCGTTTCGATGGCAGCCGCTCGTTCCAACATTGTGTGGGCAGCTACGCCGATCGCGTATCGGGGGGCGGAATAACCGTTGACGGCAGCTTCTACCCATTCTTCGTCGATTTCTATAACTCCTACTCTATGCAGGAGTGCACTGACGTCCAGAAGGAATGATGTCAGGAGGTCTCAGCCGGGGCGCTGCACCGCTGGCCCATGCCGGTGCGGATCGCCGGTAAGGCCAGATTGAAAGGGCGCGCGTCCGGCGGCGTTCATGGCCGCGATTCTCCCCGCGCGGCGACCACGACCTGGCCGCGGCGGATCCAGTGCAGCGCGACTCCGGCGACCACCCGGCCGGTGGCGGCCAGCGCCTCGGCATAGGTCGCGAGCTGCGTCCGGTACAGCGTGAATGCCGCGACCAGATCGTTCACGACATCGGACTTGTGGTCAATGATCCAGGTGCCAACCGGCGCCTCAAGGTACTCCTCGAGCACCAGACCGGTGACGGCGACGCCACCAGCAGTGAACCGTTTGGAAATGCCGGACCACTTACCGGGCTAGTTACGGATAGGAAATTCAAACGCGTCTTTTCCTGTCGTGGGCCGGGCAGGTGGACGCGTGTCCCGGGCGCGGTGCATTGAGCGATGGCAGCGCTCGTTGCGGCCGGCTGGAACGGTCGCGAAGGCAGTGCAGCGCTGCTCGGCGCAGGAATCCCGCTGCCGCGGGCCGCGGGGCGCAGCGGGCGGGATCCCGCGCCGTGGCAAGGTCGCGGCGGGGCAGGGATCAGTTCCGGGTCTGATCGAAGCAGAGCCCGGGGTCGGGTGCTGGCAGGAGCGGATCCCACGGTGGGGACTGGTCGAAGGAGAAGGCGGGAGTACCGGCCCATGCGGTCTCTGGATCGGGCAGGTCGCGGGCGCGCGAAGGATAGGACGTCCAAACGCCCATTTCCGTCAAGGGGAGGGCGCGAGTCCGCGTGTGTTGGTCGCGCACCGGAAGCGACCGGGGCCAGTGTGCGGTGATCCGGGCGACGGAATTGCCCGCGACCGGTCCTCGACACCCGAACATGAGCTTGGCAAAGCCGCAGGCCAGGATGCCGCACTCGAGAAAGCCGCGCAGCTCGCGCTCGACGTGGCGCGGGATCGGCGCGCCGTCGGCATCGCGCTCGCGTCGGCGTGCCAGCCAGGTCTCGAGGTGTTGCTGCACGAGCCGGTAGAGCGCTGTGCGCTCGGGTCGGCGGCGACGGTAGACCCGCGCGGCGGCGGAGCCGATCGCGGGACTGCAGTGCGAGAGTGCGGCCGACATCCGTGTCTGGCGCTGGCCGGTGGATCTGCCGACCGTAGGCGCCGGCCGCCGCCCGCGCGCGCCGGTAATTGCAGGTGATCATGCAGAAAGGGACATTCTCCGCCGGCGCACGCCAGGAACAGGACTGCGTCGGTTCTTATACAACTACTTGTATTGATATACTAATACTGATATATTCCAGGCCGTGCAGCGCAAGAGACCCAAAGCGCCGCAGATGAAGCCGCTGGAGTTTCTCGGCTCCAGCCGCGACGACTTGGCGCGCATGCCGGCTGACGTCCGGCATGAAATCGGTGTGGAACTGATGCGGGTGCAGTTTGGTGGACAACCCACGGACTTCAAGCCGATGTTCGCGGTGGGTGCCGGCGTCTGTGAGATTCGCGTCCGGGATGCGTCAGCGAAGGCAGATATCGAACTGGCGAACGTCCGCTACCGGATGATTGGAGAAAAGCCATGAGCAAGAAGACTGATCCTCGCTTGTCTGATACCCGCCGGATCAAGGGCAGCGGCAATGTGTTCCTCGATCTGGGCTTCGATCCAGCGGAGGCCAAGGTCATGGCGCTGCGCGCCGAGGTGATGATCCGCATGGAGCGGCACCTGAAGGCGCAAGGCTGGACTCAGGCGGAGGCCGCCAGGCGCCTTCGCATTACCCAGCCCCGTGTTTCGCGACTCATCAAAGGCCGGTGGCAGGATTTCAGCCTGGACATGCTGCTCACATTGGCTGCGCGCGCAGGACTCGAGCCGGAACTGCGTCTGGCCGCCTGAGGCAGCGGCAGACCGGGAGCCGTTCCTCATCAGAGGCGCGAACGACGATGGAGAAACCCATGGCACGCAAGCAGACGAGCGCCTACGCGGGGAGTGACTTCGAAAACTTCCTGGCCGAAGAGGGGCGACTGGAGGAATCGACTGCGCTGGCGATCAAGCGCGTGCTGGCCTGGGAGCTGGCCCGGGCCATGAAAGCTGGCGCCGTGTCGCAGGTCGAGCTGGCGGAGTAGAGACCCGCAGCGGCAGCCCAAGCGGGCGATGGCCCGCCGCCCGCCCCGCTCACCGCGTCACGATCACCGCCGAGCCGTGGCCGAACAGGCCCTGGTTGCAGGTGATGCCGGCGCGCGCGCCCTCGACCTGGCGGGCGCCGGCCTGGCCGCGCAGCTGCCAGACGAGCTCGCAGACCTGAGCGAGCGCCTGGGCCGGCACGGCCTCGCCGAAGCAGGCGAGCCCGCCGGACGGGTTGACCGGGATGCGGCCGCCCAGGCGCGTCGCGCCGCTGCGCAGCAGCGCCGCCGCTTCGCCGCGCGGGCAGAGCTGCAGGTCCTCGATCCAGTCGAGCTCGAGCGCGGTGGAGAGGTCATAGACCTCGGCGAGGTCGATGTCCTCGGGCCCGAGCCCGGCCTCCTCGTAGGCCTTCTGCGGCAGTGCGGCGCGAAAGCTGGCCGGCGTCGCGGCCATCGCCCCATCGGTCGCGAGATCCGGCATCTCGAGCAGGGCCGACGGGAAGGTCGGCGTCACGACCGAGATCGCAGCGAGGCGCGGCGCATCGCCGCGGCCGAGCCGGCGCGCGTAGTCGCGGCTGGCGAGCACGAGCGCGGCGCCGCCATCGGAAGTCGCGCAGATGTCCATCAGCCGCAGCGGCGCGGCGACGATCGCTGAAGCCGCGACTTCCTCCGGCGTGAACCGCTTGCGGTAGCGCGCGAGCACGTTGTGTACGCCGTGCTCCGAGTTCTTCGCCTTGACCAGCGCGAAGTCCTCGACCGTGTCGCCGTACAGATGCATGCGGCGCTGCGCGTACAGGCCGAAGTAGGTCGGGTTGGTCACGCCGATGCGGAACCGGACCCAGTCCGGATCGTCGGGGCGCTCGCCGCGAGCCGGGGCGAGAAAGCCCTTCGGCGTGGTGTCGGCGCCGACCACCAGCGCCAGCTCGACCTCGCCGCCCAGGATCTTCGCCCGCGCGGCGGCGAGTGCCTGCGAGCCGGTCGCGCAGGCGGCGTAGCTGCTGTTGACCTCGGCGCCCTGCCAGCCCAGCGCCTGGGCGAAGGTCGCGCCGGCGACGTAGCCGGGATAGCCGCAGCGCATCGTCGCGCCGCCGGAGACGAAGCGGATGTCGCGCCAGGCGACGCCCGCATCCGCAAGTGCGGCGCGCGCCGCGGCCACGCCGTACTCGACGAAGTTGCGGCCCCACTTGCCCCACGGGTGCATGCCGGCGCCGAGGATCACGACTTCGCGGCTCATGGCGCAGCTCCCGCCGGCCGCCACTTCCAGAGCAGCCGGCCGGCCGGCTCGTTCTCCGCCGGGACCGGTTCGATCACCAGTTCCATGGCCATGCCGATGCGCAGGGTGTCCAAGTCCACGCCGGCGACGACCTGGCCGAGCACGATCATCCGCTCGCGCTCCAGTTCGACCGCGGCGAGCGCGAATGGCACGAACGGCTCAGCTGCGACGTACGGCGCCGGCGGCTGGTAGCTCGCGGTCGTGAAGGACCACAGCCGGCCGTTGTGGCTGAGCGGTACGTCCTCAAGGCGGGAATCGCTGCAATCGGGATTGCGGCAGCCGGTCGCGAGCCGCGGAAAGTAGTGGCTGCCGCAGCCGGCGCAGTGGCTGCCGATCAACTGTGGCGGTTCGCCGAGCGTGTACCAGCCGGGCAGCAGCGGTGCGGGTGGCGATGAGGTCGATGGCATGGATATCTCCCGGGGCGCCCATTGTGCCCGGGGCCGGCCGCGCCGGCGACCTCCAAACGGATCAGTCGTCCTCGCCGCAGACGTCGGCAATCGCGGTCTATTCAGTTCGGCTCACGACCAGCAGCGATCTGTCCTGTGCGTTGGCTTTGACCTGTGCGACGAGATCGCGTGTCATCACAGCGGGCAGCAGTCCATAGGAATAGCCGCCGCCCGGCACCGGACGCAAGTCCGGCCCCGGCCAGATGAAGCGGTTGATTTCAGTGGTGATGATCCAGGAACGCTGGTCGTCGAGGTGCAGGCGCTCTTTCGTCGCGGCGCGAATCTCGATCGCCTTTTCCAGTACTTCAGGTGGCGTGTGCGTGATGGGGCAGATATAGGTTTCCAGTTCCTGATGTTCAGAGACACGCAGGTGAACGATCACGCAGGGGCGGTCCTTGCTGCCTTCCTCGCGAGCCTGTCGCGCTTCGCTCCACCACAGATACGCATGGCGGATTACCAGGCCGACCGCCGGCTTGAGTTCCGCCATCGCTCAGGACAGGCATTCGTTGTCGAATTCGGCAGCGACTTCGGGGACGGGAACGGTGCCAAGTTCGTTCACGACATCCTGCGGCAGCTGGGTGACGTGAAAGGCTCTTTGCTCGTAGCGCCGCAGCCGGGCATAGTCTTCCGCGCCGATGACCACCACGTCATCACGGCCGTGGTTGGTGACGACAACTGGCTCGCGATGTGCCATCACGCGATAGCGCCCGAACTCACGCGTGAACTGGCCGGAGGTAACTCTGGTCATTAACGGGATCCTACGAATCTCCGAAACATTATAACGCTGATTTTCCATGTTTACCAGATAATACGTGAAAAAGGATCAGTCGTCCTCGCCGCAGACGTCGGCGATCGCGTCGTAGAACTCGTCGACCATGTCGGAGACGATCTGCCGGACCGGCTTCATCGTCGTGATAAAGCCGACCCCCTGGCCCGCCGCCTCGGTCATGAACTCGCGCCGATCCCAGTCGAAGGCCGACTGCTTGATCTTGCCGAACAGCAGCAGCTGGTACGGCGCCGGCGCCGGCGGTGGTGCCTCCGGTTTCGCCCACTCGCGGTGCCACTGGCTGTCGAGCGTGCGCATCGTGAAGCCGGAGACGCAGTCCGAGTAGCGCGTGTCGTCGCCGGTCGCCTTGATCAGCAGCTCCTTGACGCGCATGTCCACATCCGACTCGCGGCTCGCCAGCCACAGCGTCCCGGTCCAGACGCCGGCCGCGCCGAGCGCGAGCGCGCCGGCCAGATGGCGGCCGGTCGTGACGCCGCCGGCGGCAATGACCGGCTTGTCGCCGGCGATCGCCCGCACCTGCGGCACGATCGAGAAGGTGCCGACATTGCCGGTGTGGCCGGCGGCGTCGTTGCCCTGGGCGATGATCGCGTCCACGCCGGCCTCGAGCTCGCGCTTGGCCTGGCGCTGGCGGCCGACCAGGCCCCAGACCTGCATGCCGCGCGCGTGCGCGGCCTCGACGAAGAATCCAGGATTGCCGAGGCCAGAGGCGACCACCGGGATGCGCTCATCGAGCGCGACTTCGAGCTGCTTCAGCGAGCGGGACTTCTCCATCCAGCCGAGATCGTAGATCTCGGGCCGCTTCTTCGGTTCGGGCAGGTTGTGCCGGCGGGCGATGTCCTCCGCATAAGCCTTCTGCTCGGCCGGGATGTGTGCGAGCAGCTCGTCCACCGAAGCCTGCTCCGGAACCGAGGCCGGGAACACCAGGTCGATGCCGAACTTCTTCTCGCCGATGCGTTCGCGCAGCCAGCGGACGTTCGCGGAGATCTCGTCCGGCGTGCACTGCGTCTGCCCGAGCACGGCGAAGGCGCCGGCATTGATCGCGGCGGCGGCCACGTCCTTGCAGTGCGTGAAGGCGACAATCGGGTACTCGATTCCGAGTGAATCGCACAGCTTCGTGTGCAGCGGGTCTTTGCGGGGCATGACTTGTCTCCTTCCTAGTTCTTCTGCCGAATCGGTGACTGGCTCAGTTCGTTCAGGATTTCGTTCGTATGCTCGCCTGGTTCCGGCGGCAGCGAGCGCACCTCGCCGGGTGTGCGGGACAGTTTGGGCGCGATGCCGACCTGGCGGACCGGGCCGAGTTCAGGGTCCACCAGTTCGACGACCATGTCGCGGGCCAGGTTCTGCGGGTCGGTGAGCGCCTCGTCGAGCCCGAGCACCGGTGCGACGCAGATGTCGTCCTGGCGGAGCTCGGCGAACCAGCTATCGCGGGTCCTGCTGCGGAAGATCCCGCGCAGCGTCGCGAACATCTCGGGAAAACGTGCTGCGTCGAACTGGCCGGCGATGAGCTGCTCGCAGCCGAGGCGGCGGCACAGCCG
>SCUD01000092.1 GCA_004297335.1 Gammaproteobacteria bacterium
CGAGGTACTGCTCGCGGCCACGCACGACGGTCTCATAGCTGCCGCCGACGAAGTGAACGACCACGTCCTCGTGCAGCAACGTGCGCAGTTCCTCGAGATTGGCTGTATCGACGCAGCGGAAGTAGGCGTGCTTCAGGCGCTGGATGGCCTCGATGTCCGCGAGGATGCTGAGCTCGCGCGGCAGGATGTAGCGCGCGCGGTAGGCGGCGAAGTCGCGCCGGATCTGCTGCTCCGACAGGCCGAAGTGCTCCATGCTGTAGCTGTGTGGCGGCCGCAGCTCGCGGCGGTTGTGCGCGAGGTGCGCCTGCATCCGTTCCTCGACGTCCTCCGGCAGTTCGAGCCCGACGAAGGCATAGATGGCCCTGACCACGTCCAGCGGCCGGCTCACGGTGTCGGCGAACCAGATGTCGAGAAATGGTGCCGCCGGGTGCTGGTCGCGGTAGCCTAGCGTCTGCAGCATGCCGCGGGCATAGACCGCCGAGCGCTGCTGGCCGGACCGCACCGGGTCCGGCTCCCGCATATAGACCCTGCGGAGGTTGTGGATGAAGCTGCCGCTCGAGGGCACGGTCTCGAGCGGATCGCGATGGGTCTGGATCACCTGGGCGCCCGGAAAAACCTTGAACAGGACGTCGATCTGGCGCAGGTGGTGCGGTGCCTTCAGCACCCAGCGCAGCGCGCTGCTGCCCCGGCGCCGCTTCTGCCACTGGATGAACTTCAGCATCCGCTTCAGGTGCTGGTAGGCCGGCACCTGGTCGGCCTGCCACAGCCATTCCGAGTAACTCGGAACGTCGGCGTAGGCATCGAAGTAGCCGTGGAAGGAATGCTCGATCAGCATGCCTTCCTCGTCCGCCGCCTCCGCGTCCCAGGGATGGATCGACAGCAGCGTGGGATTGGCGGCGATCATCGCCGCGACTTCCGTCTTCGCCAGCGCAAGGCGTGGATCGGGACCGGGCGGCACGGGATCGGACAACGGTATCGGGTAGCGGGTCTCCCAGTACAGCATCGGGTAGAGGCGGGGATCGCAGCCGAGGATCCGCTGCAACAGCGTGGTGCCGGTGCGCGGCAGGCCGACGATTACGATCGGGTCGTCGAGTTCCTCGTCCAGGATCTCCGGGTAGCGCCGGCAATAATCCTCGAGCCCGAGCCGGTTCTGCAGCCGCTCGAGGATCCGCGCACCGAGCCGCTCCCGGCCGATCTCGCTGAGATTACCCTCCCGATCGAGCGCCGCCAGCAGGACCGAGAGCGCCGGACGAAAGCTGTCATCGCCGAAGTCCTGCAGGCCGCCGCTGCGCACGCTGGCCGCGGCCAGCAGGGCATTCATTTCGAAGCCCACGGCTACGGTCGCTCAGGCCCAGGTCGCGAGCTCATCCAGCTTGACCACGCGGGTCGTGGGCTGGACATGCTCCTGCGCGCCGATCCAGCGGAAGTTCATTGTGCCAAGCCGGTGGCCCGTCGTCTCCAGCCAGTTGGGCAGGCCGGGATCGCGGTGCGCGACGATCATCGTGACTCCGCCACGTGCGTTGAGGCTGGCGCTGCGATTGTTGAGATGGATGCGGTGATAGCGGTAGTCGAGAGACTCCATCCAGAAGTTGTTGACCTGGAAGTTCCAGAAATCGCAGTCCGGGATGCGCTCGACATCGACGACCAGCGCCTCGTCCTCGGCCAGGCTCCAGTAGCCGAGGTAGTAATAGATGTTCGGATCGCCACCGGAAGCCTGCAGTTCAGCCTGGTCGCCCGCGGCCAGCTGGTTGACCCTGGTACTGCAGTTCAGCGCCCAGTCGGCGAAAGTGCGCGCGGTGTTCTCGACGAAGCGGCCCGCGCGCAGCAGCATGTCCGGGAACTTCGCCGGGTCGAGCGGCTGTGGCTGCGGCCCCGCGCCGATGCGCTCGATGGTGATCCGCGCCGGTTGCTGGGTAGTCCGATCGAGGAAGGTCTCACGGACCAGCAGCTGGTTCGTGTCGTCGTCCATCGGCAGCCAGTTGCCCGGATGTGGTCTCTGGCTGAGGATCAGCTCGAAGCTGCCGTCCGCGGCGAACTGCATCTGCGTTGCGTCGAGGAAGCCGCTGCCGCCCATCCGGCAGTCGCGATTGGCGTAGCCGCCCTTCTTGGTGGCGAAGTTCAGTACCACCGCTTCGCCGCGCTGGCCGCTGACGCGGTATTCGTGCCGGCCGTCGAGACGCGTCGACAGGTAGATGTTGTCGGGGTTGTCCGAGCCGATCTTGCCAGTCTCGTGCGAAGGGTGCATGAAGGTCGGAAAGTCCGGATCGCCGTGCTCGACGTGCATCTCCAGTGCGATCCGGATCAGACGCGTCAGGTAGCGGAAACCCTCGGCACGGTCGAAATCGCTGGTCGGCGCGCCCGGTCGGAAGATCTGCTGACCGGCCCGCTTCAGCGTTTCGCAATACTGCTCCCAGATGCCGAGGTCAGAAAGCGATTGTGGGTCTGGCGTGGTCATCGTGTCTCCGTCCCGGGTTGCTGGAAGTTGAGTCGCAGGCCTGGTCGCGGCCAGTCGATGGCGATGAGCTTGCCGGTCATCATCAGCGTGACGTAGGCGGTCCTGAGATCATGCCCACCGAAACAGACATTCGTCGGGGCCAGGTCCGGCAGGGCGATGTGCTGGCAGGCACCGCCGTCCGGCGGAAAGACGGTCAGCCTGCCTTCCCCGCCATTCGCGACGATCACAGCTCCGGCGGAGTCGACTGCGAGGCTGTCGAAGAACGACAGCCCGCCCGGCGCGCCGACGAAGTACCCGCCGGGCGAACCGAAGCCGAGGGTCTCTGAGAATCGGATCTCGCCGGGCGCGCTGACCTCGAATCGGTAGAGCTGGCTCGTGTAGGTCTCGGCGACGTAGAGCCACCGGCCGTCCGGCGACAGTCCGATGCCGTTCGGTCCGTAGAAGGAGCCGCGTACCTCGCGGATGAAGCTGCCGTCCGCCTTCGCGTAGAAGATGCTGCCAAGATCGATGTCGCGGTGCCGGATCCGCCCGAAGTCGGTGAACCAGAATCCGCCGGCAGCATCGAAGATGAGGTCGTTGGGACCGCCCAGCGGCAGGTCGCCGGCACGCTCGTACAGCAGCTCGACCCGGCCGCTCGCCAGGTCGAAGCGCTGGATGTAGCCGCGGGCCTGGGGATCGCCCGGCTCGTCCTGGGCGATGGGCACCAGCACCTCGCCGAAGCGTTGCCATTTCGAGGCGCCGCGGTTGCAGACATAGCACCACCCATCCGGCCCGATCGCGGCACCATTCGGCGTGCCGCCGGTCTCTGCCGCCACCACCTTGCGGCCATCCGGCAGCACACGGGTGACGCGGCCGGCGGCCATCTCGCAGACCAGCACGCTGCCGTCGGCCAGCGCGACCGGCCCTTCCGGGCCGGCCAGGCCTTCGGCGATCACGCGGAACCCTGTCATTGCGACCCCCTCGTCCGGACCCGGTCTGCACCCAAGTAGGATACTCTCTGTCCTGCCAGCGTCGACGGTACTGTGGAGCCCATGCCGGCCATGTCAACGGAGCGTCGTGACTTTCCCGACGGCATCGCCCTCGTGGTCGGTGGCAGCGGCGGCATCGGCGCCGCGATCTGTCGCCGCCTCGCCGAGGCCGGCACGGATATCGCGCTCAGCTACCGCGGCAACCGTGAGCGGGCGGAGGCGGTCGCGGCCGAAGTGCGGGCCCTGGGGCGACAGGCCGAGATCCACCAGCTCGCGCTCGACGATGCGGCGCGGCTCGCCGCGCTGCCGGCGGAGATCGCCGCGCGGCGGCGGCTGCACACCGTCGTCATCGCCGCCGGCTCCGACATCGGCCAGCCCAGGATCCGGGACCTGGCCGCGGCCGACTGGCGGCGGGTCTTCGAGGCGGATGTCCACGGTTTCCTCGCGCTCGTGCAGGCGACCCTGCCGCAGCTGAAGGCGGGTGGCGGCGGCTCCTACGTGCACGTCAGTTCCTGCGGTCTCGCGCGCTGGCCCGAGGGTGACGTGCTGTCGGTCGCGCCGAAGGCGGCGATCGAATCCCTGCTGCAGGGCGTTGCGCGCGAAGAAGGCCGTTTCGGCATCCGCGCCAACAGCGTCGCGCTCGGGGTCATCGAGGCCGGCATGTTCCAGCGCCTGTCGGCGCAGGGCACCTTCGACGAGAAGTGGCGCAAGGCGACCTTGCGCAACCTGTGCCTGAAGCGCTTCGGCACTGCGGAGGAGGTCGCGGACGCGGTCGTGTTCCTGGCCTCGGCGCGCGCCGGCTACACGACCGGGCAGTTGCTGTACGTGGACGGGGGCTACCGGGTCTGAGCGCTGGCGCGGGCCGTGAGCCGCTTTCGGAGACCCTCCCGGCCCAGCCAGAGCGCGCAACCCGACGAGCCGAGGCCGATCCCCGCGTAGAGGCCGAGCGAGAACCAGAAGGTCGCCGGCTCCCCGGCGCGCTGGATACTGCGGCGCTGCCACGAGTGCTTGCCCGGCATCACGGTCTCTCCGGTCGCGAGACCATCCTTCACCAGCCAGAACATGCCACCCGCCAGGCCGACGAACAGGAGCGTCACCAGCCACAGCGCGGCCACGCGCTTCAAGGGCTCCGGCCCGGCGTGACTGCTAGCCGGGGTCATCGCCCTGGTACTCGTAGTCCGGAGCGCGGAACTCGCTCTTGATCCGGGCGATGATCTCGTCGCGTCGATGCCGTGCCCATTGCGGGTAGCTCTCCCAGCGCCGTGGAGACGCGAAGTAGATGACATGATGCGCGCTTCCGGTCAGCATCTCGCCTTCGACATCGATGCGCTGCCAGGCACCATCGCGCAGTTCCTCGTAGTACATGGCATCACGCCCGCGGTGTCCCACCCGCCAGTCCCGGTGCAGGTCGGGAATCGGTTTCCGGGGCGGTTCCTTCTTCTCCGGCTTTTTCTCTGGCCAGGCAAACCCTGCTCTCACGCGTGGTGACAACATCAGCGCCAGCAGGCCGGCGCTGACAACCAGCATCGGCCATGCGTCGGTTGGCTCCGAGGCCATGATCGTCGTCCTGAGTCCATTCGCGGCGATGAGCACCAGCAGGCCGACCAGGTACAGCCAGGCCCACCAGCGCCGGCGCAGCAGGCCGATACCAGCGACCAGGGACGCCGGAGGCAGGACGACGATGGTCAGGAATCCGGGCAGGTCGGCGGACTCGGTTCCATAGCTCTTCGCCAGCACCATCAGCAGGGTGATCAGACTGATTGGCAGCGCCAGCGCGCTGGCCACGATCACCAGCCAGGCCAGCACCGTCACGATTCCCGAGGGGCGTTGAACGGCGGCTTCAGAAATGGGTTTCATCCCGGTATGGAACGCCGAGCGTAGTACGGGGCTGGCGGACGCGCAAATTGCGGAGCTGCAGATGCCGCCCGCAGTCCGGAGCTTGACAGCGCCGGCCTGGAAGGCGCATACGACATTCCCTGAGGCTGTGATTCCCGAAACCCGATGGAGGAACCGATGATCCACGACTGGCCTGGCCGAGTCGCCGCGGCGACAACGATTGGTCTGCTGCTCCTGGCGCCGGTCCGCGCCGCCGACCCGCCTGGCGTGCTGTGGCAGACGACTTCGCAGATGGTCATGGAGGGGATGCCGTTCACGCAGCCTCCGCAGACCCAGACTGTCTGCACGCACAAGACCTGGAGCCGGCCGCCGCCGGGCGGTGACCAGAGCTGCAAGACGACGGCTTACACACTCGTCGGCAACAAGGCGACCTGGGCCGTGCAATGCAGCGGCAAGATGCCGATGACCGGGGTCGGCGAAATGAACTTCGCCGCCGACGGTTCCTATACCGGCGCGATCAGGCTGGTTGCTGACGGCATGAACATGCTGGTGAAGCTGTCGGGCAAGAAGGTCGGCACCTGCGATAACCCGCAGTAGGCGCGGCTGCTCAGCCGAGCCCCGCCTGCCGCAACAGCCGCCACACCCGTTGCGGTGACGCCGGCGTCTCGGTCAGTGCGACGCCGAGCGGCGCCAGTGCGTCGTTGACTGCGCAGATGACGGCGGCGGGTGTCGTGTGCAGCGCGCCTTCGCCGCAACCCTTGGCGCCGAACGCCGTCGTGGGCGAGGGCGTCACGACGAAGTCGCGCTCGGTGCGCGGCACCTCGTGGATCGTCGGCATCAGGTAGTCGACGAAGGTCGTGACCAGCGGGTTGGCCTGCCCGTCGTAGACATACTCTTCGTACAAGGCGGCGCCGACACCCTGCGCGATCGCCCCCTGGATCTGGCCGTCGACCATCGCCGGGTTCAGGCGGGTGCCGCAGTCGTCGACGACGACGTACTTCAGGATTTCGGTGTGGCCGGTGTCGCGATCGATCTCGACCATGACGACGTGCGTGGCATTCGCCGCGGTCAGGTAGCTGCGGCAGCGACCCTGGTCGTCGGGCGCATTGCGCCCGGGCGCGGTCCACACGCAGCTCGCCTGCGGGTTCGGCTCCATGCCGGGGGGCAACAGGTCGCTGCGGCCAAGCATGAGGCCGGCGACCTCGGCGAGGCTCATGCCGGCATCGGGGCGCGATTTCATCCGGAAGCGCCCGTCCATCAGCTCGATCTCGTCGAGCGGTACGCCGAGCAGATGCGCGGTCACGCGCCGGAAGTCCGCCTCGAGCTTGCGGCAGGCGCCGAGTACCGCGCTCGATACGGCGACACCGAGCCGGCTGCCGCCCTGGCCGAAGTGCGGCGGCGCAAGATCGGTCGGCGCGGTCGTCACCCGGACCGCACCGAGTTCGAGGCCGAAGAAATCGGCGACGACCTGCGCCGCGATTGTGTACTGGCCCTGGCCCTGGAGGTTGAAGCCGACGACCACGGTCACGTTGCCGAGGATGTCGACGACCACCCGGACGCCCTCGGGCACGCCGACGCCCTGTACGCCGACCGTCGCGTAGGCGTTCCAGTCGAACACGCCGGGCTCGACCGTGCTGACGACGCTGATGCCGACCAGCCGGCCGGCGGTGCGCGCCTCGGCTTGCCGGCGCCGCAGCGCCGGGTACTCAGCGAGCGCGAGCGCCTTGTCGAGCACCGCGGCATAGTCGCCGCTGTCGTACTCATTGCCGCTCGGGATCGTGTACGGGAACTGCTCCTTGCCGATGTAGTTGCGGCGGCGCAGCTCCGCGGGATCGACGCCAAGCTGGCGCGCCGCCAGGTCGACGAGCGATTCGAGCACTAGGAAATGCGGCGGCGGGCCATAGCCGCGATACGGGGCAGTCGGCGCGCGGTTGGTCACGACAAGCGTGGTGTCGTAGCGCGCGGCCTCGATGCGGTAGTTGCCGGTGAACGCGGCCAGTGGCTTCGCGACCGAGATCGTGCCGTAGCCCTCGGCGGTTGCGCCCTGGTCGTCGATCAGCTTCACCCGCAGGCCGGTCATGGTGCCGTCGGCTGTCAGCGCCAGCGCAGCCTCGTAATGGCGGTCCCAGGACTGGCCGAAGCCGGCCAGCAGGTACTCCATCCGGTCCTCGATGTACTTGACCGGGCGGCCGCCGGCCTTGCGCGACAGCAGCGCGGCGATGTCCGTCGCGCGCGCGCCGCCCTTGCCACCAAACGCGCCGCCCATCGGCTGGCTGATGACGCGGACCTTGTTGGCCGGCAGGTTCAGCGAGATCGAGCGCGCCAGGCCCCAGAACGAAGGCACCTGGTAGGAGCCGTAGCAGCTCAGGCTGTTGTCGGCGAGATCCCACTGGCAGATGCAGCCGAAAGTCTCGGTTGGGTTCGCGCCGACGCGGTTCCAGCGAAACGAACTCCTGACTACCTGATCGGCTTCGGCAAAGACGCGATCGACCTCGCCCCAGTCGTAGACCCGCGCCTGGATCACGTTGCTGCCGTGCTGCTCGAACAGCAGTGGGGCGCCATCGGCGAGTGCCTCGGCTGCGGTCGCGACCGGCGGCAGCGGCTCGTACTCGACCTCGATCAGCTCGAGCGCGTCCTCGGCGATATGGCGGCTCGTTGCGGCGACCGCCGCGACGGGCTCGCCGACGAAACGGACCTTGTCGGTGGCGAGGCAATGCGTGCCCCAGCCGGCCGGCGCCGTGAGCGCCGGGTTGGCCAGGCGCCGAACGTCCTCGGGCGTCAGCACCGCGACGACGCCGTCGAGTGCCAGCGCCGGGTTGGCATTCACGCGGATGATGCGCGCGTGTGGATGGGGACTCCTGAGGATCGCGCAGTGCAGCATGCCGGGCAGCGCGAGATTATCGATGAACTGCGTGCTGCCGGCGACGAGGCCCGGGTCCTCGATGCGTGTGACTTCGCGGCCGACGTAACGGACCTGGCTCGTCGGCAACTGGTCCCGGATCATCCACGCAGCCTGCTGGCCGCCAGCCGCACTGATTCCACGATGCTCTGGTAGCCGGTGCAGCGACACAGGTTGCCGCCCAGGGCTTCACGGATCTCGTCGTCGCTCGGCTCCGGATTGTCCCGCAGCAGTTCGAGCGTCGTCATCAGGAAACCGGGCGTGCAGAAGCCGCACTGCAGCCCGTGCGCATCGATGAAGGCCTGCTGGATCGGATGCAGCCGGCCGCTCTCGCGGTCGCGCAGGCCCTCGACGGTCGTCACCTCGGCACCGTCCGCCTGCACCGCGAGCGTCAGGCAGGAACGGGCGGAGCAGCCATCGATCAGCACCGTGCAGACTCCGCAGACGCCGTGCTCGCAGCCGACATGAGTACCGCCGAGATGCAGCTCGTGGCGCAGGAAATCGGCCAGTGAGAGGCGCGGCTCGACCTCGCGCTCGTAGCGTGTGCCGTTGACCGTGATTGTCGTACGTTGCCGGGTCGTCATGGTCTTTCAGGCCGCGCGCGTCGCGGCTTCCTCCAGGCAACGGCCGGTCAGCACCCTGACCAGCTGGCGGCGGTAGTCAGCCGAGGCGTGGATGCAGCTCATCGGTTCCTCCAGGGACTCGCCGGCGATGGCCGCGGCCCGCGAAAAGTGCTCGCCATCCGCCGGGCGTCCCAGCAGCGCCTGCTCGGCAGCCGGCAGCCGCACGGCGGTCGCGTTCACGCCGAAGGCGCAGATGCGCACATCGGTGCACTGCCCGCGCTCCCGACGGAGCGTTGCGGCAATTCCGGCGAGCGCGAGGTCACCGCTGCGCCGCGCGAACTCCTGGATCGCCCAGCCCGTGCCGGGCGGCAGCGGAGGCAGGCGCACCTCGGCCAGAATCTCGGCTGGGTCGAGGCGGGTCGTCATGTAGCTGACGAAGAACTGGGCGGCCGGGATCCAGCGCTCGCCGCTCGGTCCCCGGGCCCGGAACTGCAGGTCCTGTACCAGGGCGACGGCCGGGTACTCGCTGGCCGGGTCGGCATGGGCGAATGAGCCGCCGACCGAGCCGCGGTTGCGGATCTGGCGGTGGCCGACGAGGCGAGTCGCGGCGTGGAACAGCGGCTGTTGTGCCGCGACCAGCGCCGATTCCGCGGCAGCTGTCTTGGTCGTCATCGCGCCAATCAGCAGTGCGTCGCCGTCGGCACGGATATAATCGAGCCCCTCGACCTTGCCGAGATCCACGAGCACCTGGGGCCGCGCGACGCGCATTGCGAGCATCGGCATCAGGCTCTGGCCGCCGGCCAGCACGCGGGCCTCGACGCCTTCCAGCTCGAACCGGGCCAGCAGGGCGATCGCTGCCTCGAGCGTGCGCGGAGCGTGGTAGTCGAAGGGGGCCGGTTTCACGGTGGCTAATGCTGGGCTGCTGGCGATGCTGCCAGCATCGTCCGATTGGGGGTGTCAGGCAAGGGGTGGGGGGGCTAAATTGCGCGGGCGGCCGTCCATCCGGGAGAGATCGCCATTGAACGGGCCATTGCACACGGCGCTGTGCGACCGGCTGGGTATCGAGTACCCGGTGGTCGCCTTTACGCACTGCAAGGACGTCGCCGTCGCGGTGATCAACAGTGGGGGCTTCGCGGTGCTCGGCGAGGCCATGCACGCCCCGGATCGCATCGCCGCCGATATCCGCTGGATCCGCGAGCGCGTCGGCGGCAAGCCCTTCGGTATCGATCTCGTGCTGCCGTCCTCGGTTCCGGACGATCGCACGGTCGAGCAGCTGCTCGCCGGGATCCCGCAGGGCCACTGGGACTTCGAGCGGATGATCCGGAACAAGTACGACGTACCGGCGCCAAAGGAGGCGCCGAACCTGCACATCTGGGGTGGCCTCGACCAGAAGCGCGCGCTGGCGCAGGTCGAGGTCGTGTTCGACGAGCGCGTGCCGGTATTCGCCTCCGGCCTCGGCTCGCCGGCTTTCCTGCTCGAGCGCGCACACCAGCTCGGTATCCAGGTCTGGGGGCTGGTCGGCCGGCCGCGCCAGGCGAAGAAACAGATCGCCGCGGGCACCGATGCGATCATCGCGCAGGGCTACGATGCCGCCGGCCACACCGGTAACATCGGCACGTTCTCGATCGTGCCGCAGGTCGTCGATATCGCGCGCGGCACCGGCGTACCGGTCATCGCCGCGGGCGGCGTCACGACCGGCCGTCACCTGGCCGCGGCGCTCGCGCTCGGCGCGGACGGCGTCTGGACCGGCTCGCTGTGGCTGGCCTCGCGCGAATCCGACCTCAACCTGCCGCTCAAGGAGCGCCTGCTCGAGGCCGAGACCGAGGACACCGTGTATTCCGACTGCATTTCCGGCTACACGATGCGGACGACCCGCTGCCCGTGGCACGACGAGTGGCTCGGCCCGGAGGCGCCGGAGGTGCTGAAGCCGCCGCTGCAGATGCTGCTGTCGGCCAACTACATCCAGGGCTCGCTGGATTACCAGCGCAAGGACCTGATGACCGAGGCCGCGGGGCAGGGCATCCATTACGTGACTGAGATGAAACCGGCGCGGCAGATCCTGTCCGATCTGGTCGATGAGGCTCTCGATGTCTGCGAACGCTTCGCCACCGCCTGAAGAACCGACGCCCTGGCGCGCCGGCTTCGATGCGCGGCTGCAGGGCCGGCGCGCCGAATGCGATGGCGGCCAGGCGCTCGAGGGCACGCATCTTGCGGGCCGGCAGGATTTTGCCGGTACGCTGACCGGGGAGTATCGGGATTTCGGCCCCTACCCCTGGCGCTGGTACCTGATGACCGCGCTGACGAAGAAGCCGGATGGCTATGGGCACCTGGCCGTGTGGTGCGACGCGGGCAGCCTGTTCATCGAGGGCGAGCCCGACGCGGGAGCCGGATGCGAGCCATGCGCATCGTAGTCTGCGTCAAGGAAGTGCTCGACCCGAGCGCGGTCAACAACTACGCGCTCGCCGGGCGGCTTTGCGTAGCGGCCGATGGCCGCACGCTCGATGTGGCCGCGGTGCCGCGCCTGATCAACGGCTACGACGAACAGGCGATGGAAGCGGCGCTGCGCATCCGCGACACCGGGCTCAGCTGCACGATCGTCGCGGTTTCGATCGGCCCGGACCCGCAGGCGGTGCTGCGGCAGTGCGCGGCGCTCGGCGCTGACGAACTCGTCGCGATCGACCCGGCGGGCCTCGAGCTCGATTGCGCCGGCATCGCGCGACTGCTGGCCGCCTCCATTCGCGCGGGTGGCGGCGCCGACCTCGTGCTCTGCGGCCGGCAGGCATCCGACGACGACCAGGGCGTGGTGCCGGCGCTGCTCGGCGAACTGCTTGGCCTGCCGGTCGTGACGGTCGCGCGCGCGGTCGAAGTCGCGGGCACCCTGCTGCGGGTGACACGGGTCACGGCGGATGGCGACGAAATCGTCGAGGGTCCGCTGCCGGCCCTCGTGACGATCAGCAGCGAAATCGGCGTGCCGCGCTTCCCGAATGCACGCGCGAAGATGGCTGCGCGCAAGGCGGTGCCGGTCAACCAGACCCCTGCGTCGCTCGGCCTCACGGCCGACGCGCTGCAGCCGGTGGTCGTGACGCTCCGGCAACTCGTGCCCGCGGTCAGCGGCAACTGCGAGTTCCTCCAGGGCCCTGCCGCCGAGACTGCGCGCGAGCTGCTCCGGCGACTGCGCGCGGACGGCGCGATCTGAGGCCGGGGCCATGGAAATCCGCCAGAGCTTCCAGGTTGCGGCGTCGCCGGATACGGTCTGGGCCTTCATGCTGAACCCGGAGAACGTGGTCGCCTGCATGCCCGGCGCGACGCTCAGCGAGATCGTCGATGCGACGCGCTTCCGCGGCACCGTCAAGGTGCGCGTGGGCGCGGTGACCGCGCAGTACCAGGGGACGATCACCTATCTGGAATCCAACCGTAGCAGCGGCATCGTCAGGATGCTGGCCGAGGGCAATGAGCGTGGCGGCGGCACGGTGCGCGGCACGATCGTGACGACGCTCGTTCCGGCGGCGGGTGGCGCCGCAACGGATGTGGAGTGCCAGGCCAATGTGGACCTGACCGGGCGCATCATGCAGGTCGGCCGCGGCATGATCGAGGGCGTATCGGCGCAGATCATCCGGATGTACGTGGATAACGTGCGCGGCCTGCTCGAGAAGCCGGTCGCAGCGGCCGCGGGAACCGCCGCCCCGGAGGCTGCGCTGCCACCGGTACGCCAGGAGTCGATCAACATGGTCGCCGTGATCCTGCGCGCGCTCGGCGCCTGGCTGCGGCGCCTGTTCCGCCGCGGAGGCAGCGCGTGAGCGTGGTCGTGGTCAGCTTTGGCGCCGGCATCGAGCGCGGTACGGAAGAGGCACTGACGGCGGCGCGCATGCTGGCCGCGGCTGGTGGGCAGCCGCTCGTGTGGGCGGTGGCCGGCATCGACGGTGCGGCCGCGTCCGGGGTCGCCGCGCGCCACGGTGTCGCCCGGCTCGACGTGATCGCGCACCCACGGCTCGCGGACTGTGGGACTGATGTGCTGGTCGAGGCGCTGGCGCAGTACTGCGCGCAGCGGCAACCCGGCGTGATCCTGTTCAACCAGACTGCGGCCTCGCGCCTGGTGGCGCCGCGCCTCGCGGGGCGAATCGGCGCCGCGGTCGTGACCAACGCCTTCGCGCTGGCCTTTGCGGATGGTGGGCTCGAGGTCACGGCGACGGCCTTTGGCGGTGACACTCACGTCATCTATCGGCTGGTGACCGCGACCCGCATCGCCTGCCTGACGACGACGGCGCTGATCGCCGAGCCGGTGGCGGCAGCTGGTCCCGTCGCCTGCGAGACCGTCGCGGTAGATCTCGATGCGGTCGCGGAGCGCTTCCGCGTCACCTCGGCCCCGCGCGCCGAGGGACCGCGGCTCGAGGATGCGGAGATCATCGTCAGCGGCGGCCGCGGTTTCGGCAGCGCCAGCAACTATGACCTCGTCCGGCAGCTCGCCGGCGCGCTCGGCGGACTGTGGGGCGGCTCGCGCGCGATCGTCGATGATGGCTGGATCGACTCGTCGCGGCAGGTCGGCCTGACCGGCAAGATCACGCGGCCGCGCTTGTATATCGCCGCCGGGATCTCGGGTGCGAGCCAGCACATGGCCGGCTGCGCGGCGGCGCGGACCATCGTCGCGATCAACAAGGATCGCGACGCGGCCATCTTCCGTTATGCGCGCTATGGCATCGTCGGCGACTGCCTCGAGGTGATGCCAGAACTGATCAAGGCAGCCCAGGGCTGAGGGAGCATCGATCATGAGCGAAATCGTGGAACCGGCAGTGCCCGGGCTGTTTGTCGCCGATGAGCACGGCGCCCGCGTGCTGGGCTCGAAGTGCGAGGCCTGCGGCACGCCGTACTTTCCCAAAGTACCGGTCTGCCACAACCCAGCCTGCCCGGGCTCGCGCATGGAGCCCTGTGGTTTCGGCGGCCGCGGTGTCGTGTGGAGCTACTCGGTGGCGAATTTCGCGCCGCCGGCGCCGCACAAGTACGACAAGCCGTTCCGGCCCTACGCGATCGGCGTCGTGGACCTCGCGAGCGGCCTGCGCCTGGTCGGCCAGATCGTCGATCCGCCCGAGGCCGTCACGGTCGGAGCCGCAGTCGAACTCGTGATCGAGCCGCTGTACCACGAGGGCGGCAAGACCTTCACAACCTGGAAATTCAAGCTCGTCTGAATGACGGGGAGCAGCAAGATGCAGGAAGTCGCCGTACTGGGAGTTGGGCTGCACCGCTTCGGCAAGTCCGGGGATGCGATCGTTGGCAACAAGTCAGTGACCGAGCTGTGCCGGCATGCGGTCGACATGGCGCTCAGCGATGCCGGGATTTCCTGGCGGCAGGTGCAGGCGGTTGCGGCGGCGAGTTCCCGCTTTTCCGGCGGCAAGGGCTGGGGGCTCAACGGCAACGACGTCGTCGAGGATCTCGGTTCCACCGGCGTGCCGGTGTACAACCTGTCCGCTGGCTGCGCCGCCGGCGGCAACGCGTTCAACGTCGGTTATTCGCTGGTCGCGGGCGGCGTGCATGACCTCGTGCTCGTGGTCGGTGGCGAGGTGATGCCGAAGGGCATGATCCAGACCTCGGGCACCGAGGAGGTCACCGATCCCGAGTTCCTGCGCCAGCGCTGCGTCGGCATGCCGGGGCCCGCGTTCTGGGCCACGCTCGCGCGGCGCCGCATGCACGAGTTCGGCACGACCGAGGAACAGATGGCGAAGGTCACCGTCAAGGCGCGCCAGTGTTCGGTCGGCAACCCGTTCGCGCGCTTCCAGAAGGCGGTGAGCCTCGAGGAGGTCATGAATTCGCCTTACGTCAGCAATCCGCTGCGCCTGTTCGAGATCTGCCCGGTGTCGAACGGCGCCGCCGCGACGATCCTGTGCTCCGCGCAGAAGGCCCGGCAGTTCACCGGCAAGCCGGTGTGGGTTGCATCGAGCGCGGTCGCGACGCTCGGCTTCGACGATACCCTGCCGCGCAACCTGGCCGGCCCGGTGCCCAATGGCCCGAGCTTCCACACCGAGGTCATGACAGCGGTGCGCAAGGCCTTCGAGCGTGCCGGCGTCGGTCCGCGCGAGCTCTCGTTCGTCGAGATGCAGGACAACACCTGCTACTACGAGCTCGCCTACCCCGAGGAATGGGGCCTGTGCGAGCCGGGCGAGGCGCAGTACCTGCTGGAGGCGGGCGAGACACTGCCGACGGGCCGGATGCCGATCAACCCCTCGGGCGGCTTCGTGTCCTTCGGCGAGGCGACCACCGCGATGGGCGTGTTCCAGATCGTCGAGGCGACCTGGCAGCTGCGCGGCCAGTCCGGCGGGCGGCAGGTGCCTGGGGCGAAGCTCGGACTCGCGCAGACCAACGGGCTCGGCGGCAATGCAACGGCGGCGATATTGAAGCGCTAGCACCCGGGCCGGCGAGACGGTAGCCTGCGGGTCTTGACCGGATTCGGGTGCGTGAACGCCATCGGCACGATCAGTTACGTCGTCCTCGCGCTGCTGCTGTGCGCCGCTGCGGTCGGTCTCGTGCTCGGCCTGCGCGTGCAGTGGCGGCGCATCGCCGCGGGCCAGCCGGCACCAGGTCAGAGTGGCGCCATCGCCGGTCTCGCCGCGCGGATCCACTGGCCATCGTTCTGGACCCGCGGCCTGCTGCTGTCGCGCCTGTTCAAGCGGCCGGTCGCCGGCCTTGCGCACGCGCTGCTGTTCTTCGGGGCCCTGGTCGCGATCGCCGGCCATGCGCTCTATGCATTGACCTTCCTCGGCATCGAGGTGTACGAGGGCGCCTTCGGCTTCATCGTCATGGAGCTCGCTCGCGAACTGGCTGGCCTCGCGATGCTGGCCGGCGCTGCGTTCCTGTTCGTGCGGCGGTTGTGGCCACCTGAGCGACTGACCGTCGGGCAGGAGCGCCGCGGCTTCGCGCCGATGGAGGCGCTGCTGCTCGCGATCATCGTGCTCGGCTTCGCGGCCGAGATCTTCCGTCTCGCCCAGCCAGATGCCGTGAGCCGTGGGGAATTCCTCGGCCTTGCGCTCGGCGGGGCGCTCAACGGGCTTGAGGCGGCCACGCTGGCCGCCGGCCAGTCAGTGCTGTGGTGGCTGCACGGGCTGCTCGGGCTCGCGTTCATCGTGCTGATTCCGCGCACGCCGATGTCGCACATGATCCTGGGCCCGCTGAACACCGCGCTGGCGCGGCGCCGCGCGGGCATCACGCTGCCGCTGATCGACTTCGAGGCGCCGGCCGCCGATGGCGCGGAGCCACCTCTGGGCGCCGAGAAGCTTGCCGACCTGCCGCGCAAGAACCTGCTCGATGCCGCCGCCTGCCTGTGGTGCGGCCGCTGTCACGAGGCTTGTCCGGCGGCGCAGACCGGCAAGGCGCTGTCGCCGAAAAAGGTCATGCTGACTTGCGCGGCATACCTCGAGCAGGGCCGCACCCAGGACGCCGCGCTGATCGACGAGCTCGGCGCGGAGGCGATCTTCAACTGCACGACCTGCGCGGCCTGCGTCGAGCAGTGCCCGGTGACCAATAATCCGGCGGAGACGATCCTGCACTTCCGCCGGCAGTTCGTGATGGGCCGCTCCGAGATGCCGGAGGTCATGGCGCTCGCGAACCGCAACCTCGAGGCCCGCGGCCATCCCTTCGCCGGCACGGCCGCGAACCGCGACGACTGGCGCCGCGGCCTCGAAGTGCCGCTCTACGAGGCGGGTCGCACCGAGTACCTGCTGTGGATCGGCTGCGCGGTCGCCTTCGAAGAGCGCGCCCAGCAGGTGGCGCGCGCGATGGCGCGGATCCTGGACGCCGCCGGCGTTTCGTGGGGCATCCTCGAGGAATCCCGCTGCACCGGCGACCCGGCCAGGATGATGGGCAATGAACTACTGTTCGTGGAACTCGCCCAGGCCAACATCGAGGACTTCCGCGAGCGCGGGATCAGCAAGGTCATCACGATGTGCGCGCACTGCTTCAACAGCTTCGATCGCTACTACCCGGAGCTGGGCGCGAGCTGGGAGACCATCCCGCACGGCGTGCTGATCGAGCGGCTGATCCGGGAGGGCCGGCTGGCGCCAGTGCGCGACCCGGCACGCCGGATCACCTTCCACGATCCCTGCTATCTGGCGCGGCACAACGGCATCGTCCGCGAGACGCGCGGCGTCGTGGCCGCGGTCGGCGAGCTGGTCGAGATGCCACGCCACGGCCGGGACAGCTTCTGCTGCGGCGCCGGCGGCGGCAACTACTGGTCTCGGGAAGGCGGCACCGCCCGGATCAGCGACACGCGCCTGGATGAAGCGCTCGCGACCGGCGCCGACCAGGTCGCGACCTCCTGCCCGTTCTGCCTGCTGATGCTGACTTCGAGCGCGGCCGGCCGCGGCGGCGAGCGCAAGGTCTTCGACCTCGCCGAGCTGGTCGTCGCCGCGCTGCCGCCAGCGGATGCGACCGCATCGAATCATTCCCACTGAGCTGACCCAAGGACCGAAACATGGCGATTTCGCTGCCCGAGACCTTCACCTACGAAAAGCGCGGCCGCATCGCCGTGATGACCTTCAATCGACTGCAGGCGCTGAATTCGATGACGCGCGAGATGCTGATCGGCATGGACGCCGCGTTCGATGATTTCAATGCCGACCCGGAGCTGCTGGTCGCGATCCTGACCGGCGCCGGCGATCGCGCCTTCTGCGCCGGCATGGACCTGATGGACGCGCTGCCGGCGATCGCCGCGGGCGACTCGATGGGCTACGAGGACCCGGTGCGCCGGCCTTTCGACAAGATCTTCAAGCCGATCATCGCGGCGGTGAACGGCATCTGTGTCGCCGGCGGCGTCGAGTTCATGCTGGGCACTGATCTCCGTATTGCCGCAGAGACTGCGAGCTTCGGGCTGGCCGAGGTGCGCTGGGGCGTGATCCCGGCCGGCGGCAGCCACATCCGCCTGCCACAGCAGATCCCGTGGGCGGTCGCGATGGAATTGCTGCTGACCGGCGACACGATCGATGCGCGCCGCGCCTGCGAGGTCGGGCTGGTCAACCGGGTCGTGCCGCGCGAGCGCTTGATGGATGAAGCACTGGCGCTGGCGGACAAGATCTGCCGGAACGGCCCGCTCGCGGTGCGCACCGCGAAGGAGATCGCCGTGCGCGCGCTCAACAACGAGCCGAACTTCGTGCTGGAGAAAGCCCTAGCCGCGCGCGTATTCCAGTCCGAGGATGCCCGCGAGGGCCCGCGCGCGTTCGCCGAGAAGCGCAAGCCGGAGTACAAGGGGCGCTGAGGCTTACGGCCCGGATCTCACCCGCCGCTCAATGCCTGGATGATCTGCACCGAGTCGCCAGGCGCGAGTGGATGCGCCAGATCGCGCACCTGATCCCGGTTGACGAAGATGCGCATGTGCGGGCGCAGCTGGTCGAGTTCGTCGATCAGCCGGAAGCGCAGGCCCGGAAACTGCCGGTCCAGGTCCGTGAGCAGTTCGGTCAGCGTCGCCCCCGTCGCCGACACCTCTTTCGACCGCGTGTAGGAGAGCAGCGGGCTGGGGATGCGCACCTTCATCGCCGTAACTCGACCGCTTCCACGGCGTAGATCTCCGGCAGGTGGCGGGCAATGCAGCTCCAGCTCTCGCCCTCATTGCGGCTCGCCCACAGCTCGCCGCTGGTGGTGCCGAAATACAGGCCGAGCGGATCGGCGGCGTCTGCGCTCATCGCCTGCCGCTTGACCGTCCACCAGGCATCGCGGCGCGGCAGCCCGCGATCCTGCCGCTGCCAGCTGCCACCGCCATTGCGCGAGCGATAGGCCGCCGGCCGGCCGCCGGGGCTGGTGCGCGGCCAGACACCGCCGCCGTCCATCGGAAACACCCACAGCGTGTCGACTTCGCGCGGGTGCACGACCATCGGGAAGCCGATGTCGCCAACGCTCTTCGGCATGGAACGACCGATGCGCGTCCATTCCACGCCGGGCCGGTCGAGGCGATAGATGCCGCAGTGATTCTGCTGGTACAGGCGGTCGGGATTCGCCGGGCTCAGGCGCACGCAATGCGGGTCGTGGAAATCGAGGCGACTGGCATCGAACTGCTCCACCACCTCCTCGCCCTGGACCAGTGCCGTCCAGGTCGTGCCCCGATCGAGCGATTCGTGTACGCCGCCACTCGACATCGCAACGTACAGGTGCGCTGCATCGCGCGGATCGACCAGCACCGAATGGAGCTTGGGGCCATCGGGCGTGCCGTTTTCCAGCCAGCCCATCCACTGGCTGTACTCGGGGTGATCGTTGAGGCCCGCGACCGGTTCCCAGGTATCGCCGCTGTCCTCGCTGCGGAACAGACCCTGCGGCGAGGTGCCCGCGTACCACACCTTCGGCTCGCTCGGGTGCCCGGGCGTCAGCCAGAAGGTGTGGTCGACGACATGTTTCTTCTGGCCTGCCCCGGTCTGGCGAAACGCTGGCGGGCGCGAGGCTTCCTTCCAGGTCCTGCCGGCATCGGCTGAGCGGAACACCGTGGGCCCGAGATGCCCGGTGCGCGCCGCCATCAGCATGCTTCGTCCATCGCGCGGGTCGAGCAGCAGGTGATGCACGATGTGGCCGAGCATGATCGGCTTGCTGAGTCGCCAGCTGCGACGCGTGCTATCCGACCTCAGGACGAATGCGCCCTTGCGCGTGGCGACGAGGACTGCCAGCGATGGGCTGGGGGCTCGCTTCGGTCGCTGACCCGACAGCACGGTGCTGCGGACGGACTTGCGGGCCATGCGACACCCCTTCGGCGTGCCGGCACGCCGGTTATTGCGAATGCGTCTTATCCCAGCTTGCGGGTGGGGCGTCAAGCCGGCCCCCCTCCCTTCGGCGGGTTTCCCGCCCGGGCGGGCATGGCATAAAGTCCACGGCGACAATGAGTTACGGCTACGGGGGTGGTCCATGGGCGGGAAGCGCGTTCCATTCGGCCGGTGGCTGCCGGCATTGCTGCTGGCGGTCTGGGCGACCTCGGCCGGCGCGGAGCCACTGGTCGATCCGCACGAGCTCGAGCGGTGGGCCGATGACTACTACGGCCGGGCCGTCGCCGAGCGCCGGTCACCGGGCATCACGGTCAGCGTGGTCCAGGACGACGAGGTGATCTTCGCGAAGGGCTACGGCTATGCCGACTATGCGCAGCGGATCCCGGTCGACCCGGAGCGCTCCGGCTTCATCGTCGGTTCCATCACCAAGACCTTCATCGCGACCGCGCTCGGCCAGCTCATCGATCGCGGCCTGATCGCCTCGTTCGATGACCCGGTCAACCGCTATCTGAAGCGCGTGCAGCTGCCCGGCGCGCGGGGTGCGCGCGTGACGATTCGACAGGTCCTGACCCACCGCGCTGGCTTCGAGGACGTGAACTTCGGCCAGGGTGACCCCGCCGGGCAGGGCGTGGCCCTGCCGCTGCCCGCGAGCGAGATCGAACGCTTCATGCCGGAGCTCGCGCTGGAGCCGGGCGGGCCGAGCGTGTACTCGAACTGGGGCTTCTCGCTGCTCGGCTTCCTCATCGAGGACGTCTCCGGTCAGCGCATCGACACCTATCTCAAGGAGAACATCTGGAGGCCGCTCGGCATGGCCCACACCAGCATGGTCTATGGCTCGTTCCCCGCGAACCTGAGCCGCGCCTACTGGTTCGACGAACAGGGTCAGCCGATCGCGCAGCCGCTGGGGCTGCCGCATCCCTGGATCGGGCCGGCCGGGACGATCGTCTCGACCGCTGGTGACATGGCGCGCTACATGAATGTGCACATCTTCGAGGGCGAGGATGGCCATCCGGCGCTCGTGAGCCGGGAGACCTTCCGTGAGTTGCATACGGAGAACGCCCGGAACGCGCCGATTTCCCACGGCTTCGCGCTGCCGTTCTTCACCGGGACGCTGAACGGTGCGCCGACCATCGAGCACGGCGGCGGGGCACCCGGCTTCCAGAGCATGATGCTGATGATCCCGCAGAAGCGCTTCGGCTTCTTCGTGTCGGCGATGCAGGGCGGACCTGCGCCCTGGGCCGGCGATCCGGCGGATGGCAGCAATGCGACCGGCGTCATCGTGCGGGATCCGCCGCTCGGTTTCGCATTGCGCGAATCGTTCGTCGAGCGCTTCCTGCAGGTCCCGACCGAGCCGGCTCGCAGCCGGCAGGTTGATCCGAAGAAGCTGGTCGGTACTTACTGGAATGCGCGGCGCTCGTTCACGACGATCGAGATACTCAAGGAAGCCTTCGATCCGGCCGCGGTGTTGACAGTCAAGCTGGCACCGGACGGTCAGGGGTTGTTACTGAACGGCTCGGGGCCCTACCGGGCGGCCGGCGACGGCGTGTTCATCAGCCCGACCGGACGTAACGTGTGGAAGGACTCCTACTCGCTGGATCTGTTCGTCCCCGCGCAGATCGCATTCAATCTCGATGCCACGGGCAACGGCACCAGCCTGGTTCCAGGCATGGCCGACCAGGTCTGGGAACGGGCCAGTCCGGTGTTCAACCCGCTGGTGATGCGCCTCGGCTTGCTGCTCGGTGGCCTCGTCGTGCTGAGCGGCCTGCTGCTGTTCGCCTGGCCGCAGCGCCGGCGCTTCGCGAGCCCGAGCAACTGGCTGGCGCTCGCGCTCGCATGCGGCGTGCTGGTCTTTCCGCTGGCGCTGGCGGCCGGCTTCTCCGGACACGACAACCTGATCGAGTACATGATCCGAGGGGAC
>SCUD01000093.1 GCA_004297335.1 Gammaproteobacteria bacterium
ATCCCCTGGGTCGAGGTCCACAGTGAGAATTTCTTCGCCGACGGTGGCCGCCAGCTCGAGGTGATCGATGCGGTTCGTCGTGACTACGGCCTCAGCCTGCATGGTGTCGGGTTGTCGCTGGGATCGGTCGACCCGTTGTCGCGCGAGCACCTGCAGCGCCTGCGCCGCCTTGTCCGGCGCGTCGAGCCGGCCCTGGTCTCCGAGCACCTGGCCTGGGGATCCGTCGGCGGGACCTTCGTCAACGACCTGCTGCCCATGCCGCACACGGATGAGGCGCTGCAGCACATGGTCGCGCGTGTCGGCGAGGTGCAGGATTTCCTTGGCCGGCAGATCCTGATCGAGAATGTGTCGAGCTACCTGCAGTTTCCAGGCGCCGAGCTGTCCGAGCCGGAGTTCCTGATCGAACTGGCGCGACGCTCGGGTTGCGGCCTGCTGCTCGACGTCAACAATGTGTACGTCAGTGCCCGCAATCACGGTTTCGACGCCGCGCAGTACATCGCGGCGATGCCAGCAGTGCTGGTGCGGGAGATTCACCTGGCTGGTCACACCGTCGTCGACGACCCGGAGGGCGAGTTCCTCGTGGATACCCACGACGCGCTGGTGGCTGCCCCGGTCTGGGAACTCTATCGGCAGGCCGTTGCCCGGCTCGGTCCGGTTCCGGCGCTGATCGAATGGGACTCGAGCCTGCCGGCGCTCGATGAGCTGCTGGCCGAGGCACGGCGTGCGGATAGCGCCGCCGCGGAGGTGCTGCGTGCCCGCGCTGCCTGAGACCCAGGAGAGGTTCCTCGCCGCCGTGCTCGGGCGCGACCCAGGGGCCGCCGCCCCCTGGCCGCGACGCCGGCTGTCCGTCTACCGCGTGAACGCGCGCGAGAATTTCGCGGGGGCGCTGGAGGCGGCGTTCCCGTTGCTGCATGGGCTGATGGGCCACGACGAATTCCGCTCGATGTCCTGGGCCTACCAGCGCGCCTGTCCGTCACGCTCCGGCAACCTGTTTCACTGCGGTGAACGGCTGCCGGAGTTCCTCACGCGGCATCTGGCCGGCACTGGCGATGCGCCGCTCGCCGTCGTGGCTGAGTTCGAGTGGCTGATCCAGCAGGTGCTGGTCGCCGCTGATGGGTCGGCGGTCCGGCTGTGGCAGTCATCACTGCCGCTGTTTGCGCTGTGGGAGCAGTACCAGCGGTCGGGGCTGGTGGCACGCCTGGCGGCGCCGGCGGCGGGGCAGGTGGAATCACTGTTGATTCGCCGCGCGGCCGACGGCGTGGAGCTGCAGCGCCTGACGTCGGCCGCAGGGAGTGAATCGTGAAAGCGTCGATGCCGCTGACCGCGCCGGTGAATCTTGCGGCCCGCCTGCTGGACCCGCTGCAGCCGCTGCTGCTGCTCGGGCTGCGGCTCTGGGTCAGCTGGCAGTTCCTGAAGTCCGGCTGGCTCAAGCTGACAGACTGGGAAACGACCCGGTTCCTCTTTCAGGAGGAGTACCACGTGCCGCTGCTGGCACCGGCTGCTGCGGCGGTGGCCGGGACCGCGGGTGAGCTGGTCTTCCCGGTGCTGCTGGTACTCGGCCTGTTCGGCCGTCTCGCGGCCATCGGGCTGTCGGTGGTCAATGGGGTCGCCGTGCTGGCCTATGCGCACGTATTGCTGCAGGACGGCTTCGAGGCGGCGCTCGGCCAGCACTGCCTCTGGGGGCTGATGCTGCTGGTCGTCGCCGTCTTCGGGCCGGGCCGGCTGTCATTCGACCGCTGGCTGGCAGTGAAATCCGGCAACCGCTACTGAGCGCTCTCAGGGTCCGGGGAAGCGCCGTGCTGCTGCGCGCAGGATGCGGAGCTGCCCGGCGAAACGGCGGCACGCAGCGCACAGGACCAGATGTACCCTGACGGCGAGTCGTTGCCGCCACAGTAGTGCCTCGTCCTGGCGGCGGGAAACCAGCAGTGAAGTATCCTGGCAGGACAGCACGTCAATCTCCCCGATCGCTGGTTGCGAACCAGCGCTTCTCCAGGCATTCGCGCAGGCGCAGGCGTGCGCGATGCATCATGACCCAGTAGTTGGACGGGGACAGGCGTAGTTCCTTACAGATTTCCGCCGCATCCAGCCCGTCCACCTCGCGCAGCACGAAGGTCTGGGCCGTGCGCGCCGGCAGGCCCTGCACGCAGGCTTCGAACGCGGCGTAGAAGTCCGCCTGTTCGAGCGCGGCATCCGGTCGCTGCCAGGCCTGCGGTGGAGCTGCCCAATGGCCGTTGCGTTCGAACAGTCGCTCCAGCAGTCCGGAATCCGCGGCCTCATCGGCATCGAGGCCAGCCTCGGACCCCGGAATCTCGTGCCGCCGCCGGCGCAGCTGATCGATCAGCTTGTGGCGCAGGATGCCGATGAGCCAGGTCTGCAGCGCAGACTCGCCGCGGAACGTCGCCGCCGCCTGCAGCGCCGCGACCAGGGTATCCTGCACCGCGTCTTCTGCCGCGCTGGCATCCCGCAGGTGCAGCCGCGCATAGCGCAGCAGCGCGGGCCTGCAGTCCGCCAGTTCCTGGTCCGCAAAAGCGGCTGGCACCATCGTTTCTCCGTACCGGAGTCTAGCAGAGCCCTCGTCGCGGGTGCCGCGACGATATAATGCGGCCTCGTCCCTTGCTGGTTTCCCCTGCCATGCGCATCCGCGTCGTTCCCGTCACTCCGTTCCAGCAGAACTGCTCGGTCCTCTGGTGCGAGCGCACGCGGGAAGCCGCGATCGTCGATCCCGGCGGTGATCTCGACCAGGTGCTCGCGGCGGTCGCGGAAGAACAGGTCACGCCGGTCAGGATCCTGCTCACGCACGGACATCTGGACCATGCGGGCGGAACCGCCGAGCTCGCGCAGCGCTGCAGTCTGCCGATCGAAGGCCCGCACCGCAGCGATCGCTTCCTGATCCAGGATCTGCCGCAGCACGCGGCGATGTTCGGCCTGGCCCGGATGGAGTCCTTCGAACCCACGCGCTGGCTGGAGCAAGGGGACCGCGTGCAGTTCGGTGATGTCGAACTCCAGGTCCGCCACTGCCCGGGGCACACGCCGGGGCATGTGGTTTACTTCCACGAGCCCGGGCGGTTCGCGATCGTCGGCGACGTACTCTTCCAGGGCTCGGTCGGCCGGACCGATCTCCCCGGCGGCGACCACGAGGCGCTGATCCGCTCGATCCGCGAGAACCTGTTCCCGCTCGGCGACGATGTCCGCTTTCTCTCCGGCCATGGGCCGATGTCGACCTTCGGTGAGGAGCGTCGCAGCAATCCTTTCGTCGGGGACTTCCTGTTTGCGCGCCGGTGACCGGGAGGGTCCGGGCGCTACGCCGCCGGTACACACGGAGACCATCGTCGTGGCCTGGGCCGACTGCGATGCCGCCGGCAAGGTCTTTTATCCGAATTTCTATGTCTGGTTCGATCGCGCGACCGAGAAGCTCTTCCGCAGCGTGCAGCTCCCGCTGGCCGAGCTGCGGCGACAGTTCCAGATCGTCGGCATGCCCTTGCTCGAGAGCCGCGCCGAGTACCGGAACGCCTGCCTGCACGGCGCCGAGCTGCAGCTCGAATCCCGCGTGGAATCCTGGTCCGGCAGGACCTTCACGGTGCAGCACCGCGTGACCCATGCCGACGGCCGGCCGGCACTGCGTGGCTGGGAGAAGCGGGTCTTCGTGGTCGAAGATGCGGCGCGGCCCGCCGGCGTGCGTGCAGTCGTCGCGCCGGAGGAAGTCATCGCGCGACTTGGCGGCCTGCGTGAGAACAAGGAGTAGCGACCATGCAGTACCACGGGCAGGGAATCGTGATCGCGCTGCTGCTGGGCGGCGCATTGTTCGTCGCCGCGGCGCAGGAGGCGCCGGCGCCGGAGGATCGGCTGATCTCGCAGGAGCAGCTGCTCGAACGCAGCAGCCCCGGGCAGGAGCCCGTCGTCGTGCTCGATGTGCGGACCGCCGAGGAGTTCGCCGCGGCGCATGTGCCAGGAGCGCGAAATCTGCCGCATGAGCAGATCGAGGTGCGAATCGGTGAGCTCGAGGAGCTGCGCGGGCGTGACCTGGTCGTCTACTGCCGCAGCGGCCGGCGCACCCAGCTCGCCCTCGCCACGCTGCGCGCCCACGGTTTCACGCGGCTGTGGCACCTCGACGGGGACTTCCTGGCCTGGGAGGCGCAGGGCCAGCCAACCGAGTCCGAGTGACCGGCGCGATGCCGAAGACGCGCTCCGCATTGCCGTGGAAGAAGGACTCCTGCTCGGTCGCCGGCATCGGGATCGCCATCGCCTGTGCGACCGTCGCGGGCTGGTCCTCAAAGGGGTAGTCCACCGCGAACAACACGCGATCCACGCCGAGCACCTGCTGGCAGAAGCGCACTGCCGGCGCCCAGTTGGCGCCACTCGAGGTGATCCAGAAATGCTCGCGGAAGTACTCGCTCGGCAGTCGTTGCAACTGGCTGGAGGTGGGCACCAGTCGCGGCTGGGCACGATAGCGATTGTCGATGCGGTCGAGGTAGTAGGGGATGCCCTCGCCCAGGTGACCGAGTACCAGGCGCAGGCGTGGGAATTCGTCGAAAACTCCGGCGAGGATGAGGCGCAGCGCGTGCAGGCCGGTCTCGGCCGCGTAGCCCCACATCGCTCCGGACAGGCCGAAGTCCAGGTAGGGCGCCAGCATCCGCGGCGAAGGCTCGCGCGGGTGCAGGTAGATCGGAACCTCCAGCGCCTGCGCCGCTGCGAAGATCGGCCAGAAGCGGCGGTCGTCCAGGTACTCGCCCTTGGTATGCGAGTTGATGATGCCGCCCTTCATGCCGAGGCTGCGCACGGCCCGCTCGAGTTCCTGCGCAGCCGCCTCCGGGGCTTGCGGGGCCAGGGCGGCCAGCGGCGTGAACCGGCCCGGGTACCGGCGCGCCACTTCCGCGGCGCGATCGTTGACCAGGCGCGCGAGTTCGAGGCCCTCCGCCGGCTCGAAGATCTGGATTCCAGGAGACATGACCAGGAGCACGGCATGGTCGATGCCATCGCGGTCCATGTCCGCGATCCGGCGCTCGAAGTCGATGAGCGGTGGACCCCAGGGGAAGCGTTCCAGCGGCGGGAATCCGTTGCGCAGCTCGGGTAGCCCGGGTTCCTGATCTCCATGTGCCCGCATGTAGCGGCTCACTGCCTCGATCAGCTCCGGAATTGCAAAGCCTTCCTCCGTTGCGATCCGGCGAATCCGCCCGGAGGTGCACGGCGCCGCATCGAGGGCCTGGTTCGCGCCAACGGCGGCGCCAGCGGCGAGCATCGTGGTCAGCAGGCTGCGGCGGTCGATGAGCATCGGATGGCCCTCAGGATTTCGGCTGGCGTACGGGCAGCGGCACGTTGCACAGCTCGATGTGTCCTGCCGGCGACCGGAACCACTCCTCGCGGCGGTTGCGCCGCGACTCGATGAGCTCGGCGAACAACGGCGTGTCGGTCCGCAGCACCTCGAGCGGCGTTCGCGCGGCCGGTGGCAGGTCGGCGGCGACGCGCATGCCGAGCAGTGGCACCCGCTGCTCCGGCTGCTCGTAGAATCCCATCGATCCGCTGCCGCGTGGCAGCGCCGTCAACAGCTCCATGCCGAGCAGCACGCGACCGAGCAGCGTGACGTTGCGGTCGAGATGGCGCGGCGCGTGGCCGATCACGACATAGAGCTCGGTGCCGCCGCCGCTGTCGGTCGCGACATCACGGCCGGCGCCAACCATCCCATAGCAATGCGCGAGCCAGCCGAGTCCCTGGGCCGGGTCGCGGGCGGCCGGAAAGCCCGCGGCAAAGCCCACTTCCGGTGCGTAGACATCGCCGTCCGGCAGCAGCGTGAATGGTGGCATCGCGGCACTCGTCACCTCGAACTCACCGGGCAGCGCCGGCACGCCGCCGGCGATCGGCCTGGTTCCGCCGGCATCGCCCCACTGCACGACGTAGTTGTCCTGCACCCGCAGGATCACGAGGCCATCGAAGTACGCTGCGCGCGCGAGTGCCTTGACGTTGGCGACATGCCGGGGCGCAAAGGCGGGCGCCAGCTCGATCACGACCCGCCCCGTTGCAAGCTCGAGATACAGTGTCTCGACCGGGTCGGGCGTCCGCCAGTCCGACGCCGTGCTCGCGGCGAGGATCTCGGCCATCGTGCGTGGAGCCGGCTGGCTGGTGGCTGCCGCAGCACCCAGCAGCAGTGCCAGCACGACGGGAACAGTGCGCGGCGCCTTCACTGGTGATGCATGAAGGTCTTGCTGATGATCTGCCAGTTGCCGCCGATCTTCAGCAGGTGGAAGAACGTCGTGAAATGCATGCCGAGGTAGGAGCTCTCGACGAGCGTCGCGCTCGCGACGCGCTCCGCAACCGCGAGATGCGTGATCTCGGCCTGGTAGGGTTCGCCGGATTTCGCTGGCGGTGGTGCGTTCGTAACTGCCTCGTAGTAGGGTTCGGGGCCGCCGACCAGCGACTGTCCCTGCAGGAAGCCGCTCATCCGCGCCTGCGGGTGAAAGGAGCGCCGGACTTTGTCGACGTCCCCTTCGCGGGCTCCATCGAGATAGAGCTGCAGCGTGGCCCGCACACCTTGTTCGTCGATGTTCGTCATCAGTGGGTCTCCTGGTACAGATGTCGAGGCCAAGGCGCGGCGGAGCGGCGCCGGGGTGTCACAGCTCATGCGCAATCACTTCCGGCCGTGTTCGCTCCGCGGATGTCCTGCAGCAGCCGGGTGAGCCGGCCGAAATCCAGCGGCTTGGGCAGCAGCGCATGGAATCCGGCCTGGCGGATGCGCTCCGGATCGAGCGCCGCCGCGTAGGCCGTCATCAGGATAACTGGTACTGCCATCCGGGAATTGAAGATGCGCTCACCGAGCTGCATGCCGCCCACGCGCGGCATTGTCAGGTCGGTCAGCACGCAATCAAAGGTCCGGCCGTCCAGCCGCAGGAATTGTTCCCAGGCGTCCTGGCCATCGGTGGCGGTGACGACGTCACAGCCCAGCCTGACCAGCGCCCTGGCAAGGACCTGCAGCACCTTGGGATCGTCATCGACGAGGAGCAGGCGGCGTCCGGCCAGTGACTGCGCCGCCGGCTCGGACGGTGCCAGGGGCACTGGAGCGGCCGCGGCGATCGGCAGGTATACGAAGAAGGTCGCTCCGGCGCCGGGCGGGCTCGACAGGCCGACCGCGCCGCGGTGGCGTTCAGCCACGCTCCGGACCACGGGCAGCCCGAGGCCAGTACCACGACCCGCATTGCCCGTCGTGAAGAACGGCTCGAAAATGCGCTCCTGCAGCTCCGGGGCAACGCCGGACCCGGTGTCCTCGACGGCAAGGCGCAGATAGTGACCGGCCGGCAGCTGGCCGGCACCGGGACAATCCGCGGCCGGCAGGGTGACATTGTCAAGCCGCACGGTGACGCGACCGGTGCCGGCCATGGCGTCTGCGGCGTTGCGGACGAGGTTCATCACGATCTGGCGCAGCTGGGTCGGATCGGCCAGCAGCTGGTCATGGTCACAGTTGCTGATGAGCTGCAGCTCGATGCTCGGCGGCAGGCCGGAGCGCAGCAGCTGCAGTGAGTCCCCGAGCAGTTCCCTGAGCGAAGTACGCACGAGATTCGGCTCACCCTGGCGGCTGTAGACTCGCAGCTGGCCGACCACCGCGGTGGCATGTTCGGCCGCAGCCAGGGCGAAGTCCGCCTGCTCGCGCTGCTTGCCGCCCTGCGGCAGCTCCTCGCGCAGGAGCGTCAGCCAGCCAATGATCGAGGTCAGGCAGTTGTTGAAGTCGTGGGCGATGCCACCGGCGAATTCGCCGATCGCTTCCAGCTTCTGGGCCTGCACGAGCTGCTCCTGCAGCCGTTCGTGCCGCCTGCGCGCCAGCTCACGATCGGAACGGCTGCGCGCCAGTGCATCGAGCATCGAATTGATGGCGGTGCTCAGGCGAGCGATCTCGTCAGCGCCGCGTACCGCGGCGCGCAGGCGCGGATCGTCCTCACTGCCGACCCGATGCACGGTGTCGTGGAGATCCTGCAGGCGCCGGATCACGAACCGGTCCAGCAACACGCTGAACATGACCCCGAACAGCAGCGCCGTGCCGAGGCCAATGCCCGCGAGGAGCCAGCCGGCCTGTACGGCGGCGCGGTGAATCGGGCGATCGAGCTCGGTGACCAGCACGGCGGCCGGGCTGCGATCCCTGGCCAGCAGGGACACGCGGGAGAGGATGCGCTGGCCGTCCATGCGTGCGAAGGCCAGGGTCCCGCCTTCGGCCAGCGGCTCGAACTCCAGGCCGGTGGCCGGGTGATCGGCAGCCAGCACGACCGGCTGCCGGATGACTTCGGCCAACTCGGCAATGTAGGCCTGGTCGAGCCGTCGGGCGACCACGAGCGCTCCGCGGGTGATTTTCGCGTCCTGCTGGCTGGTGACCGGAACTGCGGCATAGGCCCAGACCACGGAGCCAGCCTTCTTCCAGCCCCGGGTGGCCGTGCGGGCCGTCCGATCCGCGATGACGGTGGCGATTTCCGGTGCAAACAGCGCGAAATCGGCACCGTCCGCCGGGCGCTGTGGCGCCGTTCCAGTCGCAGGAACGTGGACTCCGCCTGCCGGTCGGCGCTCGGCGTCGTAGACCAGCATCAGCGGGATCCCGAGGTTGGCGAGGGTCTCGCTGGTGAAGTTTTCCCGCGGATACTCCGGCCGGCGACCGGCGGCAAATTCAACCGTGTCGTCCCAGTTCGCGTAGTCGCGGGCGGTCCGTTCCAGAACGCCGAGGCGGTATTCGAATGCATTCTGGACGCGCTGGGCCCCGCGGCTGACGAACTCCCGTTCAAGGCGGTCCGATGCCGTCGCCAGGACCTGCCCGCCGATCCACAACAGCGTCAGGACGAGAAGAACCGTGACGGCCAGGACCGCCGCCCAGGCCTTGGTGCGCAGAGTCATGGGTGAAATGCTAGCAAAGGTGCCGGAGATCCGGTGCTGCGATTGCCGCCGGCTGATGCCCGTCCCGGCCATTCGCGATAACATAGGCCAGCCTCGGGGGGGGCAGTCATGCACAAGAAGCATCGGATCCTGAGCCGGGCCGTCTGGTCCTGGCTGCTGCTGTTGCCGGGCGCGCAGGCTTCGTGGGCGCAGGCTCCAGCGCCCGAGGATTTTGCCGCGCACGCATCGATCAGCGACATCGCGCTGGCGCCTGACGGGCGGCACCTGGCCACGGCCGTCCCGGCTGAATCCGGCACGGAGACGCAGCTGCACATCATCCCCCTCGACGGGCCAGGGGGAGTCCAGGTCCTGCGGTTCGGGGGCCGGTTCCATGTCACCGAGATCGTCTGGAGTGCGGACGACCGGGTCGTCGTCTCCAAGGCCAACATGGAGCCCATGCGCGCGACTCCCTACAGTACCGGAGAACTGTACACGACGGACATCCGCGCGAAGGGCCAGGACATGCTCTTCGGTTTCCTGCCCGACGACATGCTCCATGCCGGGCGCCGCAAAGATGAGGGATTTGCCGACGTAACTACGGTACTGCGGGATCGCCCGGGCGAGGTCCTGGTGACTTTCAGACCCTGGAATCGAGGCGACGATCCGGACGAGACCGCGCTCTATCACGTGGATACGCGCTCCGGAGTACGCCGCGAAATCGAGCGACTGCCGGGCCCCGTGCAGTTCTTCGCTGATCACACCGGGCGCGCCCGGATCGCCATCGGCGTGGATGAGAACGACGATCCACGCATCCAGTATCGGCCGACCGGCGAGTCGGAGTGGCAGCCGCTGCCGCCGGCGCTCGCCGGATATTCGCTGCAGCCTATGCGCATCGCCCCGGATAACAACCTGCTCTGGGCACTGGCATCGGATCACAAGGAGCCCGCCCAGCTGTACGAGATCGACCTGCGAGCCGGGACGCGCAGGCACCTGGCGGGGCGCGCCGATGTGGCGGTGGCCAGGGTCTTCTTTCAAGGTTACTACGGTGCGCCGTTCGGTGCGCTCTTCGATGCCGGCAAACCCGGCATCGAGTACATCGACAAGACCTCCGAGTGGACCCGGCTGCACGCGGGCCTGATGCAGCGATTCCCCGGTCAGCTCGTCAGTTTCCCCAGCTTCAGCCGGGACGACCACAGGGTGCTGGTGTTCGCGCGGTCCGATCGGCATCCGGGCACCTACTATGTGCTGGATCGTCAGGACAACAGCCTGAAGCTGGTGGCCGAACTGCAGCCGGCGATCCGTGCCGAACAGATGGCTCCGGTGCGGCCGGTCGAGTTCGAAAGCCGCGACGGACAGAAGCTCTGGGCCTTCTACACCGCGCGGGATGCGAGCCAGCGGCCACTGGTCGTCATGCCCCATGGCGGGCCGCATGGACCGTACGACCGCTGGGCCTTCGACCCGGATGCGCAGTTCCTGGCGAGCCGTGGCTACGGTGTGCTGCAGGTGAACTACCGCGGCTCCGGCGGTCGCGGCCAGGCGTTCAGGGAAGCCGGCTATCGCGAATGGGGCGGGCGCATCCAGGATGACATCGCCGACGGCGTGCGCAAGGTGATCGCGGCGGGGCTCGCCCCCGCCGATCGGGTCTGCATCTACGGCGGCAGTTTCGGTGGCTATTCGGCGCTGATGAATCCGATCCGCTATCCGGAGCTGTACCGCTGTGCGATCGGCTACGTTGGGGTCTACGACCTGCACCTGATGCAGGATATCGGCGACATCCGCCTGCGTGGAAGTGGACGACGCTACCTCGACCGCGTGCTCGGTACCGACGAGGCAGTGCTCAACGCGTGGTCACCGGCCCGGGTCACCGACCGGATCCGGCTGCCGGTGCTGCTGGCGCACGGCGGCATCGACCACCGCGTGCCCATCGGGCATTACCGGGCGCTGGTCAAGGCCCTGCGCGACGAGGGTCGGGCCGTCGAGTCCCTGGTGATCGACGAGGAAGGGCACGGCTTCTACGAGCCGGAGAACCGCGTACGGCTCTACCGGACGATGGAGAGCTTTCTCGAGCGCTCGCTGCAACCTGTCGCGGCGGCGGCGCCGCCGGGTCCGTAGAGGCTCAGAACCTCAGAAGCGATACCAGGCGCTGAGTCCCCACTCGCGCGGGCGGCCGAAGGTGCCCGATGAGAAGCCGAGACCACTGGTCGGGTCAATGCCGAACATCAGGTACTCGCTGTCCGTGAGATTGGTACCGAAGAGCCGCAGCCCCAGGCTCTCACCGGCGTTCTGCCAGGTGATCGAAGCGTTGAGCAGCCCGTAGCCGGGCTCCCGGATGCGCAGGGAATTCTGCGCGTCGTTGAAGTACTCGGTGCGATATGCGTAGTCCGCGCGCAGCAGCAACTGTCCGCCGCCACCGAGTGACTGCGTGTATTGTGCCCCGGCGTTCCAGGTCCATTCCGGAGTCTGGACGAACTTGCTGCTGGTGCTGAACTCCGCGCCGGCCTCGACGCTCGTGTATTGGGCGTCCGTATAGCCCACGCCGGCCGAGAGGTCGAGCGCGCCCGCGATCCGTGCCAGCACTTCGACCTCGAAGCCGCTGGTCCGCGCCTTGCCGGCGTTCTCGACGCGATTGAAGATCTGGCCCGTGATTGGATCAGCCTGGACGACGACGACCTGGATATCGTCGTAGTCGTTGTAGAACACCGCGGCGTTCGCACGCAGCCGCTTCCCGAACCACTGGGATTTCAGGCCCAGCTCCCAGGTCAGCACGGTCTCCGGGTCGAAGGGTTCGAGTTCGCCGTCGTTGCGGGCCCGGGCATTGAAGCCGCCCGCCTTGAAGCCCCTGGTCAGCGTGAAGTAGGTGAGCAGGTCCTCGCTCCAGCGGAGGTCAATGCCGCCCTTGGGCGAGAAGTTGCTCCAGGTCTCCTCCACGCGGGTCAGCGGCAGCAGCTTCACGCCCGACTGGGAGCGGGTCGAATCGAGCGAAAAGTCCTTCTTCTCCCTCGTGTAGCGTCCGCCAACAGAGACGGCCACGAGCTCCGTCAGGTCGAGGTTGAATTCGCCGAATACCGCGTAGCTGTTCGTATCCTGGTCGATCAGGTCCAGGCGGTTGTTGTCGAGCGCGACGTTCAGCGAGTTGCCCGCGCCGCCGGCGCAGGGAAATCTCGGCGGCGTCGTGCCGGCCGCACAGGACGTACCCGGTGGCGGCGCAGCAAGCGGGAAGACCGGTCCCGGCAGTCCCTGCAAGAAGCCGAAGATGCCGCCTCCGATCCTGGAGTCGCTGCTGCCACTCGAGTCCTCGTCGAACCAGAACAGTCCAGCCATCCAGGTCAGCCCCTCCCGGGAATGCGAGAGCTGCAGTTCCTGGCTGAACTGCCGCTGGTCGTCATCATTGATCACATCGAGCAGCGGCAGCTGATACCCATCCGTCTCGCGCGAATAGCGGGCCTCGAGTTCGCGCCAGGCCGTGATCGAGCGCAACTGCAGTTCGCCCAGGCTGGCTTCGACAGTTGCAGCCAGGCCCCAGATGGTCTGGTCGTTGACGTTCGGGCCCCCGGTGTAGCTATCGTAGCGGTCACCCGTGATCAGCGCCGGCGTGAATGGCAGGCCAGCCGGTCCGCCCACGGTGGCGTTGTACAGTGCGGCGAGTCCGGATGCCGGGCTCTGGACCGTCAGCAGCGTGGCCGGATAGGTGCCCTCGTTGCGGCGCGTGTAGTCGGCGGCCAGATTGACTTCCAGCGCCCCGGTCGCGAGCCAGCGCAACTGGACGCGGCCGCTGCTGCTGTCGATGTCGCCGACATCGTCACCGTCGGTGAGCCTCTGTCCGATGCCGTCGCGCTGCTGGTGGGCGGCAGTCAGGCGCAGGAATGCCGAAGATCCGAGCGGCAGGTTGAGCACGCCCCGGCCATCGAGCCGGTTGAAGCGCCCGATGGTCACCTGCGCCCGGCCGGCGAAAGCGTCGTCCGGGCGTGTGGAGGTGATGTTGAGTGCGCCACCGACTGCGTTGCGGCCGAACAAGGTGCCCTGCGGTCCGCGCAGGACCTCGATCCGCTCGACGTCGACGATGTCGAGCAGGGCGCCGATCGACCGGCTCAGGTAGACGCCGTCTACGTAGGTGGCAACGCCCGGCTCCTTGCCGATCGCAAAATCCGCCTGGCCGATGCCGCGGATGAACAGCTGCGAGGCGCTGCCGCCGTTGGCGCCGCCGATCGTGTAGCTCACGTTCGGGGCGAAATTGACCAGCTCGCCGGTGTTGCTCTCGGAGCGCAGATCGAGCTCTGCGGCGGTGAAGGCCGTGATCGAGATCGGGGTGTCCTGAAGGCGTTCCTCGCGCTTGCGCGCGGTGACTACGACCTCCCCGAGCATCTCTGCGGCCGCCGCCGGCAATGCGGGCAGCCACAGCAGCAGAGTGCACAGCGGGAACATGAACCGACCGGTCCGCCTGCCGGCGGCGCGCTGCTGTTGCATGGCGGTCACTCCATTTCGTAACGTACGTTACGGATTGTTAGCACAGGTCGGACAGCGACGCAAGTGCTGCGCCGGGCTGCGGGCTGGCGAGCCTGGGTCGCCGCTGCCGCAACGGACACTTTGGGTTACGCTACAGGGGACCGAGTCCTGCCTGGATGGATAGAACAACAGCGATGGCGAACACACCCTACAGCGCTGACAACCCGATGCCGCTCGAGGAGAGCATCCCGTTCCGCGTGGCGGTCGCCGCCAATCTCAATGCCGGCATCTGGCAGCGCCAGCACGCGCGGCGCTATGGACTGACGATCACCGACTGGCGCGTGTTGATGCTGCTGGTCACGCGGCCCGGACTTTCGGCGCGCGAGGTTTCCGAGTACATCGCCGTCGACAAAATGAGCATCACGCGCTCGGTCAGGCGCCTGCTGGCGCGGAAGTACATCAAGGTGGCAATGAATTCGCGCGACCGGCGCCGCCTGGAATTGTCCGTCCGGCCAGCTGGCGCAGCGATCTATGATGAAGTGGTCGGGTTCCTGCTGCAGCACCAGGCACAGCTGTTGCAGGATTTCTCAGTCACGGAGCGACTGATGCTCACCGAACTGCTCGGCAAGCTGGTGGTGGCGCTGCGGCGGATCGCGAGCGACCCGGATGCGTCTTGACAGGTCTCGGCCCCACCACGATACTCGTAACGTACGTTACGGAAATGTGATCGAGGAACAGATGCCGGAGCGAGCAGCAGAGCGCGACTGGCCGCAGCCCGCGCGTGCGTGGTACGTGGTCGCCGTGCTGACACTCGCGTATATCGTGGCGGTGATCGATCGCCAGATCCTGAGCCTGCTGGTGGAGCCGGTGCAGCGTGACCTGGGCATCAATGACACGGCCTTCGGCCTGCTGCACGGTGCTGCGTTCGGCCTGTTCTACACGCTCGTCGGGCTTCCGATCGCCTGGCTCGCGGACCGGAGCAGCCGGCGTAACCTCATTGCCGGTGGGCTCCTGTTGTGGAGCCTGATGACCGCAGCCTGCGGTCTGGCCCGCAGCTACGCCGGGCTGTTCCTTGCCCGCATGGGGGTCGGCGTGGGCGAGGCGGCATTGTCGCCGGCCGTGCTGTCGATGCTGGCGGATCTGTTTCCGCGCGAGCGCCTCAGTGCGGCGGTGAGTCTGTACACCAGCGGCGCCTATTGGGGCACGGGCATCGCGCTGATTGCCGGCGGGGCCGTCGTCGAGCTCGTCACCCGCCAGCCGATGGCCGTGCTGCCGCTCATCGGCGAAGTCTTCAGCTGGCAGCTCACGTTTTTCGTCGTGGCCGTGCCGGGCCTGCTGCTGCTGCCATTTGTCTGGTGGATCGGCGAGCCACGCCGGCGCGCTGGGCCCGCGACGGCCGCGATTGCGGACGGCACTGGAATTCGCGAGTTCCTTCGTGTGCATGGCCGCACGCTGGTGGCGCTGTACGCCGGATTCTCACTCCTCGTGATGGTCATGGTCACGGTGTTTGCCTGGGCGCCGGCCCTGTTCATGCGGCGCTTCGGCTGGAGCGCTGGTGAGATCGGCCTCGCCTTCGGCCTCGTGGTCCTGTGCGCGGGTACGGCGGGGATCAATCTCGGGGGCCTGTTGACCGACCGGCTCGTGCGCCGGGGCATCAGCGATGCTCCGCTGCGCGTCGGTGCGATCAGTGCGCTCGCGGTCAGCGTGCTGGTCGTTGCGATGACCCAGGCTCCCAGTGCAGGCCTCGCGCTGGCCGCCGCCGTGCTGCTGCTGTTCGCGATCGCGTTCCCGTCCGGGGCGGGCATGGCGGCGGTCCAGCTGGTGGTGCCGAACCAGTTGCGCGCGCGCATGACGGCGCTGTTCGTGCTGGTGTCCAACCTCACTGCGATGCTGCTCGGGCCGCCGCTCGTGGGTGTGTGCACCGATTATGTGTTCAGGGATCCGGCGGCGCTCGATCTGGCGCTCGCGCTGGTCTGCGGCATTGCCGCGGCCCTCTGCGCGGCGACGCTGGCCTGGGGTGCCGGTCACTACCGGCGTTCGAGCCAGTGTCTCGCGTCGGGATTGGGCGTTGGCGCCGTTGCCATGGAGGGTGTGACATGAAGCAGGCCGCCATCGTCGGCATCGGCCAGACGGAGTACAGCTGGGACTCCGGCCGCCCGGAGACCGTGCTCGCGATCGAGGCGATCAAGGCGGCACTCGAGGATGCGGGGCTGGCGCTGCAGGACGTGGACGGCGTCGTGCGTTCCTCGATCGAGTCGACGACGCCGATCGAGCTGGTGTCGCTGACTGGCATGCGCCCGCTCAGCTTCGCTGCGGACGACGCGACCTGGGGTGGCTTCGTCGGCAGCGTCATCGGCCTCGCCCGGGAGGCGATCGCGACCGGGCGCGCGCGCGTCGTCGTGGTGTTCCGCGCGTTCAACGGGCGCTCGCAGCTCCGGCTCGGTCGACCGATGCCGGGCTCGGTCGAAGGATCGGGGGCGATCCCGAGGGCGCGCGGCAACCTGCCGGTCGGCGGCGAGTTCACGGCACCGTATGGCGTCGTATCGCCATCGCAGGTGTTCGCGCTATGGGTGCGCGCGTACATGGAGCGCCATGGCATCGATGCGGAGCGCATGAGCCGGGCGCTCGGCGCTGTCGTCTGCCAGGCGCGGCAGGCGGCGCAGAGGAATCCCGCGGCGCTGCTGCACGGCAAGTCGTTCGGGCCGGCGGACTACCTCGCGAGTCCGATGCTGGCCGAGCCGCTGCGCAAGGCCGACATCTGCCTCGAGAGCGACGGAGCGTGCGCCATCGTGATGGCCGCCGCCGATCTCGCCCGCGATTGCCGCCAGGTTCCGGTCCACGTCGCCGATGCCTGGCAGCACGTGATCCCGGGCTACCAGAACATGTGGCTGATGGATAAGCAGCTGCCGCCCTCGATCGGGCGCGAGGTCGTGCCGGCGAAGCTCGCGCGCCATGGCCTGACACCGCAGGACCTGGATGTTCTCGGCCTGTACGACGCGACTTCCTTTGCGGCGATCTGGGACATCGAGACCCTGGGCCTGTGCCCGCCGGGTGGCGGTGTGGACTGGGTGCTGGATCCGGAGATTCCGTTCAATACCAGTGGCGGCCTGCTGGCCGAGGTGTACTTGCAGGGCCTGAACCAGGCCGTGGAACTGGTGCGCCAGTTGCGCGGAACCTCCACGAGCCAGGTGCCGGGGGCGCAGCATGCGTTTCTCGGTGCCGCCGCGCTGATGTCCGGCGCACTGCTTGCACGGGGGCTGCCATGATTCTCCCAGAGCCTTCGGATGCGACCCGTCCGTTCTGGGATGCGGCGGTACAAAAGCGCCTGCTGCTGCGGCATTGCCCGCGCTGCGGCAGCTGGCTGCACCCGCAGCTCCTGTTCTGCGGCTGTGGTGAGTGGCGGCTCGAGTGGCGCGAGGCCTCCGGCGAGGCCCGGCTGCTGAGCCATACGGTCGCACGGCGCATGCCGGTTCCGGCGCTGCAGGGCGAGGTGCCGTTCACTGTCCTGCTGGTACGCACACGCGAGGGGCCGCAGCTGGTGAGTTCGCTGCCCGGGGACGGCCACGCGCTGCGTTGCGGCATGCCGATGCGGGTTGCTTTCGACCCGCCGGTGGAGGGCGTCGCGCTGGTGCGCTTCATCCCGGCGGAGCGCGTGGGCACTGGAGATGGCATGCGATGAAGGAAGGCTTCGACCAGTTCGACCGCTACGACACGACGCTCAGCGTGCTCGCGAAGCGCGCGCAGTGGACGCCCGACCGGGTCTTCTTCCAGGAGATCGGGCGGGACGAGCAGACGTTCGCGCAGTTTCACCAGCAGGTGCTCACCTGGGCCGGAGCCCTGCGGCGCGCTGGTGTTGCGGCGGGCGACCGTATTGCCGTGCTGCTGCCGCCGGGCCGGGAGGCGGCCTTTGCCTGGCTCGGCGCGGCACTGCTGCGGGCGATGGAGGTGCCGATCAACACCGATTACCGCGGCGACATTCTCTACTACATGCTGACGGACGCGGCGCCGAAGCTGCTGGTCGTCTCATCGCGCTACGTCGACCGCCTGGGTGAGCTCCGCGAGCGTGCGCCTGAGCTGCGGACTGTCGTCGTGCTGGATGAGCCGGACCTGCTTCCGGAGCTGGGTCCGCGCATGCTCGGTGGGCGCGAGTTTCTCGCCGGGGCCGAGCCGGCCACCGACCTGGAGCCGCCGAAGCCCTGGGAAGTGCTCGGGATCATGTACACCGGCGGCACGACCGGACCCTCGAAAGGTGTCGTGCTGCCCTGGGGCACGCAGCGCAAGGCCGCGGACACGCTCTCGCATCTCGGTCCGGACGATGCGTTCTACGCGCCGTTCGCCTTCTTCCACGGCACTGCGCGCGTACCGTTCTCGGCGATGGTATTCGCCGGCGGCCGCGACGTCGTGCGCGAGCGCTTCGACACGGCGTCGTTCTGGCGGGACATCGACGCCTATCGCTGCACCGCGTCGATGGTGATGCCGGCGATGGCCAGCTGGCTGCTGAACGTGCCGCCGTCGCCGGAGGACCGCTCGCATTGCTTGCGCGAGGCGGTCATGCAGACGGGCGTCAGCGAGTTTCGCAGGCGCTTTGGCATCCGGGTGCACAGCTTTTACGGGCAGACCGAGTCCGGCAACGCGATCGCGCGCTGGGACGTGCAGGACGATTCCCGCAGCTGCGGCCGCGAGCGCCCCGGATTCCGCGTGCGCATCGTCGATGAGCACGACTACGACGTGCCGGTCGGTGCGGTCGGCGAGCTGCTGGTCCGCACCGAGGAGCCGTGGATCATGCCGCTTGGCTACTTTGGCCGGCCGGCGCAGACAGTCGAGGCCTGGCGCAACGGCTGGATCCACAGCGGTGATGCGATGCGCCAGGATGCCGACGGCAACTTCTACTTCGTCGACCGGGTTCGCGATTACATCCGCCGCCGTGGCGAGAACATCTCCTCGTTCGAGGTCGAGGGCATGGTGGCGCGGCATCCGGGCGTGGCCGAGGCCGCGGCGATCGCAGTGCCATCCGAGCATGGCGAGGACGAGGTCAAGATCGTGGTCGTGCGCAAGCCGGACGCGCAGTTCGACGCCGCGGAGCTGGTGCGCTTCCTGATACCACACATGCCACGCTTCATGGTGCCGCGCTACGTCGAGTTCGTGACCGAGCTGCCGCGCACGGTTGCCTCGCGCCAGGTGCGCAAGGTGGAGCTGCGCGCCAACGCGCTGAACACCAGCACCTGGGATCGGGAGGCGGCAGGCCTCGAGGTGCCGCGATGACCGACGCGCGCCCACTGCCACCGCTGCCACCGCCGTTGCCGTTCGTGCTCGCCGAGCGCGCGCGTGAGCTGGGCGAGCGGACGCTCGCGGTCTTCGATGGCGAGACACTGACGTTCGCCGGCCTGCGTGACGCATCGTGCCGTCTCGCCACCGGCCTGGCCCGCGCGGGCCTGCGGCAGGGCGATACGCTGCTGGTGATGATCGGCAACCGCCCCGAGATCCTGGCCTGCCTGTTCGCGGCGGCCGAGCTCGGGGTGCTGGCCGTGCCGGCCAATGTTGCACTGAAGGGCGAGAGCCTCGGACATGTGCTGCGCACGGTGCGGCCGCAACTGGCGATCGTCGAGGCCTGCTGGCTCGAGCGGCTGGGGGAGGTCATCGGGCCGGCGCAGGCCGGGATGCCGATCTACGTGCTGGATGGCGCGGCGGGCCAGCGCAACTATGAGGAGCTGCTGAGCACAGGGAACGACGTGCCGGCCGTACCGCTCGGTCCCGGCGATCCCTGGCTCGTGCTGTTCACTTCCGGCACGACCGGCGTCGCCAAGGGCGTGATCCTGCCGCACCAGCAGCTGGCCTCGGCGGCCTGGGACGCGGCGCAGGACTTCGGCATGCATGCGGATTCGGTGTTCTATACCTTCAATCCGCTGTTCCACCTGAATGGGCTGGTGTTCGGACCGCTGGCGGCGCTCGTGGCCGGTGCGCGCACGGTCGTGCGGCGGGAATTCCCGCGCGAGCGCACGCTGGCGGACGTGCGCGCCAGTGGCGCCACGCACTGGGCGCCGGTGCCGTTCGTCACCCGTGGCCTGCTGGCTGCGCCGCCACGACCCGACGATGCGGACAATGCGCTGCAGGTCGTGCTGACCTTTGGCTTTACCGCGGCTGAGGCCGAGATCTTTCAGCGGCGTTTCGGCTGCCGCCTCGGCACCGGCTACGGGACGACCGAGATGGGCATGATCTGCCGCACGCAGACGGAGCGACCAACGACCTCCGGGCGGCTTAGCGACCGGCGCGAGATGCGCATCGTGGACGAGGAGGGCCTGGACGTCGAACCCGGCGAGGTGGGCGAGATCCTGGTGCGTTCCCGCCAGCCGTTCGAGAGCATGCTCGGCTACTTCGCGATGCCCGAGGCGACGGCGGCGGCGTTCACAGACGGCTGGTATCGCACCGGCGATCTCGGTCGCCTCGACGAGGACGGCTACCTGCACTTCGCGGATCGCGCGAAGGACTCGCTGAAGCGTCGCGGCGAGAATATCTCGACCTTCCAGGTCGAGCAGGTGTTGATGCTCTATCCGGGCGTGACTGCCGCAGCGGTCGTGGGCTACCGGCCTGCGGCCGGCGCCGAGGAGGAAGTCCGCGCGTTCCTCGAACTCGAGCAGCCAATAGCGCCGGAGCAGTTCGATTTCGCGGCGGTCATCGTCCACTGCGGCCGGCACCTGGCCTACTTCATGGTGCCGCGCTTCATCGAGCTGGTGCCCTCCCTGCCGCGCACCGCGCTCGGCAAGATCGAGAAGCACCCGCTGAAGAAGCTGCCGCTCGGCGCCGCGGCTTTCGATGCGCGCGCCGCCGGTGTCCACGTCCCCCGCTGAGGTGCCTGTACTACGGCTTCGGATGCCGTGACACCGGCACCATCCGCAGTCGCCGCCGCCAGATCGTCTCGTAACGCCGGGCTGCCGGTTGTGGCCGGCTGCGCAGCAGGCTTAGCGTCTCGATCGAGAGCGGCGGCAGCGCGGACCAGTCGATCGTCACGGAGCGCAGCGGAGCCGCCGTCGCAGTGGCACGCGCGAGCGTGATGTGGGGTCGCCAGGCGCGCGTCTCCGCGGGGAAGCCGAGGTCGATCGCGAGAGCTTCGGCCGCCAGCGCCAGGCGACGCAGCCCCTCGGTCGGGACGATGCCGATGACGAGCGGGCGGGGACCGCGGGCCTGCCACAGCGTGATCCCTTGGCAGCGGGTCGCCACCGGTGCCTGGGCCGCGGCGAGCCGGTCGCAGGCCGAGACCAGCCAGGCGCGCCAGTCGATGGCCGGGTCGGCACCGGCCGGTGGCAGGTTGCCGAAGAAACGCAGCGTCAGGTGCAGGTCTTCGGCGCGGACCGTGCGCCAGCCCGGACCCTGCCGCGGCAGCAGCCGCGCCCGCAGGGCGCTGAGAGCCGAGCGCAGCGCCGGGTCCGGCAGTACGGCCAGGAAGACGCGGGTGTCGGTCGGGCGCGGGCTCACCGGAGCGGCGGTGCCTCAATGGAACACTTGCGCATAGGGTAACCGTCCCCTCTATCATTGGCATCGTTCCAGAGGAGACCCCGATGAAACTCTACGACTCCCTCGGCCCCAACCCGCGCATCGTCCGCATGTTCCTGCTCGAGAAAGGCATGAGCCTCCCGAGCGAGCAGGTGGACATCCTGAAGGGCGACAACCGCGGTGACGCCTACCGCCAGAAGAACCCGGCCGGCCAGTCGCCCTGCCTGCAGCTCGACGACGGCAGCTACCTGGCCGAAGTTACCGCGATCTGCGAGTACCTGGAGGAGCGGCAGCCCGAGCCCGCGCTCGTGGGCCGTACACCGGAGGAACGCGCGCGCACGCGCATGTGGCTGCGCCGGGCCGACCTCAACATCTGCGAGCCGATGGGCAATGGCTTCCGCTACGCCGAGGGCCTGGCGATGTTCCGCGAGCGGATCCACGTGATCCCGGAAGCGGCCGATGGACTCAAGGAGGTAGCCCGCCGCAACCTGCGCTGGCTCGACAGCTTGCTGACTGGCAACTGGCTCGTTGGCGACCGCTTCACGCTCGCCGACATCCACCTGTACTGCTTCCTGGATTTCGCGGCGAGCGTCGGACAGCCGCTGGACCCGGCCAACCGGAACGTGTCGGCCTGGTTCGGACGCGTCAACGCCCGGCCTGCTGCGGTGGCCTCGCTGCATCCGGCGGCCGTGGCGGGCGGAATGCGCGCCTGAAGCGGCCCCGGTCACAGCGCCAGCCAGACCTCGCGCGTGCCACCGCCGGGGGCCTGCGCGCCGAGCGTGAAGCCGAGCCGCCGGGCGAGTTCCAGCATGCGCTGGTTCTCGGCCAGCACGATGCCCAGCAGCCGACGGGTTCCCTGTGAGCGCAGGTAGGCGATCATCTTCTGCAGCAGCAGCTCGCCGAGACCGCCGCCCTTGAGTTCGGAGCGCACGATGATGCCGAACTCGGCGTCGATGTTGTCGGGATCGATCGTCGCCCGCACCGTCCCGAGGGTGCGCTCGGCGCCATCGGGTCCCGTGGCCACGGCGATGAAGGCCATTTCGCGCGCGTAATCGATCTGTGTCAGCCGCGCGAGTTCGCTGTGCTCGAAATTGCGCCGGCTGTAGAACACGCGCATCCGGATGTCCTCGGGCGCCAGCGCCTGGACGAACCCCCGGTGCTGGGCCTCGTCCTCGGGGCGGATCGGCCGCAGGACCACCGCCTGGTCACCCCAGCGGATGGTCTCGGCGAGCTCGGCCGGGTAGGGGCGGATCACGAAGTGATCGGCACCGCCGGGTGCGGTGGGACTGAGGCGCAGGCGCGCATCGAGGGCGATCGCGCCGTGTTCGTCGAGCAGCAGCGGATTGATGTCGAGCTCGACCAGCTCCGGCAGGTCGGCCTGCATCTGCGACACCGCGATCAATACGCGGTAGAGAGCGTCGCGATCAGCCGCCGGGGTGTCGCGGAAGCCCTCCAGCAGCCGGGAGATGCGTGTGCGTTCGACCAGCGCCCGCGCCAGCGGCTGGTTGAGCGGCGGCAGCGCGATGGCGCGGTCGGCCAGCACCTCGACCGCGGTGCCGCCTGCGCCGAACAGGATGGTCGGGCCGAACACCGGGTCAATGCTGCTGCCGACGATCAATTCGCGGGCGTGGCCACGGCGGACCATGGCTTGCACGGTCACTCCGTCGATGGTTGCGTCGGGGCGCAGCGTGCCGACCCGCTCCAGCATCGATGCCAGTGCCGCGCGCAGCTCACCGGCATCAGCCAGGTTCAGGGCGACGCCGCCGACATCGCTCTTGTGGGAGATCTGCGCCGAAAGGATCTTCAGTGCCACCGGCCAGCCGATCGCATTCGCCGCCGACACGGCGGCCGCGGCCTCTGCTGGCACCGCGCGCGTCTCGACCACCGGAATGCCGTAGGCCGCCAGCACGGCCTTGGCTTCGGGCTCGGTGAGCATCTCCCGGCCGGCGGCCAGCGCCGGTGAAATTACCGTGCGTGCCGTCGCCACGATCTGCGAGCTGGCCGCGGCTGTTTCCGGCGGTGCGGCGGGCGGCGTCTCCAGCAGCTGCTCCTGGTTGCGACGGTAGGTGACCAGCATCTGCCAGGCGCGCACCGCCTCCTCGGGCGTGGCGTAGCTCGGAATGCCGGCGGCCTGGAACTGCTGGCGCGCACCGGCGACCGCAGCGTCGCCAAGCCAGCAGCTGAGCAGCCGTGCGGCATTCCGGCCGGCGACCGGCAGCAGCGCCTGCGCGATGTCACTGCTCGGAACGATCGCAGTTGGAGCGTGGATGAACAGGACGACCGCCTGTGCCGGGTCGGCCAGCAGGGCCTGCAGCGCCTCGACATAGCGCTGCGACGGAGCGTCGCCGATGATGTCGACCGGATTGCCGCGCGACCAGTTCGCCGGTAGTGCGGCATCGAGGCCGGCCAGCGTCGCAGCGGCCAGCGGCGCGAGCGTCAGCCCGAGCCGTGCTGCCGCATCAGCGGCCATCACACCGGCGCCGCCGCCATTCGTCAGCACGAACAGGCGCTCCAGTCGCCCTGCGGAATCGGCCGCGGGCATGCGTCCGCGGTAGCGCGCCAGCGTCTCGGCGGCCAGAAAAAGTTCCATCAGCGTATCGACGCGCAGCATGCCGGCGCGCGAGATCGCTGCGTCGTAGACGAGATCAGAACCCGCCAGCGCGCCGGTGTGCGAGCGCGCGGCCAGCTGGCCGGCATCGGAGCGCCCCGCCTTGACCAGGATGACGGGCTTGTTGCGCGCCGCCGCCCGTGCGGCCGACATGAACTTGCGCGGCGCAGTGACGGATTCGACGTACATCAGGATCGAGTGCGTCCGGGCATCGCTGGCCAGCCAGTCGAGCAGGTCGCCGAAATCGACGTCAGCGCTCTCACCGAGCGAGACGAAGTGCGAGAAGCCGATGTTGCGGGCCGCGGCCCAGTCGAGCAGCGCGGTCATCAGCGCGCCTGACTGGGAAACGAAGGCGATGTCGCCGGCCGCCGCGCCGAGGTGCGCAAAGCTGGCGTTCAGGCCGAGATGCGGGGACAGGAGGCCGAGGCAGTTCGGGCCGAGGATGCGCAGCAGGGACGGTCGGGCCGCATCGAGCATGGCCTGCTTCTGCGCGGTGCTCAGGCCAGCCGTGATGACTATTGCCGCCCGAGTGCCGATGGCGCCGAGCCTGGCGATGATGTCCGGCACGGTGGCTGGCGGCGTGCAGATCACCGCCAGCTCCGGAGCCTGCGGCATCGCGGCGACGCTGGCCGCGACCGTGACACCATCGAGCGTCTGCAGCTTCGGGTTCACCGGGTACAGGGCCCCGCGGTAGCTGCTGCCGTGCAGGTTGTGCCAGACCGTAGCGCCGACGCTGCCGGCGCGCGCAGAGGCGCCAATCACGGCGACCGAGGCCGGATCGAGCAGCGAATCGAGATTGCGGATGCTCATTCAGCGGGTCGTGATGTATCCGCGCCACTGCTGCAGATGATCCGACTCCGGCCGGTCGAGTATGAACACGCCGACGAAGTCCTTGAAGGGCTCGAAATACGGGAAATGGTCCCAGGCGGCCCAGGCTGGCCGTGTGTACCGATCGGCCCGCTCGACCATCGCGCGGCGCCAGCCCTCGGAATCGTCGAACCAGATCTCGGCGATGCGCTGGAAGGGATTGATCCGCGGTTCGTCCAGCTGGCGGCTGGAAATGAAGCGCGTGACCTCGGGGTTCGCGCAGACCTCCGGGGCAAAGACCTGCTTGAACCAGGTGTCCCCTTCGTCGAGCGTCACTCCGTGCGGATAGCTCAGCAGGAACAACCAGCGGAAGTTCGCGCCGGCATCCGTCAACCGTCCGGAGCCCTTGAAGTCGTCTTCCCAGAAGATCGGAGCGAAAGAGAAGACGACTGGGTGATAGCCGTCGCGGCTGCCCTGCCAGCCCGACTGTCGCAGCACCTTGCTCGGCGGCTGGCAGGTCATCTCCATGAAGTCGTCCGGCATTTCCTCACCGAAGGCCAGCCCGCGGGCGTGGCCGCTGCCCTTGTCCTGGAAGATATTGAACTGCCAGTAGTGCTCGGTCATCATCCCGTTGTAGGTGCCGAAGTCGAGGGCCCCGGCTGGCAGCGGC
>SCUD01000094.1 GCA_004297335.1 Gammaproteobacteria bacterium
TACCCTTCTGAGCCTCGCCGGCGCCTGGGTGGTGATGCGTGTGTGCGGCGTGGATTCGCCCGGCGTCCCCGTCGTCGGCGCTCTCTATATGTGGCGGGCGGGTTGGTCGAGTATCAAGCTCACCAATCCGTCTGCGTTTCGCGAGCAGAATGAGGTTACGATCTCCTACCGGACGTTGGCCGTTGGTCACGTTCTATTCGCAGGGGGCTTTGGCATCACGGCCTTCCTGCTAAGTCGCGAGATGTGCGCGGGAGCGAACTGCTCTCACCTCATCTAAGGGCAATTATATACTTGCCGGAGTAAGGCCCGTCTCCGACTAGATCCACGGATTCGCTGGATTCTGCGGGTGCTTACTGCGCAACTGTTTATCTAGGCAGGCTGGGCATCCACACGGGACAGGCGCAAACAAATGGGTGAGTCCTCGAATCTCGCCTCCCTGACGATCAAATCGGCCGAGGATGGGCTTGATTAGATGCGGATCATTGCGTTCATAGAGCAGAAATACCGCGTGTGCCACGAAGTCAGCGACCTGCAGCAGCCTCGTCTCTTTGGCTGAAGCGAAGTAAGGGATGTCACTTAGGTTGCTGATCGTTCCCCATTGCGTGCCGAGCGCCCTAAAGTCCTTAACCCACAGCCGCGCACGTTCATGGAATCGCCCCTCAGCGAAGATCAGTAAGCCACGCTGCGGATCATTGTCTTCCCGGTACCGGCGTTTTAGGTACGAGTCGAATCGTTTTGTGATGTCCTCGGTGGCGCGCTTCACGGCGTCCTCACCGTATACGGCCGAACTCTTCCTCACGACACTGGCGAACAACACGACACCGCGATGCTGCGCCCCCGCGATCGCTGAGGAAATGTCCTGCAGTATCTCGGTCCGTTTGTCCTTCTCGACATTGCGCCAGAAGCCTTGGCCACTCCGCATCTGAGTCGCGTGGAAGTCGATGGGTGCGTGACCGGGGAAGTGCTTGGTTTGGACATCGTCGAGTGCGCCGGATACGAAGTGCGTTACCCGGTCGAAAATCGCGGCCCCGGCGAGAACGAAATTCTGATCCGAGGCATCATCGGGGTTGCCCGACTCATCAAGGTAGAGTAGGTACACTCTCCGGGTTCCCCTAAACACCGCACAAGAAAAGGCGACCGGCACGAGTCGCCCGAGGGCTCCCGCAGCGGACTCCTAGAAGGGAGCCCTACCGGTCGCATCGACCACTGTATGCCAAGTGTAACACTCTGTCAAGCGCGGTGTTTCACCGGCAGTGGTTGACCTACTACCGTTTCGCCGGTAGTGTGCACTACCGGCAAGCTATTCGCCCGATATTGCGCGCGCCTCGGATCGCCGATTATGCGTCTTCGGATGACTTGGCTTCGCGTCGGGCTACCTTCGCGCGCTCGTACTCGGCGCGCTTTTCGTCGTACTCGGCCTTAGGAACAGCCGCCAGTCGCTTGGCAAGCTGCTCGAATCGTTGGAAGGCCCCAGTCGCGTCGTTCTCGGCTGGCGGTTGAGGTTTCATGCCTCGGCATTATACCGCTGACCGCGCCCCTGACGGTCAGATCGCGGCTTGGAGTTCGCCTTTTCCGGTCAACGCCGCGTAGGTCAGGCGCTTGCCGATGACCCGGCCAGCCACTTTCTCGAAGCGCTCAGCGTCGCCGGTATAGCGGTTGTTGAACCGGAATGCCTGTTCGTCCAGATAGCGGAACAGGTGGAACGGCTCGACACTGACGTAGGTGCCCTTGATCGACCGCTTCGAGAGCGACCAGAAGTTTTCCAGCCCGTTGGTGTGTACGTTGCCGCGCGCGTAGGCTTCGGCGTGGTCGATCACGTCGTGGGCGTACTGATCGGCCAGACCGTCGTAGGACTTGAGCGCATCGGTGAACACGGCGGAACCTTCGGCCACGTGGTCGCGAATCTGGTTCTGTACGGTGCTCTTGCGATTATCCCGGACGTGCTTGACGCGTACCTGCGACGACCCCTCGCCGTGTCGCTCCAAGAGGCCCATCACGACCGCCTTGCCCGATCCGACTCCGCCGGTGCCCTTGATCTTCCGCTCGCGAACTCCCTCGTGCATGAACCGAGCCGCGCCACCGATGAATGTCTCATCTGCTTCGACGTGGCCGGTGAACTTTTCAAACGTGCCGGTCTGCATCGCCAAACGGATGCGCGCCAGCATGAACCACGCCGTCTTTTGGGTGACGCCGAGAGATCGGCTCATTTCCATTGAAGAAATGCCGTTCTTGGCGTTGGCGATCAGCCACTCGGCGGCGAACCACTTATCGAGCCCGATCGGGCTATCCTCGAAGATGGTCCCGACCTTGACGGAGAACTTCTTACGCGGGTGCCGTGCCTTGCACTCCCAGCGCTGTTCGCGATCCAGGAATCGCACGTCCATGCTGCCGCACGTTGGGCAAGCGACCCCGTTTGGCCACCGAAGGCGTACCATGAAGTCGAGGCACACGGCCGGATCGGAGAAGTAGCGGATGACTTCGAGCAACGTCTGCGGCGTCTTGTCCATAGGCCAATTTTACCACCGCGCGCTTACTCCGTCAAGTATATAATTACCCTTCTGAGCCTCGCCGGCGCCTGGGTGGTGATGCGTGTGTGCGGCGTGGATTCGCCCGGCGTCCCCGTCGTCGGCGCTCTCTATATGTGGCGGGCGGGTTGGTCGAGTATCAAGCT
>SCUD01000011.1 GCA_004297335.1 Gammaproteobacteria bacterium
GCTTGCCGTTAACACCGCACAGCCGGATCGCCGAACTCCTGCCAGGCGCGTGGAAACTCGCCCGCCTCACGACGCACTGATCGCCCACCCGTCACGGGGTGGGATCGCCGAACGGATACGCTCGATCTGCGACGGCGTCAGCCGGTCTGCCGCCCGCGGCCCGCCCCGCGCGTAGCTCGCGATGTTCAGCAGCGGCTCCTCCTTGGGGAGCCTAAATGTCCTCGCCATGCCCGCTCTCCCAGCTCGCGACGTTCGCCTTCAGCAGCCCCTTCGTGTTGTCGCGCAGCGCCTCACAGACTTTGAGCATCGCCCGGAACTCCTCGCGCGCCGAACCGGGGAGACGCCCTCCGTCGTTGGCGGCCCTGGCGATCTGGTTGAGGTTGCGGCCGATCGCTGCCAGCTCGCCGATGCTGCGCCGGAGCGCCAGCAATTCGTCCTTCGGCAGCGGCGCCAACCGTCGGAGGTGGCTTCGGGTCAGGACCGCGACATAGGTCGCCGGGCGCATTCCACGAGCCTCTGATCGCGCGTCCAGGAGCAGGCGATCCTCAGTCCGCAGCCGGACCAGGATGGGGCGCTCGCAGGGCCCGCCACGGTGTCCGCCATGTCGCCGCGCTGCCTCGCCGCGCCGCGGCGCAGGCTGAGTCGTACCCTGTCCGCGCGCCGCCCGCATCTCCAGGATGAGCAGGCGTTTCAGCCAGGCCGACTCGGTCAGATTTTCACGCGCTGCAGCCTCTGCGATCTCTCGCTTCGTCTCTACAGTCACGCGCGCCTTGACGACTTCCGTACAACTCATGGGTCACAATGTGTCCCAACGCTAAGCCGCAGGCTATCCTGCGTTTCAAGCGAAATGCCCCCCTAACCTCGCCGCAAATCCGCGCCCCGAAGCCACTCCCCGTCGTCTCCACTCCTCCCGCTCCGCTCCGCCGACTTCGCCACTTCGGAAAGAAATCACTAGCAGGGAGGAGCGACAACCGCCGCCCCTCCCCGCTCATTCGGGCTACAACACCCCGCGTTCCGCGAGCGACACCACCTGGTCGCCGGCCACGATCAGATGGTCCAGAACGCGGATGTCCACGATGGCCAGGGCATCCTTCAGACGCTGCGTGATCAGCTCATCCGCGTGGCTGGGCTCGGCCACGCCGGACGGGTGGTTGTGCGCCAGAATGACCGCCGCGGCGTTCTGCGCCAGGGCCTGCTTAACCACCTCCCGGGGATGGACGCTGGCACCGTCGATGGTCCCGCGGAACAGCTCGTCGCAGGCAATCACGCGATGACGGTTGTCGAGCCACAGGCAGCAGAAGACCTCGTGCTCCAGGCTGGCGAACCGCAGGCTCAGGTACTGCCGCGTGGCCCTCGGACTCTCCAGCCGGTCGCCCCGTACCAGCTTCGTCGAGACAAGCATGAGGGCCGTTTCGACGAGGGTGTCGTCACTGATGAGGGTGCCGGTCGCCGAGGACCAGCCCGTGGTGAACTTCGCCTCGGCGACGCCAATGGCGCCAGAGGCCGAACGGGTGTTGAGGGAACGAACGATGCGCTGCCGTGTGGTCATGGGAAGTCTCCAGACTGCGCAGGCGGGATTGCCTGCTGGGCGCTTCCCAACACGGCGCGCGGAGCGGTCAAGGATCGAAGACCGCCGCAGGCGGCGACCGCGTCCCCGCGGTCGTCCTTGACGGCGAGCACGGCGTGTTACGCTGAAAGCCCCTCCAGGCAATCCCGCTTTCTTCCTCTCGTCTCCTCGTCTCGGCGGGACAAAAAAAAGGGGAGAGAGCACCGAAGCGGCGCTCCCTCCCGAATCCGTCAGGCTGAGAGCAGCCCGGACGCCAGATCCCACAGGCCACTGTTGATGCGCACGTCCTCGCGGATCGAGCTGATGCGGCGCGTCAGTGTCAGACGGCCCGACGCCGACCGCCGGCTGAGACCGCCACGCATCAGGTTCTCCTGTACGCGGTTCAGCACGCTCCACAGATCGGCACCCGCGTCATCGACGCGCCGCACCGCCAGCAACGCCGACGGCTGCATGCCGGCCAACGCCGCGTCCTCGAACCGCAGCGCCAGCGCGCGATCCGCGAAGTCGTGCTGCTCGTCCTTGAACAGCTGGCGATGCTCCATGCGTTCGACCTGACCGGCCAGCGACTCGAAGCGCTCCGCGATGTTCAGTGCGGCAGCGACAACCTCATCCACGACGTTGCCGCGATGGGACACGCAGTAGGCCGGGAAGGCACCGCGAGACACGATCATCCCGTTGGTGCAGACGACGCGGAACAGTCCCATGCGCAGCTGGTAGGCGCTGCAGCCATCGTGACTGTTGAGGAAGACGATCTCCGGGATGCTGTCCCGAAGCTGCACGGTCTCGTAGCGACGACGCAGCCGCAGGATGTGACGCGCATGCACCGGACTGCCACGCCGCGAGATCGCCTGGCGCGCATCGACCGGCACGAACCCGGCGCTCATCAACCCCGACAGCACACGCTCCGTGGGGATGAAGGTGTACTTCGGACTCAGCCTCTGGTGCGCCGCTGGCGCGAACACGGCAGGCACCCTCGCGCGCAGCGCGTCGAGCGACAGCGACCCCGTGAAGACACTGGACACGGTGGAGAACGTCAGCGAGTTGGAAACGGCATTCATGATTCGATCCTCGATTTGATCTGGGGCGGGATTGCCCCGCGCTCCCACCATCACGACGCGCGCAGCGGTCAAGGATCGACGACCGCCGCAGGCGGCGAGCGCGTCCGCGCTCGTCCTTGACGGCGAGCACGTCGTGATAGGCTCGCCACTCACAGACAATCCCGCCCTCCTCCATCCTCCAATCGTTCGACGCGCTGGCCCGATGGCCAGACCAGCGCGCCGAGACACCATCAGTCGATGGCGGCGAAGATCGCACCCGCTTCGACGTGATCCTTCGCGTACTCGAGGAGCCAGTGGTAGTGCCGGCTGAAAATGTCAGTGGTGTACTCGAAGGACAGATGGCTGAAGGCAAACAGGCACACTGTGATGCCCGCCGCGTCAGCGCTCATGTGTCCACGGAATCCGTTGCCGTGAATCGCGAGTTCGTAACTGTCTTCGGGTGGGCTCATGTAGAACCCGCCGTTGCTCATCTCGTAGAACTGCCACAGGCCGCCGTCATAGGACGGGCAGAACTGCGACAGGAAGTCGTAGATGCGACCCTCGACGGTGAGCATATGCATGCCGAAGTGACGTGGCAGCGTTCCAATGCGGGCGTGTTCCGGAACGGGCCAGGCTTCAACGCTCTCGACGGTCGTTGTGGAAGTGTTCACTGATGCTCTCCGATCTCTCGGGCGGGATTGCCCGCGTCCCGGAGATCACGGCGCGCGGAGGGGTCAAGGATCGTTAGACCGCCGCAGGCGGCGAGCGCGTCCGCGCTCGTCCTTGACGCCGAGCACGGCGTGACAGGCTGCGCACTTCAGAAATCCCGCCCTCTATTTCTGAGGGTCTTCCGTCAGACTTGCGCGGGAATACATCCAAACGGCGGCCAGGCACGATCAGGGAGAAGGACATGCGCTGCTCTATGACCGGACAGCCGCTGCGTGACACGTCGGACGGCATCTACGACGACGGCGAGTGGATCAGCTGGGACTGGATCAACGGCCACATCGCCGATCAGGAGCTGCGCGGCGAATTCCCGAATGCCAATCTTCAGGTCGTGAAGATCTTCCAGGATCTTGTCGCGCTCGCCGAAGCGTACAAGCTTGAGACCGGCCGCTATCTGCAGATCTGGGGTGAGCTGGGTGAACTGTACGCGGAGATAAAGTTCGGCGTCGTGCGCCACCGACCGGGTACCCAGGGGTCCGACGGTCGCATGGGAAACGACTGGGTGGAGGTCAAGACGATCTCTCCCGAGAAGCTCAGCGAAGCCATCCAGGTGAAGCGCGCCGGCAACTTCAACAAGCTGCTGGTGGTGAAGATCTCCGAGGACTTCGACTTCGACGCGCGGCTGATCGACCGCAAGCGACTGCGAAAGGGCAAAGGCAAGCACGCCAAGACGCAATGGAGCGAGCACCCTGCCCCTGAGGGCAACGACTCCGCGCCCTAACCTGTCCGGGCCTTCGCGGCCCGGCTACCGCGTTGGCTCGTCGCGGTTTGTGGCGCGCGTCGTGTGATCGTCCACAACTCGCGGCTCCGGGACCGGTGCGCCGTTCCTCACGGACGCAGCCATCACGGCCTTGATGCGGGTGACGAACAGGTCCCGATCGCGTGGGTCGCGGATATTTTTCTCAGCGTACTGCTGCGCCACATGCAGGCTGATGAATGCGCTGCGTAGTTCGGGGCGCTCCGTCATGGCGCGCTTGTCTTCCAGACGGGACTTCACTGCGCGCTCGGCGCTTTGCATAGACTTGGCGAGATAGGTGACTTCCTCCACGCGCCAGCGCGCGCGGTGGAAGGTCCGCTGCTGGTCCGTCCTGCGCTCTCCGTCCCGCGCCGGAATCGTCACTGCGTCCGACCCCACGCGCTGTACACCCACCACGGCGCCGATCTTCGGCTGCGATTCCGATCGCGCGATGGCGCGTTCGAGATCCGTGCCCCACAGCGTTTCGGGGCCGCGGCTGGTAAGCAGTGTCAGGTAGTAGGACGGACTGCCGTCCGCCTGGAACTGGTAGTTCGCCTTGCCGTGCTCCTGCAGGCGCCCAGTGATGACCTCACCGCGGCGGCCGCGAGGTGGCGAACCTGCTGAACGATGGTCGCCCACGGCGAGGCTCAGCGCGTGGGTTGGAAGTCCCGATCCTGGCTGCGCGGCGCGACGGTACGCTCTTCGCCACGCAGCATGACCGGATCGAGGGGCTGACCGAACTCGATGCGCTGCGCGATATGCGAGCGCAGATGATCCACGAACTGCTCGCGTTGCGCCTTGTCGCGGAACTGTTGCTCGGCCAGTGCGCGTCCCATCTGCAGCTGCATGTAGGAGCCTTCCAGCTCGGGATGGCGACGGATGGCATCGGCCGCAGGCGTCTCCAGGCTTCGCAGCACTTCGGCCATGCGCTGCCGTTCATCGAGGAAGTCCTTGCGCTCGACGATCCACTGGTTGCGATGGGTGTCGAGCGGCGCCTGGCCGGTCTCGCGACCCTGGGCGTCGAGCTTCGGCGCGAGCACGGTGACAGGCTGCCGGCCGACAGAGCGGACGCCGATCTCGTCACCGATGCCGGGGGTACTGAGCGATTGCCGAAACGCGCGCTCCAGGTCCACGCCCCAGATCTCGCGGTCACCGCGCGCCGTCTCCACCCGCACGAAATAGGACATCGGCTGCTTTGGATCATGCCCATAGGGGGCAGCGCCATGGTCGACCAGACGGCCCACGATCAGGTCGCTGGCCTGAGGGCGCGGCGCGGCCGCGCCCCCGGACTCGGGGGCCCTCTCGGCGGGCCGCGGCTCGGCGGGCACCGCAGCGGCTGCAGGCGCCCCTGGATTGCGCCGCGCCGCGAGCGAGCGCGCCAGCCGCTCGCGCTCGAAGTCAGTGGGCTGATAGCCACGGACCTCCAGCCCGGCGAGGCTCGCCGCGAACCACGCTTCCTTCTTGAAGAATTCCGTGCCGCCAACGGTGACCGGACCTTTACCGTTCTCGCGCGCAATCGCCACCATGCTCTGGATGACGACGGAGTTCTCCGAGCGCGTGGTCAGGCGATTGCTGTCGTGCGTGAACGCTTCGGCACCATCCGGGAAATGGAACTTGTTGCCGATCTGGATGAAGCGCTCCTGGACGGAGTCGGGCACGCGCAGCTGGCGCGGGGCCTCTTTCGTCGCCTGAGCTGCGGCAACCGCTGGGCCCCGCCCTTCCTTGCGGTTCCTGTCGTCTTCCTGCTCACGTCCCGACTTCGCGGGAAGAGTGATGGTGTTCTGCGGGCGCCCCGCTCCTTCGGTCGGCGTGAGCGCGATGAAGTTGTTGTCGTTCTTGGTGTCGGCGGCCGGTCCGGTCGGCTGCGCGACCGGTTGCGACGGCTTGCGGCCCGCCCTGGCGCGCTTGCTGTCCGAAGGGGAACCGGAGGAACTGGAAGGCGTCTTGGGCATTGATCGGTCCTAGCGCTCCTGAAGCGCGGAGAGAAAGGATTCAACGGCGGAATCGAGTTCCTGGGTGGTCAGTCGCTCGCCTTCGGGCTTCTGGGGCAGCTCCACTCGGCTCAGATCGACGTCGAAGTCCTCCAGTTTCATCTCGTCGATCCGCTCGATGTCCTGCGGCGTGGCGCGACGACTTCGGCGGCGCGGCTGACGCGGCGGCTGAGGCGTCGAGTCGATGCTGATGGAGCCCACCTCGCCGGCGGACTCCGCTGGCAGTGGCTGCACCGGCGCTGGCGGCGGCGGCGCTTTCATCCCGGGTGCGGCATGCCGGGGTGGCGGACTGATGAGCCGCTTGAACCGACGCTCGCGGAAGTACCGGATCTTCGTGCAGCGGATCGGCCGGATGCCCTCGTAGAACACGATGGCCTGATCCGCGCGCATGGCCTGCACTTCCTGCGGCAGCATCAACGACCGGCGCTGCTCGCTGACGTTGACGCTCGGCGGACGATGCGCCCGGCTGAACAGGTCGAAACCCGGTTTGGAAACGGATTGGGTCTTCACCGTGATCGTCCCCAGCTCCTCGGAGATCTCGCGTGCGTCGCTGTACTCGTCGGCACCAAATACTACGCGTGCAGCCAGATTTCGGAGGATGGTTTCCGCGGCATTTTGCCCATAAACCTCACGCAACTGGGACCGTGCCTGGATCACGAGTACCACCCGGATGTTGTAGCCACCCATCAATCCGATGGCCTCGGCAATGATCGGGATGCGCCCGAGCGAGGTGAACTCATCGAGCAGGAAAATCACCTGGTAGACGAGCGCCTGGTTGTGCTCGGGCAGCTGGCGCGTCTGCAACGCAATCGCCTGCTGAAAGAACAGTGAGAGCACCGGCCTGAGACGGTGCAGGTCCTCCGGCAAGACCCCGACGTAGATGCTGATGCGCTTGGAGCGAAGCTCGCGCAGATCGAAGTCGTTCGCCGATGTGGCCCAGTCCAGGATCGGGTTCAACCACAGGTCCAGCCGCGAGGTGAAGGTCTTGCGGATGCTGGAGGCCGTGACCGGCGCAAGGTCGATCACATCGCAGAGCGCCCGGACGCACTCGGGCGACAGCGGATACTTGCCGCTTCCGCGCCCCTCGATCAGCCGCTTCCAGTGCGCCCCGAATCCTTCGTCGTCCGAGGCCATGCCCTGCCGCAGGATCTCGCCGATCGTTCGCGGGAGTCCTGGCGTCTCGAACACGTAGAGCCCGATGCCGAGGAACAGCGTGCGCGCCGAGGCCGACCAGAACGGGTCGACGCCCGGCGCCTCCTGGTAGAGCATGTCGGCGATGCGCTGCAGGCCGTTGATGCGCAGCGCCGGGTCGTCGGGGATATAGCCCAGTGGATTCCAGCGGGCCGTGTTGCGGGTTTCGGAGAACGGGGCGAAAAGGTAGACCGCATGGCCGCTGCGGGCTCGATGGCCGGCGGTGATCGTGTAGTTCTCGTGCTTGGGGTCCACGCAGATCAGCGAGTCCGGCCACTCGAACAGGTTCGGGATCACGATGCCTGCGCCCTTGCCGCTGCGGGAGCGGGCAATCACCGCCACGCCCTGCTGTCCAGGCAGCCGCAACAACCGCCGACCCACGCGGGCCAGGATGATTCCGACGGGCGAAAAGAGCCCTGCCTCTCGCGCCTCCCCACGCGTCGAGAATCGGGCACTGCCGTGCAGCGGCCGCGCGCGGGGCCGCAGGGCCAGGATCACGGGAAGAATGACCAGCGCGAGACCTGCACCGGAGCTGACCCAGAGCTTGCGGCGGATGTCGCTGCGCTCACCGAAGTAGAAGCCGTAGCGCGCGACCGTCAGCGGCGTCGCCGTCCTCGGGTCGTTATGCACCCACTGCAGGAACAGGAATCCTGCCAGGTACTGCGCGGCAAGCACGACTCCCACCAACAACAGGAGAGCCTTGCATGCCAGCGCGACCCAGCGGTTCCTAACGCGCGGCCGCCAGCGTGCGGTGCTTGCGCTCGGGGTCATACCAGATTTCCTGAATGCACCGCTGCCGGTGCTCAACGCCGAACTGCACGACCACGTCGATCAGCAGATACAGCAGGTGCTTGATCTCCTCGCGCGCCAGCTCCTGGCCGGCGCGGCTTTGCTTCACGAGCAGCACCAGCTGCTCGAACGCAAGTTCAGCACTCGCGGCATGGATGCTGGTGATGGAGCCAGGGTGCCCGGAGTTCACGTTGCGCAGATAGTCGAACGCCTCCTCGCCGCGAAGCTCGGCGAGCAGGATGCGATCGGGCTTCATGCGCAGGCAGCTCTCCAGCAGCTGCTTCGGACTCACACGCGCGAGACCCTGATCGTCCTTGGAATAGAACAGCCGCACGTGGTTATCGTGACGGTCGAGCACCAGCTCCTTGGCGTCCTCGATGGTGATCAACCGTTCGTCTGACGGAATCTCGCGGATCAGCGCCTTCGTGAATGTCGTCTTCCCCGATCCAGTGGGACCTGACACGAGGATGTTGCGGCGGCGCTCGACCGCGAGGCGCAGGAATGCCTGGTAGTCCCGGGCTTCCAGAAGTCTCAGCAGCTCTGCTTCAGTCTCGTCCGGGCCCGTCGCAGCCCGCCGCGTCGTGCGAAACAGTCCGCGCTGCTCCAGCTCCTCGAGCGTCCAGACTTCATCGGCCGGCCGGCGGATCGTGATAGCAACCGTGCCGGGGGTCGTCGCGGGCGGCAGGACGATCTGGATGCGCTCGCCGCCGGGCAAGGCCGCCGACAGCAGCGGGGATTCGGCATCGACGCGCTGCCGCGTGGAATTGGCCACCAGCTTCGCGAGCGAGCTGCACCACTCGAAGGTCGCGAACGCGAGCGGCACGCAGCGCCAGCCGGCGCGCGTCTCGATGTACGCCTCGCCGGGACGGTTGATGCAGATCTCGGTGACTTCGCGGTCGGTGAGGATCGGACGCAGCGCACGCAGCGTCAGGTCGAGCGCCGAGGATTCCGCCACGGCCGGCGGTCGCGTGAAACCCGCCGACGCCACCGCAGCGACCGGGTCCGGTACGAGAACGGGCCTAACGACTGGCTGGTCGAAGCTCATACACGCTCCGGAAATCCAGATCCCGCGCCACCAGCACCTGGATGCGATCACCCTGCGGCTTAACGACGGTCGGGGGAATGTTGATCGTCGAGCGCAGGATCTCGGTCATGATGTCCCTCGAACCAGACGGGTCCACGACGACCGTCGAGCCGTTCCCGCGCTGCGAGGCCACCTCCGCCTGGATGGCACCGTCGATCACACTCACGAGGATCGCTGCGCCAAATCGCTCCATGAAGTGACGGTCGACGCGGCCCGGCAGACCCGCCCGCCCCAGCTCGTCCGTGCCCGGCGAGGCCAACGGCACGACAACGCCCTTGGAGGTGCGCGCCTCAGTCCACAGGACGTAAACCCGCGCCGAACCCTGCCGAACCTGACCCCGGGTCTCACCGACGAGCTTGGTGCCCCGCTCCAGCAGCACGACGCTCCCGTCCGCGCTGAACGCATCCGTCGCCAGAATGCAGGTCGTCATCCCGGGCAGGGTCGAGTCGAGCGCCGTCTCCAGCGTGCAGTCGAGGAACGCGCCCTTGGGCAGCAGCATCCGCCGGGTCGGCAACACCTGGGCCTGGACGGCCGGCGTCACGCTGGGGCGCAGCAGCGCATCGAGATCCCCCGCGGGTGCAGGACCCTCGGCGCCGACGCTTCCGACGGCCTCGGCGTCCACGGCAGCCGCGGTCCGATCCGCACTGGTCACGAACGCCCGTCCCGACAACTGCCTTTCGAGCCGCAGGTCCCGCGGCTCCTGCACGGGTGGCGCATAGCCGGGCGACCGGGTAGACGGTGGATCTTCTGCTGGTCGCAGCCAGGCTTCCGGGATGTCCTCCGGCGGGGGTTCCTCGGGTGCATCACCCAGCACGTTCTGGACGAGCGCCGGTGGGTCCACCCGCCCGAGCGGGCGCAGGTTGATCTCCCCTTCCGCCTTGCTCTTGGCCGACGATTCCGCTGCGGTCCGCGCAGCCGTGCGTGAGGTCATGACCTTGCCGTAGTACCAGCCGAGCAACCCCAGACCGATTGCCGCCATGAGCCCGAAGGCCAACAGATTGCTGACCCTCGACTGCAAAGACGGCGGCCGTTGCACGGCACTCGCGGAACGCTCTCCCTCTACCCCGGCTTCACCGGCTACCGAATCCGGAGGCGGTTCGGCGGGCGGCGTCCGGAAGCGGTCAAGCAGGCTCATGGCCGCGCCCCCTTCACATCGCGCTCGATCTGCGGCGACACCGTGCCGGAGCCCAGACGCAGACCCGCGCCGGCATAACCCTTGTTGACGATGCAGCCGGTCAACTTGCCCCGCCGCAGTACGAACCTGGAAGCCACGCGATGGATCACCACATCGCCGGAATCCATCGAGAAGTTCAGGAGCGATTCCGAACCGTCTTCGTTGCGCACGAAGATCGCCGGAATCTCGGATCGGTCGCCGAAGGTAATCCGCGTGTGCACGCCATCGTCGGAGGTCGCCACCGGCTGCAAGGTGCGGTTGCCGCAGTACCAGTAGTCGCGGTTTCGGGGCCGAGCGGAATCCGCGGCGGCGAGGTCGCGATCAACCTTCGCCTGCGGGTCCTCGCCGTTGGCGGTTCGCACGGGGGGATAGGTGAACCGCACGGCATACATGACCTCATCGGTCAGCCGGTTCGGAGCGCGCGCGGCGACCGTGTAGTCGAAGCGATACGCGCGCCGGTCGGTGAACACGACGAGGTTCGTGGACACGATGGCTGCGCGCGGCTTCAGCAACACCGAGCTGCCATGCGCATCGACGGTCACGCCCTCCAGGTCACCACCACCGGTTCCGGAGAACCGCTCGCCATCCTCGAAGATGAGTTCCACCGCATAGCCGACGAAGCCGTAGAGCTTGTAGACCTGATCGGGGTTGTAGGCTGCGGTGCGCACCCGCGCGTCCACCTGGCCGCGCACTGGAATCGTCTCTGCGCGCGCGCCCGGTCCCGCCAGCAGACACGACAGCAGCACCGCGCTCGCCCACACGCCCACCGGCTTCACGGCGCGCTCCCAGCCGTCCCAGTCGTGGCGGTCGGCGGGTTCGCGGGCTCCGGCTGCGTGGCCTCCGCCTCGGTCCGGATGTCGACGATCTTGAATCCCAGGGGATTCCAGCGGCGCATCCGCGGGTCCTTGGACGGCGCACCGTAGACGTACTGGACCGTCGCGATCCAGTAGCTGCGCTGCTCGTTGCCGTTGCCCGTGCGGAGCGCCTTCACGTACCGGACCTGCGCCAGATCCTCCGTGCCACTGCCGCGCTTGAAGAACGTGATCGAGCTGACCTGCACACGCACGCTGGAACCGTCCTTGTGGCGGTTCAGTGGCGACTCCGGATTGCTCCGGTCCCACAGCGTCATCCACTCCTGATGGCGCGCCGGCCCGTGGAAACTCGAACACTCCTCGTAATCGCTCTCGGCGGTCGAGAAGTTGAAACGCTCGCACACGGTCAGATAGTGGTCGAGGAAGTATCGGGTCACCACCTCCGGCATGGCCGCCTGGCCGGCGAACACGGGCACCACGTCCACGATGCCGGTTGCGTTGTCGACGCGGATCACGAACGGGTCCACACGCTTCAGCGGCATCAGCAACACCAGCGCGAAGATCGCTGCCACCGCGAGCACGCAGGCGCCGACAGCAACGCGCCACGCCGTTCGCACACTGCGCTCGCTCGCAGCAACGCGATCCGCGTCCCACGACGCGGCCTCCGCGAAGTACGCCTGCAGGGCGGCATCGCGCTTCACGGGGTCTTCTCACTTTCCGGAGTGACTGTGGCCGGCGCGCCCATCGGCGCAGGTGCGTTGATCGGACGCAACCTGCCGTCGCAGTCAACGCGCCGCGCCTGAGTGCTGCATCCAGCCATGAGTCCTGCCGTGACGGCCGCAAGTGCGAGCGCGACTGTTACCTTGATCCTTGGCATGGCGATCACCCGTACTTCAGTGTGTTCTGGCGCGGTCGCTTCTCGCGGGCCATGCGGGCGCCGATGAGTCGCTGGCCTGCCTTGCGGGTCATGCTGTCCCAGCGGCTCTTGTCCTGGTCGAGGAATGCGCCGCGGGAGAACTCCCCCATCTTCCCGAGACCCGAGCGACCGACACCCATGCCCATGCGCAGCAGGTTGCCGACCGCACCGAAGCCCGACAGCGCGATGCCGCTGGCCATGCCCTGCGCCATCGACGGCACCTGCCGCATGATCAGGAACGTGAGCGCCGCGGCCGCGCAGACCTGCAGCGCATTGGCGATGCCGATGCCCCCGCCAGCCGCGACCGCCGACTCCGCGGCCGTGGAGATCACCTGCAGCATCAGCGCCGCGACCAGGATCGTCAGGACGGCGAGGAACGCATAGTTGCTGAGCTGCGCGAGCCATGCTTCGAAGAACCGCTTGCTGGAGTCGAAGAACAGCAGCGCGAGGAAGATGGGGCCCATCGCCAGCAGAACGGCGAGCGCGATGCGGCTCATCGCGAGCAGGAACATGGTGTAGACGGCCGTGAGCCCGACGATCAGGTAGATCGCGAGCGCACCGAAGTAGTAGACGATGTCCCGACCGAAGATCTCGCCCTTCTGCATCAGCAGCGTGGCGGCGTCGTCCCCGTCGAAGAAGATCTCATCCACCACGCCCACGGGCTGGAACGCCGGGCCGCCGGGATTTCGCGCAGCGATGATCGAGGCCGCCAGCTCAGTGGGCGCGTTGAAGAACGTGTCGACAAACACGTCGTTGTAGAGCCACAGCTGCAGCGACAGCCCGAGGACCACGCCGAGCGTCAGCAGCCGCTTCGCTCCCTCGACGAACGGCTCCTCGATCCTGCCAGTCAGCTGCAGGTAGCCCCAGACGATGACGTAGAGGACACCGAGCGTGACGATGACCGGCTCAAGGATGCCGGCGATCACGGCGAGGGTCTGTCCGATATAGGCATTCAAAATGCCGGTCAGCCACGCGTTGAACTCGCCGAAGAAGCCCATGCCTTTACTGCCTCCCGCCGGGATCAAGGCCCACCGGGGCCTGGTCGCGCAGCGAGCCGTGGCTTTCCATCCGTTCGGCTTCTCGTGCGTTCACGCAGTCCGGCGTCTGGCCGAGCCCGCCCGGATCGTTCAGGCACCGGGCGAAAACCTCGCGCCGCAACGTCTCATCGGCGCGGTAGTCGGAAACGGTGTGCTCGGCGACTGGCGGTCCCGGCGCGCAGGAGACGGCCGCCCCGACGAGCGTGGCCAGAAGGATCAACACGAGCATGCCGCGTGACATGGCGACCTACGGATTGAGGCCGACGGCGGGCAGGCGTCGCAGCGAGCCGAAGTTGCTGATCGCCAGTTCGCGCCCCCGCTGCTCCTGCGCGCGCTGCTCGGCCTCCGCTGCCTGGTTGAGCACCATCAGCTTCGTGTGCTCGTTCTGGAGCATGGCCTGCTCGGCGGCGATTCGCGCCTGCAGGTCGAGGACTGCCTTGGCGTCCGTGGCCGTCGGGATGGCGTCGATCAACCCCTGCAGGGATGCGAATCGCTGGCTGCTGGCCTGCAGGGCTTCGCGGCTGGTGGCCTGCAGCAGCGCCACGGACCGGCGCGCCGCTTCGAGCTGCTCGACCTGCTCGGGGGACATCCGTGCCGTCTGCGCCGGGGTCAGCACGGTCACATCCCGGATCGCGGCCTGGATCTGCGCGCTAAGGGCCGCGTAGTTCGCCTGCGCCCCGCGCAGCGTGGCATCGAGCGCTGCCCAATCGGCGGGTAGATAGTTGCGGGTAACGCCCGAGAGCAGCTGCTCCATGCCCCGGCGACCGGTCAGCGACTGGAACTGCTGCTGCGCCTGCGTGAGCTGGTTTCGAGCCGTGGTCAGCTGGTTCTGCAGGACCTGCAGTTCCCTCGCCATCTGGGCTATGGCGCGGACATCGACCACGGGCATCGCCGCGTGGCCGACGGACGTGCACAGGACGCAAGCGAGTGCGCCAACAAGTACCTTGGATACTTTCACGATGACTTCTCCGGTGTGAGGTATGAGGGCAGCCACTGCCGCGGATCGGGACCGGTCCGCGCGATGAGCCGTTGCAGCTCCTCGACGGTGCTCGCCCGACCCGAGATGACTTTCAGCTCAGCGTCGAACCCCTTGAGATCGAGTTGGCAGACCACTGAGTAGTGGCCCTGCTTGATGAGGAACTGCCGCGAGCCGGGCTCGATCTGCTCCTTGATGAGCTTGAACTCCCGCTCCGACAGGCCGAATCCCTCGATGTACTCGGCAGCGTTGGCATCCGGATTCGGGAACAGGATCTTGGTCGGCGTCTGCTCGATGATCGTGCGGCTGATCGGGCTGTCGAGCACGTCGCTCGGGCTCTGCGTCGCGAGGCACATCACGCCGTTGAGCTTGCGCCAGGTCTTCGGGCCATCCTTGGCGAACCCCTCGAAGGACGGATCGGACAACAGCTTCCAGAACTCGTCCATCCAGCAGACGAACTTGCGACCATCCAGCAGCTGGCGGATGACGTGGAACAGGTAGAGCGTGACCGGCGCGCGCGTCAGCGCGTTGTCGAGGAACTCGGTGACGTCGACTCCGAACAGGCTGGCCTGCGAAAGCTGCCCAACCAGCGAGTCCTCAGCGTTGTCGAACACCCAGGCGTAGTGTCCCTGCGTGCTCTCGCACCAGCGGGCAAGGCGCATGTGGATACCTTCCGATCGCGTCGCATCGGTGAACTCGATCAGTCGCGACAACCGGCGCGCGGATGCATCGAGAGCAAGCGTACCCATCAACGCTGCGTCGAGATCTCCCTCCTCCCGGATCGTCAGCGGGACTGCGCCGCGCACTAGCGCACGCAGCCAGACCTTCAGGAACTCGATGGTCTCCGCAGTCGGTGGGAGTTGCAGTGGATTGAAGCCGGTCGGCACGCCGTTCCGGAGCGGCAGATAGGTACCACCCAGCGCCCGCGTCAGGATGTCGAGGCCGCGGTCCTTGTCGAAGATCACCTGCGTCACACCCTGCCGGGCGAGCAGGGTCACGAGAAAGCCGATCAGCACGGACTTGCCTGAGCCTGTCGGTCCGCAGATGAACGTGTGCCCGGTGTCCTTGCGGCTACCGCCGTCGGGGTCGTGGGGATCGCTCGCGTGCAGCGAGAAGTAGTACGGAGACCGGGCACTGGTGACAAGCAGCGCCAGCGCATCTCCCCAGTGATTTCCGGTCGGGCGTCCGGCCGGAAAGTTGTGCAGCGGCGCCATCGCACAGAAGTTGCGCGAGGTGATCGGCGCCTTGCGCGGCCTCATCGGGAAGCAGGCCGGTAGCTGCGCCCAGAACGCCGCCTCCAGCGCCAGATCCTCGCGCGCAGTCGTCATGCCGGTATCGGCGAGTATCGCCCGCGCCAGCGCCACGTCATCGTTCAGTGACTTCAGGCGCTGCTCGTTGGAGTTGCCAGCCTGTCGATCCACCAGCGGCGTCAGCACCTGCAACGCGAAGTGATGATCGCCCATCACGAAGTCGTTGGAGGTCAGGTCATCCAGGGCGTCCTTCAGCTGCTCGGCCTGGCTCACCGCGAAGTCGCCGGCATTGGCCATCTGGTTGTACTGCCGCTGCAGCAGGCCCTGCCCCGCCGCCTTCGTCAGGAACGCGAACGACTGCGTCAGCACAAATTCGAACGGCGCCGAGAGCAGCACGTTGTACATCCCGACCGTCGTCGGCGAGGCGTACTCCTTGATGCCGAGAATCGCGCCGAATCGCGTCTGGGTCGGCAAGCGGTATTCGATGGTCTCGCTGCCAAAGATGATCCGCGTGGTCGCGAGCACTTCGTCGAGCGGTGCCGTGGGCAGTGGCACGGGCGACAGGTCCGCATTCACCAGCTGACCGAAGAACTCCAGCACACGCGAATACAGGCGTCCGCTGGACTCGTAGACGCCGAGCCGCTCGGGATCGTAGCGGGCAAGTGAGGAGCCGACCGTCTGCGCGAGCTTCTCGCAGGCATCTAGCGCGTCCGTGTGCTCCGCGAGTCGGTGCTTTCCCGCCTTGGCGCTCAGCAGCCGCGCCACCAGAGTCGGGGCCGCGCCGGCAATAGGCCGGTAGGCGACCGACAGGTACAGCTCGTTGACCATCAAGGTCTCAGTGGACAACCGCGCCTGGTAGCGGGTTGAAAGCCGCTCGGCGAAATCGGCCGCCGCCGAGTCGTCGGGTCTCGTCGAACCAACCCGCTCGCGACGCCGGATGACATGCATCCACAGCGCGACGTTCGGCGCGGCGATGTTCCGCCACAGCACGTTCAGCCGTTCGTGCCAGTTGTTCAACACCTCGTCATCGGCGGTCTCGAAGCTCGCGCCGTCGAGCCGGAACACCTGGACGTAGTCTCCCGCCTCCGTCCGCACGACGTGCGGCGAGAGCTGGACGCGGTACGGGATACGGAACGCCGCCGGCATCTCACGTCTCAGGGCGGTGGCGCGCTTCATGACAGCCGCACCGTCGCAATTGCCTTGCGCCGACCGTGGCGATCGGGCAGATCGAGCAGCAGTGGGCTGTAGCTAGCGCCCCTCCAGAATCGGATGCTGCTGAAGTACGCGAGGAGTCGCGTCTTGGCCCACATCAGGAGCAGGTCGAAGTAGCGGGCATCCCGCGCGCACAGCAGCATGCAGATGCCGTGGACCGGCAGCATGATCAGCAGCACCAGCAGGTTCTTCGTCAGGAGGAACACCTCCATCGTGAAGGCTGCGTTGAGCAGCAGCGCCGCGTAGGTCACGCCGAAGCGCATCGGCGGGCGTGTCACCCCGACGAAGAGCGGATCGGCAGTGACCCCGGCATTGCGCGGTTCCACGGCCGATGCTCCCTACACGCCGAACAGGGTCCGAATCCAGGCCACGATCTGCGGTGCGCCGAAGATCGCTGCGATGCCGATCAGTGCGCCGATGACCCAGCCCCAGGAGATCCGGCCCACGGCGGCAGCGATGGCGAGCGCGATGACGATCAGCACCGCGACGGGCGTCGCGATCGCCAGGGCAAAGGTCACCAGTGAATTGGCGCCAGTGTCGAACGGAGATGCCTGCGCGAAGGCCGCGCCAGGAGTGAGGAGTGCCGCTGCGGCGGCGAGGCGGACGATTCGTTCGTTGCCTCGGCAAGACTGGGCGCGCTGTTCCACGAGTCATCCCCTCCTTCCCCTGGGGATGTCATCGAATCACGCGCACCGAGCGGCAAAGCAGTACAGGTTTCCGGGGAAATCCACCTGAAACCCCGCATAACCGAGGGTTTCGGCCAGGAACTCTATTGTCATTCCTCCTGCGCAGCGTCCATCCTAGTCTCAGAAATCAACGGGATGGGGGCGCCACCAGCAGGTTGGGCATGGATCAGCTCTCCGCAGAAATGCAGCTTCGCCTCGCGTCGGAGCGCCTCCAGTGCGGCGTCGTCCGGCTCTCGTGCTGCCAGCAGGAGATCGCGCCACAAGCGCGGATGGTTGTCCCAGCGCAGGCGCAGGGATTTCGCACTCTCGACTGCGAGTGTGCGCACCTGCTGCATGGTCAGGGTGGCGATGCAATCGGCCACGGATGGCGGCATCGCGAAGATCATCGAGGCCACGCTGCGATCCTCGCGGGCCACCTGCCAGCCGAACATCAGGGTCTCGAGTGCGAGCCAGTCCCAGCGTGTCGTGGGCGCTGCGCCGTTGACGTGACTGCGCGCATGCGCGCCGTTGCCCACGGCCATACGCCACCACGCCACGTCGCCGAATCTCAGGTCGACGATCACGAACGGAAAGAGCGACAGGCGTTGTCGCGCGACCGGATCGAGGTGGCGCCAGAGGTCCCGGTACGAGCCGACGACCGGGAACGGATGGCCCGTCGCGCCGTCGAGCGAAAGCTCCCAGCAGAGTTCGATGAACTGCTGGTTCAGTTGATGGGCCAGGCCGATCGACCGGGCACCCTTCCATTTGTGTTGCGAGAGCTGCTGACCGTCCGCCCCCTCTCCGTCGCCAGAATCTTTCGTGCGCACCGTCGCCAGATCTCCCACACAAAATGGCATTGTTGGGAGCCGTCACGGCGGAAACGCCCTCAGGTTTCTGGGGCATTTATGGCAGAAACTTCAGCAGGTTGACCTATGGACACCACCAGCGGCGACGCGCGGTTCGACCGCTACTACCGGAGGATTCAATTGGGCCTGCGGCTCTTGTCGCACGGTGCCCGTGCGCAGACCGCTTGTGATTGGAGCGGACTCACGCCTGACCGGCTCATCACGCTCAAGCGCCGCTGGCTCCCCGATGCCGGCGACGGATTCCGCGGACCTGCACCGACTTCCTTTCAACCGTTCTTCCGCTCCTCCGTGCGTCTCAGTCATGCGACCGTCTTCACCAGCATTCATCAGGCGCTGTGCCAACGCGCCATGTCGCATGGCAAGTCGTGGGACCTTCAGCCGGGGCTGGAGAACGGCGAGCGGCTGTGCACCGCCTACGAAATCTTCCGCGAGTGGGAGCCATCCGCGGACATGGAATTCGACCAGGCCGCTTTGCTGGCGCGGGGCGCGGCGAGTTCTGAGGACATCGAGTTGTTCCGATGCCTCCACTGCCAGAGCGCCATGCTGATCGACAAATGGGCGCGGCGACGCGAAGTCTGTTCGGGTTGCCGGGGTCGACGCTCTGCTAGTCCCTGACGAGCACCATCAACGCGAGGTGGTGCAGGGCGGCGAACAGTCCGAACCCCAGCGCCATGCCGGCGATCTGCAGGAACGGGAAGCGCGGACCCACGGCGGAAAACTCAAAGGCGACTGCCGCCACCAGGCCGAAGACCAGCACGAAGGCGCAGACGGCGTCCACGACCGGCTTCAGCAGCAGCAGGCCGGCAATCAGCGGGAAAGACACCACTTTCCAAGTCATTCGGGCCGATGCGCCCAGGGCGGGATGAATCTGCGCCATGCCTGCCTCCTGGTTCGAATACCACGCAAAATAGTCACTAATAGTGACTATAAATCACATTCCATAAACCTCGACTTGTCAATGGTTTACGGAATGCCTATTTTAGTCACCATGGGTGACTCAAAGAACGAAAAGTTAAACCGGCTTCTGGAGATCCTCGGGGACACTACCCTGGCCTCTAGCCGGTGGCTGCGCGCCCACGGTTACCCGAGCAACCTGGTCGCCCGCTACATGGCGGGCGGCTGGCTGCAGTCCCCCACGCGTGGAGTCTACCTCCGCAAGGGCGGCAAACCGACCTGGGAGGGCCTCCTGCGAGCCCTACAGCGCCTGGAGCAGCTGCCCCTCCACGTCGGCGGCCGATTCGCGCTGGCCCGCCAGGGCCATGAGCACTACCTGCGCCTCGGCGAGTCCGCGACCCTGACCCTGTATGGCCCGGCGAAGCTGCCGGCCTGGGCCACCAAGCTGCCGCTCCGCGAGCGCGTGCAGGCATGCGGCAAAGGGCCGTTCGACTGGCCGGCGCTCTCGTTCGGCGCTGACACGCTTGATGGAACCTTGAATGCGCAGGGACTGGAACGTACGTCGGAGGACACGGGCGCGGCCGGCGTGGTGCTCTCCACTCCCGAGCGGGCAATACTCGAACTGTGCGACGAGACACCAGACAGCGCGCTGGTGCACGAAGTGAATGCCCTGATGCAGGGACTCGCGACGCTACGGCCGCAGCTCGTCAGCGCATTGCTGGAGCATTGCGGCAGCGTCAAGGCAAAGCGGCTGTTCCTCGCCCTCGCCGATCGGCATCGTCACGCGTGGCTTGCGCATGTGACCTTGCAGAACGTGGATCTCGGCAGCGGCAAACGCGTCCTCGTCCCGGGCGGCAAGCTGAACGCCAAATATCAGATAACGCTGCCCGCCGATCTCGATGAACAACTGGGATAACCGCTACGCCGAGCGCGTGAAGCTGCTGGTCGAGATTCTGCCGACGCTGGCGAAGGAGCAGCGCTTCGCGCTGAAGGGCGGAACGGCGATCAACCTATTCGAGCATGATCTGCCGCGCCTCTCCGTCGATATCGATCTGACCTGGCTACCCGTCGGTGATTTCGCGAGCGATGTGCGCGATATCACCGCGGCGCTGGAAGGCATTGGGGAGCAACTACGCTCCGGGCCGTTGCGACTGCAGGTACAGACCAGCGGAACCGAAGCGACGGGCGTCCATCGCCTGATCGCAAGCCGTAACCGCGCGCGCGTGCAGATCGAGACGACGCCGGTGATGCGGGGCACTGTCCATCCCGTTAGGACCATGCGCGTACGCCCAGGCGTCGAAGAGAACTTCGGATTCGCAGAAATGCAGGTGCTCGACTTCGCGGACCTCTACGCCGGCAAGCTCTCCGCCGCGCTGTCCCGCCAGCATCCCCGCGACCTGTTCGATTTGCAGCCACTACTCAACGAAGGTCGACTTGATGAACGGCTGTGGCGAACGTTCCTGGTGTATCTCACCTGCAGTTCGAAGCCAGCTGCAGAAATGCTCTCGCCGCAGATGCCGCGCGATTTCGACGAAATGTTCGCGGCACATTTTCAGGGCATGACTGCCGTGCCCGTCACCGCCTCCTCGCTGCTCGAAGTACACGCACGACTCCTGCGGCGCATCCTGGAATTGCTTGATGCGCCCTCCCGCGCGTTCCTCGACTCCGTTGAGCGCGAAGCGCCGGACTTCAGCCTCATCGAACTCCCGCATGCCGCTGACTTGCCCGGCATTCGTCGCAAGCTAACAAACCTGGGTCAACGCTCCGCCGCGAAGCGCTCTGCCGACTACGAGCAGTTCACGGCATTTCTCGCCGCTCGTCCTAGACCGTGAGTCGCAGAGTTTCTCAGGTACTTCACCGGAAAACCTCGAACGAACTCCGAGCCCGTCGTGCATAGCGGCGGCGTTTGGTCTATCTCTTCCCGGAATCCGTGCGCTGCTTTTCGCGTCTCGCCTGCGCATTCTTGTCCCCATCACGTCACGTAGATGAGGCAAGAGCATGGATACCCGATCAACCAGTGAAAGCTCCGCTGTCGCCCCAACAATCATTCGCACGTCGCAGCACCTTCGCCTACCTCGGTGGGTCAACGAACCGCTTCCGGACCTGCGCGCGATACTTAGCGCCAGCGAGATCTCGCGCCTGACCCGCCGCCCGCGCTGGCTGCTTCTCGGCCTCGCGGTCCTCGGACGATTCCCGAAGCAGCGCACTCACTGTGGAAAGCCGGTCGGCTGGCATCGGGCCGACGTTCTCGACTGGCTGACCCAAAACATGGCTACCGAACCGGACCGTCGTGTCGAGACACGCCAATCTCGCCACCCCAGACCCATACAGGCTTGCCTCCCGCTGGACTCGCGGGCGACCGAAGAGAGAGTCGCTCAGTCGCAGATACGCCGTTCGACCGGAGGAGGTCGCCAATGACTTCGGAGGCGCAACACCCTGTCGTCGAGGATCGGACATGCCAACGCGCCGTGCGCCGCCGCGAACTGCGGAAAATCGTGCCGCTTGCGGATACCACGATCTACGAGTTGGAGCGGCGTGGAGAGTTCCCGCGGCGTTTCTATCTAACGTCAAAGTGCGTCGTCTGGGACTTGGATGAAATCGAGCGATGGCTAACCAGTCGGCGCGAAGCTTGCCTGGCGGCCCAGAACCGTCGTGCGCCCAGCCCCGATGTCCGCCTCCGGAAACTTAGGCCGGTCGGCGCATCGAGCCGTTAGCCGCTATCCACCGAACACCGGACCTGAAGTGTGTCATCCAGACTCACAGAGCGTCCGCTGTCATCGAGCACTTCGTGGCAAGGTAAGGCATCAGTCGGCGCGTATCGTGTCCTTCGCAGCTGACGTCCACGCTCGTGGTGTACGAGGACGTTGCTGATCCGCGTTGAGCGGCTCGAGGACCCAAGGCCCGCGCGACGGTCAACGCGGAGTCCTCTCGTGAAGATCCAGGTCTCAAAGTTCCTGTACCGTCGGGCGGAACAGGATCTCGTTGATGTCCACGTTCTCGGGCTGGCTCATCGCGAACAGCACGCAGCGCGCGAAGCTGTCGGCCGGGATGGCGTTATGCTGGTAGTAGTCGGCGATGGCGTGATTGACTCCGGGTGCGCCGACCGAGGCCGGCAACTCGGTGTCCACCGCGCCCGGCGAGAGCACTGTGGTGCGGACGCCATACGGCTTGACCTCCTTGCGCAGCGCCTCGGAGATCACCCTCACCGAATATTTGCTCGCCGAGTAGACCGCGCCACCGACGCTGATGGTGTGGCCGGCTACGGACGAGACGTTGATGAACTGGCCACTCTTCTGCGCCTTGAAGTGAGGCAGCGCTGCGGCGATGCCCCACAGCACGCCCTTGATGTTGACGTCGATGCACTGGTTCCACTCATCGAAGCGCAGCATCTCCAGCGGGGCCAGCGGCATCAGGCCGGCATTGTTGATCATCACTTCGATGCGGCCGAATGTCCTGACCGCGTGATCGACCAGCGCCTTGACCCGCTCGCGGTCAGTGACGTCCACCTGGAAGGCGGTGGCGTTGTCTACGCCCAGCTCCTTCACAAGCGCCTGCAGGCGATCCAGGCGGCGCGCGCCAAGCACAACTTTGGCGCCGGCCTTGACCAAATGCCGCGCCGTTTCGGCGCCCAGGCCGCTGGATGCGCCGGTGATGACGACGACTTTGCCGTCGATGTTTTGCATCGCGTGCTGCGCAGTCACTTCGCGCCTCGGTAGTCCGCGTCCGACACGTGTTCCATCCAGTCCACGGCCTTGCCGTCCTTCATTTCGCAGACGGCGACGTGGGTCATCGCGCAATCGGGCGATGCGCCGTGCCAGTGCTTCTCCCCGGGTTCGATCCACACGGTGTCACCGCGACGGATGTCCTGGACTTCGCCGCCCCAGCGGCCGACCCGGCCAATGCCCGCCGTGACCAGCAGGGTCTGGCCCAGTGGATGGGTGTGCCAGGCGGTGCGCGCGCCCGGCTCGAAGGTCACGGTGGCGCCACTGAGATTGCCGCTGCCGCAAAACGGGCAGTCGATACGCACGGTGCCGGTGAAATACTCCGCTGGTCCTTGGGCGGAAGGCGTTTCGCCAGGGTGAGTGATCTTCATGGGTGCTCGTCGCTTTCGGGGATTGCGCGTGCGTTGCTCTCCGCCAGCCAGACATTGACGCGATCCATTGTCTGCCGCTCCTGGTCTGCCCGCATCGAAAAGCCACGTTGCAGTCGCGCCGTGGGCGCGTGACTCGCCAGCACGGATTGGCTGTTGCCGAGGCCATAGCCACCGTGAGTCACGAACGGAATGACCGTCTTGCCAGCAAGGTCGTGCGCCTTGAGAAAACTGCGCATGATCGGCGGTGCGGTTTCCCCCCAGATCGGAAAGCCCAGATAGAGAGTGTCGTAGCGGGCCATGTTCGGGACCGTCGCGGCCAATGCGGGCACATCCCCGCGGTCGCGCTCCTGACGCGCCTGCTCTACGGTTGCCAGATAGTCTTCCGGATACGGAACGGCAGGCCGAATCTCGAAGAGATCCGTGCTCAGTGCGCGATGTATCAGGCCCGCAACCACTCTGGTGTTTCCAGAGCGCGAGAAGTACGCAACGAGTATGCATGATCCGACTCGCAGCGGTTCCTCGCCACGGGCCTCTGCGGCCAGATTGCTCAAAGGAAGGCTTGCGAGCCCCGCCATGACTGTCCGGCGCGCGGCGTCGTGAAGCACTACCATTGTGACCTCCGCGGCTGGCGCCCGACCGGCGCCCGCAGCGCCTCCGGATTGCTATCGCCGCGAACCACGGTCTGTGCCAGAGCGCCATCAACTGCGAAGCGCGCAAACAGCCGCTTTGCTTCTTCTTCGATGACGCTCGCGCCAGTGACCAACGCAACTTTCTTTTCCATGTTCGTGTTCATCGCCGGTTCCATCCTGGACAGCGCGCAATGCTCATGGCTTCGGCGCGGCTTCCGCGCCTGAGAAGGCCAGCACCCCTTCCGGCAGTCGCAAACCGTGAACCTCGATGGCGCGCACCGCCGCATTCAGTTCGGCAATCTCGGCGGCAGTGAATTGAACGCTGGCCGCGCCGATGTTCTGCAGCATGTGCGCCATCACGGTCGTTCCGGGGATCGGCACGATCCACGGCTTCTGCGCCAGCAGCCAGGCCAGCGAAATCTGCACCGGCGCCACCTGTTTGCGCGCCGCCCAGGTCTTGATCAACTCAACCAGTTGCATGTTGTGCTCGAGATTCTCCGGCGAGAATCTCGGCGTGATTGCGCGCAGATCGCCTGCGGCGAATCGGGTGCGGGCGTCGAGCCAGCCGGTTAGAAACTGGCAGTCCAGCGGCCACCAAGGCACAAAGCCGATGCCGAGTTCTTCGCAAAGCGGGATCACTCCCATTTCCGGATCGCGAGTGGCCATCGAATACTCGTTCTGGATCGCGGTCAGCGGCAAGATGGCATGTGCGCGACGTACCGTTCCCAGGCCCGGTTCGCACAGCCCCCAGTGCAGGACCTTGCCCTGGTCCATCAGGTCTTTGATCGCGCCAGCAACATCCTCGATTGGCACCTGTGGATCTACGCGGTGTTGATATAGCAGGTCGATGCGGTCGGTGCGCAGGCGCTTGAGAGATCCCTCGACCGCGCGCTTGACGTGTTCAGGTCGGCTGTTGAGGCCGGGGCCGCGTGCGCCGCTGTCCGGATCGATGTTCCAGCCGAACTTGGAGGTGATCACCACGTGGTTCCGGAACGGCGCGATGGCATCGCCGAGAATGCGCTCGTTCTCGAATGGCCCGTAGGCTTCCGCTGTGTCGAAGAATGTGACGCCACTGTCGTGTGCGGCCCTGATGATCGCGATCATCTCTGGCCGGTAGGGGACCTCGGTGGTGTATTTTCGATCCATGTTCTGCACGCCCAGTCCCACACTTGAGACTTCCAGGGCCCCCAGCTTTCGACGGCCGATCCGCGCCTCCTGCCTATCGGCGGCCTGGCACCCCGCCAGCCCAGCCACCAGGGGAGCCGCGGCGAGGAGCGTGGCGGTTCCCATCAGCAGTTTGCGGCGATCGGTATTGGTCGGGTCAATGTCCATGCTTCTCTCCGGGTCAGTCTTGATCACGCTTCCGGAATCTCGCGGCCGTAGCGCTCCAGGGTGATGCTGTCGGGCTCCGGGCCGCTGCGAACCCCGGTATCAAGCGCGTCGATTGCAGCGACCTGCTCCAGGGTGAGCACGAAGTCGAACACGTCGAGGTTCTCGGCGATGCGCGCGGGCTTGGTGGATTTCGGGATCACCGCGCGCCCAGCCTGCAGGTGCCAGCGCAACATCACTTGTGCAGCCGACTTGCCATGCTCGCGCGCAATCCGTTGCAGGATCGGGTCGTCGAACGTGCTCTTCGCGCCGCCGTAGTAGGACGTAATACCGCCCATGGGTGACCACGCCTGGGTCAGGATGCCGAGTCCGGCGTGCAGCCGTTGCAACTCCCTTTGCTGGAAGTAGGGATGGACCTCGATCTGGTTCACCGCAGGCACGATCGAGGTTTCCGCCAACAGGCGTTGCAGCATTTCCGGCATGAAGTTGCTGACTCCAATCGCGCGCACCCGCCCATCGGCCAGCAGCTTCTCCAGTGCCTTGTAAGCACCGATGGCAAGTTCGAAGCGACTGGTCAGCGGCTGGTGCAGCAGCAGCAGGTCGATCCGGTCGACCCCGAGCTTGCCGGCGCTCTTGTCGAAGGCATGCAGCGTGGCATCGTAACCATAGTCGTTGATCCACACCTTCGTCTCGATGAACACCTCCGCGCGAGCGTATCCGGAACGACGGATGCCTGCGCCGACCTCGCGCTCGTTGCCGTAGGCGGCGGCGGTGTCGACATGGCGGTAGCCCAGGCGCAAGGCCTCCTGCACCGCGGCTATCGTGGCGTCCGGTGGTGTCTGGAAAACGCCGAGCCCGAGCCTGGGCATCTCGACACCGTTGTTCAAAGTCACTGTTTGTTGCATTTCATGTCCTCGAATTTTCCGCGAACCGCGTCCAGGTCACGCACGACTGTGGAGGGCTCCCCGGCGATCGGCAGGTTGTCGCGATCCTGGATGCCGTCGTAGCCGTCCGCGGGATCCACCGGCAATGCCGAGAAAAGCGGCTCCAGATCGGCTTGCGCCGCGCCTTTCGCGGCGACCAGCTCAAAGGTCTTGCGGTTCGCGCCAGGCGAAGTCAGCGAGGCAACGAGCACTTGGGCGATTTGGGCGCGGGCAATCACACCGTCGGACGGTGAGCCTTCCCAGTGCGTGTCGCCTTGCCGCAGTACAAGACGCTGCTGGTCGGGAGTGTTGTAGTCGAACCACCCGGGTCGCACGATGGTGTAAGTCAGTCCGCTGGCGCGCACGAGGCGCTCCCCGCGGCGTTTCCAGTCGTGCCCGATGGAGGGCTTGGTGACACCGACAGCGCTCATCAAGGCGATCCGCGCCGGTGCTTGCAGGGTGCCCAGGACATTGCGCACCGCGCCGTAGTTCACCTGTTCGGCCCCCTGCGGATCATTTCCGCCGATGCCGTGGGTAAAGATGATGCCGGTGACACCTTCGACTGCCGCGTGCAGTGTTTCGGGTCGGGTCAGATCACCGACAACGATCTGTATGCCATCGGGAAACAGCTTCGCTCGCGCCGGGTCGCGCACCAGTGCCCTCGTATCGTAGCCCAGCCGGAACGCTTCGGCGACGGCCGGCCTGCCGATGCTTCCGCTGGCGCCAACGACCAGAACAACGGGGCTTCCGTACATCAGCGTCCGACGCGCGCCTGCAGCGCCGCGGGATAGCGATCGCCGTGAACCTCGACCTGCGCCAAGGCGCTCGCAATCCTGCTCAAATCGCTTTCGGACAACTGCAACGACGCTGCGCCCAGATTCTCCTTCAGGCGATTGAGCTTCGTGGTACCCGGGATGGGCACGATCCATGGCTTCTGCGCCAGCAGCCAGGCAAGCGCTACTTGTGCCGGTGTAGCATTCATGCCCATCGCAATCACGCCGAGCACATCCACCAACGCCTGATTCGCTTGAAGCGCCTCGGGAGAAAAGCGCGGTACGACGCTGCGGAAGTCGTCCTTGCCAAAAGTCGCGCTGGCGCTGATGGTGCCGGTCAGGAAGCCTTTCCCCAGCGGGCTGAATGGCACGAAGCCGATCCCGAGTTCTTCCAGAGTCGGCAAAACTTCACGCTCCGGCTCGCGCCACCAAAGCGAGAACTCGCTCTGCACAGCGGTGACCGGATGCACCGCGTGTGCGCGACGGATGGTCTGCACGCCTGCCTCGGACAGGCCAAAGTGCTTGACCTTGCCTGCGGCGATCAGTTGCTTGACCGTGCCCGCCACCTCTTCGATCGGCACATCGGGATCGACGCGGTGTTGATACAGCAGATCGATCGCATCGGTGCGCAGGCGCTTGAGCGAGCCTTCGACAGCCCACTTGATGTGTTCCGGACGGCTGTTGAGGATCTGCTGTTTCCCGTCGTCTCCGAAAGTGAATCCGAACTTGGTGGCTATCACGACCCGCTCGCGCAGCGGCGCGAGCGCTTCGCCGACTACCTCTTCATTGAAGTAGGGCCCGTACACTTCGGCCGTATCGAAAAACGTAACGCCCCGCTCCACTGCGGCGCGGATCAGCGAGATCGCTTCCTGCCGGTCCGTGGCCGGCCCATAGCCGTGGCTCAGGCCCATGCAGCCCAAACCGATCGCGGAAACTTCGAGTTGGCTGTTGCCGAGTGTGCGCGTCTTCACTGGATCCTCGGCCGTCAGAGGGTCCGGGCGTAGAACGGCTTCAACTTGCCAAGTGTTGCATCGACATATTCTGGAACCCAGTAGGTTTCGATATGGGTCGCGCCTTCGATCCTGAACAGCTCCTTGTCCTTCGTGCCGGTTGCCTTCTGTAGCGCATCTTCCGTCATGTAGAGGCTGTCTGCCTTGCTGCCGGCGATCATCAACAAGGGCTGGTTGATCAGTTCGATCTGATCGGTGGCATCCCAACGCATCAAGTCGAGCAAGCTGCTGGTGGTGTACTTGAACGTCGAACCGGGATGCGCGTGGGTGCGCCAGTAGTACTCATAACCCTGTCGATAAAGATCGAACGGCAATGCGGCGATCTGCGCGTCGGTCATGTCGGCGTCGCCGGAGTAGAGGACCTTGCCACCGGCCTTCTCCTGCGCCCGCGCCTCTGACGCCTGCTGCAAGCGCTGCTGGATTGTGTCCAGCTGAGAATCCTGATAGCCGTTGCGCCGCACGCGGCCTGAGTTGAACATGCTCAGCGTCGCCACCGCCTTGAAGCGCCTATCAGATTTCGCCGCGGACAACGCGTATCCGCCGCCGCCGCAGATGCCGAGCAGCCCCAGGCGCGCGGGATCGACGCCCGGATAGCGGGTAATGAAGTCCGCCGCGCCATGGATGTCCTCGATGCGGAATTGCGGCTTGTCCGTGCTGCGCGGCTCGCCGCCACTACCGCCCTGGTACGCGGCGTCCATCGCGATCGTGATGTAGCCCAGCTCGGCCAGACGCTGGGCGTGCAGACCCGCGGTCTGTTCCTTCACCCCTCCATTGGGGTGTGCGACCACGACTGCGGCGTACTTCTTCTTCGGATCATAGTCGGTCGGAGTATAGACGTTGGCGACGATCTTCAGGCCGTTGAGGTCGTAGTTGACCGGGTGGATGTTGACCTTGCCCGACTCATTTTTCGTGATCGCTCCTTCGTAGACCAGCGTGAATGGGTTCTTCCTGTAGTCAGCTGCGAGTGCCGTGGTCGTAGTCATTGCTGTTGCTCCCAGTACTGCGGATGAGAGGGCGAACATGGTCGACGCAAGGAACTCACGTCTCGTCTGGTTGATGGAGTCATCGTTCATTTTCTATCCCTCATTCTGACCGCGGCATGGACTGGCGAAATTCGCCACGCGTGGGTCTCAATCCAGCTTCTTCGCCGCCAGGAACTTCGACACTAGATCCGCGATCTCGACGTTGTTGAGGTCGGACATCAGAAAGTGCGTGTTGCCCCGGATGCCGATCTCCGGCAGATGCACGAGCTGGGCGTCGCCACCATGCTTGTTGATGGCATCAACCCAGAGCCGGGCCATGGCCAGCCGCACGCGCCAGTTGTCCTGCCCTCGCTCGGCGGTCGGTTGTTCCGGAACGTTGTCGCCGTAGTAGATGACGATCGGGATGCGCGTGAGCTTCTTGAAGTCCGCCAGCGGTACCGACTCGGGCGACAAAGTGCCGGCAGCACTTGGCATCGCTGGAGGCAGCTCACCCTCGGGGAAGATGAATCCGCTGCCGGGTTCAAGCGCGACGATGCCCTTGACGTTCTGGCTCCTGATCGCCGTCAGCCAGCCCGGCCCGCCCGCCTGCGAATGCGAGAACAGGATGCCGGGCCCCGTCCTGTCGAACAGCGCCGCCATGGCCTCAGATATCACGTTGGCATCGAAAGGCCCGGTGTTGGGCGTGACCGAGCGGAAGAACTGGTTCAGCGTCTCCGGCTTGCGGTCGAACTGCACATTGTCGAAGTAGTTCGGCCACTTGCCGATCCGGAATTGATCGAAGAACAGCTGATCGAAAGGGGTAGGCTCGATGCTCGCGGCGACGGTGCTGTTGCCCGCGCGGCCGCGACGCGGCTGGTCGACGAGATAGACGGCGAAGCCACGACGCAGAAACAGCGTCTGGAACCCTTCTCGCCCGTCCGACGTGGTTTCCCAACTGCGCGCGGACTGATACGCGCCATGCAGCATGACGATCGGCAGTCGCCTGGCGTTCTGCGGAACTTGATAGAACGCGTAGAGATGGTCGCCATGGAACGACTGCCCTTCGGAGGTTGGCGCGTTGTTCCTAAACGTGCCTGGAGTGCTGACGACTTTTCCGCCAACAGCGAAGCTGCCTTGGGCTTGAAGCACCAGAGGGGCGGCTGAATCACTGGCACTGCCTTTAAGGCTTGCACAGGCAGAAAGGGTGGACAGCATCATGGTAGCCAGCACCGCTTTAGTAGCGCGCATGTTCATCGTTCCTTTGCGGCATCTTGTGCCTGCGTTAGGGCCGCGCTCGCGCGTTCGGCTGCCGGTTCATCCACTCGTTCGAGTATCTGGACGAGTTGACGCAATTGGGCAGCGCTCAATCCCACCCGCATGCTCGCACTCATATGCGAGCGCAACTGCGCCTCCACTCCCGGCGTTGCGGCGAGCGCACCGACGGTCGCCAGTTCGCGGCTCTGCCAATCGAGGTTGTCGCGCTCGAACAGGTCGCCGAACAGATGTGCCTGCAGGAACTGGTTGATGATGGGGGCAAAATCCATCACCGGTCCCTGCACCGGCCCGCCAGAAATGCGTGTCTGGTTGGCCAGGCCGACAGCTGCCAGCGTCTCACCGGACGGAGCCGGGCGGCTCGGTTCGCGCCCCGGGTCGTCATGTATGCCGCGCTGCTTTCGTGCTTCCGCGACCTTCAGCAACTCACCGAGCGCATTGAGGCTTCTCGGAAAGCCGGTGTAGGCATAGAGGTGCACCAGGATTTCTCTGGCCTCACTGATCGTCAGGCCCGCGTCCAAGCCCTGATTCAAGGCAGTGTTGAGCCTGGGCATGTCGCTCGTTGCCATCGAAACCGCAATCAGCGGAATGACCTGCTGCTTCGTCGAGAGCGCTTCGGAGACAGGCTGTGTCTGGGTCATCGCTTCTGGCTCCGTCTTCGTCTGCGCGGCAAGGCTCGGCGCACTCGCAAGTCCCAAACTGACCAGCAATGCAGTTGACAGTGCAAAGGGTCTATCGGGCGGTGCGCGACGCCCACGCTCAGCGCGCGTTATATTGGTCATCACTCACTTTCTCCATCCATTGCACGGTCTTTCCATCGACCGATCCGGTCACGGCCAGGTGGGTCATCGCGATTGTTGGCGCAGCGCCGTGCCAGTGTTTGACGCCGGGAGGGCAGACGATCACGTCACCGGGACGAATCTCCTGCACGGGCTTGCCCCATTCTTGCGTGCGTCCCACACCGGAAATCACGACTAACCGCTGTCCGGCGGGGTGGGTGTGCCAGGCAGAGCGCGCACCGGGCTCGAAGGTCACATACGCGGCAGACGCACGGATGTCGCCAGTGGCAGCAAACAGTGGTTCGACACGCACGCGGCCATCGAAGTTGTCCATTGCACCGGTGGTGGGCGCCTGGGTACCTGCACGCGCGATGGTCTGAGCCGCCACTGCAGTAGCACCGCCGCCACCGCCTTGATCGGCTCCACCAGCCAGAGGAGCTGCGACACACACTGCGATACAGAAGAGGGACTTGTTCATAGCGGGCAACTATAGACCTGCCATACTCAGTCTTTAAGTGGTTAAATGCGCAAAGACTTATTAGCGGGATGAATCAATGCCAAATGCCCTGTTTAATGACCTGGCGGCTTTCGCCGTCGTTGCGAGGGAGCGCAGCTTTACCCGGGCCGCCGCAAAGCTCGGGGTGTCGCAATCAGCGCTGAGCCAAACCATTCGTGGGTTGGAAAAGCGGCTCGGCCTGCCGCTGCTGACGCGAACCACCCGAAGCGTGGCGCCGACGGAAGCAGGCGAGCGAGTGTTGACGACCGTGGCGCCAAGGTTCGAGGAAATCGAGGCCGTGCTGATCTCGCTCAATGCGCAGCGTGAGCGCCCGGCAGGAACCATCCGCATCACCGCGGGAGAACATCCCGCTCTGACCCTGCTGCAACCCGCGGTCGCAAAACTCCTACCGGCGTACCCCGACATAAAGATCGAGGTCGTTGTCGACTATGGCCTCACCGACATCATCAGCGAAGGCTATGACGCCGGTGTGCGGCTGGGTGAACAGGTCGCCAAGGACATGATCGCGGTCCGCATCGGCCCGGACTTCAGGATGGCGGTGGTCGGTGCACCAGCATATTTCGCGCGACACGATCCACCCAACACGCCGCATGACTTGACGACGCACAACTGCATCAATATCCGCCTGCCGACATACGGGGGACTGTTTCCGTGGGATCTGGCGCGCAGAGGCCGAGAGACGAACGTTCGCGTGGAAGGCCAGCTGATTGTCAATCACAGCGGATTGCGACTGGCCTCGGTGCTCGATGGTCTCGGCCTCGCATACGTGCCGGAGGATCAGGTGTTGTCGTACATCGCGAACGGGCGTCTGGTGCGCGTGTTGGAGGATTGGTGCCCCCGCTTCCCGGGGTACCACCTGTATTACCCCAGCAGACGCCACGCCTCGCCGGCGTTCGCGGTACTCGTGGACGCATTGCGGTACAGGACCAGCTGAGTACGGGGGCGCCGCCGCTCCCACTCGATCTTCGCCCACGGCGTCTGGCTCGTGATCCCCGCCGTGTTCGAGACTCTATGTAAGCGCCTGCGCAGCAATCACCTTCATCGACGACGGCAACAGTACCGGCGTATGCGTCTTGCCGGCCACCCATGCGTCGATCATGTCCGCCCATTCCTGCAACATGTGCCGCCGCTGCTCGGCGTACTGGGCGCGGTTATATGTGCCGCGCGATGACTCGTTGCGTTCGTGCGCGAGCGCCTTCTCGATCCAGTCGCGGTTGAACCCCATCTCGTTGAGGATTGTCGAGCCGGTCCGGCGCAGGTCGTGGACCGTGAACATCTCCAGCGGCAGATTCTCCGCCTTGGCCTTCTCGGCAATCTGCGATGTGACCCGGTTAAGCGTGCTCGCGGCGATGTGAACATCGGCGTCATAACGGGAAGGGAATACGTACGGCGAGCTGCCTGCCATCAGCTTCAGCGCGGTAAAGATCTCCAGCGCTTGCCGCGACAGATAGACGCTGTGCGGCCGGCGCGCCTTCATGCGCTCCTTCGGAATCGTCCAGATTCCCTTGTCGAAGTCGATCTCGCTCCACATCGCCTTCGCCAGCTCGCTCTTGCGGACCAGCGTCAGCAGGATCATCCGCAGCGCCAGGCGGTGGATATGGGCGAACGACACCTTGTCGATCAGCGTGAACGCGATCCGGATTTCCTCGGGGCTCAGCGCACGCTCCCGCGGCTTGAACGTGGCGATGGATGTCGGCGCCACCTCGTTGGCCGGGTTCAGCACCTTGTGCCCGTGCAGGTTCGCGAAGTTGTAGATGCCCTTCACGATGTCCCGGACGTGGATCGCCGTCGCGGGCGACCCCCGGTTCTTGATCTTGAGGCACAGGATGCGCACGTCGTCCGACGACACCTCCGGCAGCAGGCGGTTCGAGAGTTCGGGCTCGACCTCGCGCCGGTAGATGCCCTTGCGCATGGTGCGGGTGCTCTCCGCCATCGGGCCCTCGTCCAGCCACTTGGTGGCGAACTGGCCCAGGGTCTGGGCGGCTGCCAGCTGGCGCTTCTCGCGCTGCTTCACCCGGGCCGGCGAGTGCCCCTGGGCGAGCGTGCTCCGGGCAGCGATGCACTTCTCGCGGGCGGCGGACAGGGATAGCCCCGCCGGACCATAACGACCCAGGGTGAGGGTCTCGCGCCGGTTGCTGATCCGGTAGTCGAACCGGAACGTGATCGTCCCGGCCGGCGAGACCGTCACGTACATCCCATCCCGGTCCGTCACTTTGTACGGCTTTTCCCGGGGTTTGAGCTTCTTCAGGGCGATGTCGGTAAGCATGGCGGGCCCCCGTTTTGGCGCGACCCCTATTTTACCGTCAGAACCCTATTCCTCTCAATCCGTGCCGCAGAAACTAGGGGTTTCTGCCATTTTTCCCCGGAAATTCTGCGGTTTCTTTGACCGTCTTACCGTCGACCGTATGACGGTAAAAATGAGGCCATTTTCGCGTTCCAGAAATCCATACCGTCAGTTTTACCGTCAGAGTGTCCCGCTTGGTAGCGATAGATGGCGAACGATCCCGAGAGCTTATTTCTTGTTATTCAATGCGTTAGGCTCGTATCTCGCGGCATGCCGATAGACCGCGAAAGGCACCTAATCACTCCCACTCAATCGTCGCCGGCGGCTTCCCGGAGATGTCGTAGACGACGCGCGACACGCCCGCCACCTCGTTGACGATGCGGCGTGCAACGTGGTCGAGGAATTCGTAGGGCAGCCGCGCCCAGTGCGCGGTCATGAAATCCACGGTCTCGACCGCGCGCAGCGCGATGACCCAGTCGTAGCGCCGGCCATCGCCCATCACCGCGACCGAACGCACCGGCAGGAATACGGCGAAGGCCTGGCTGACCCGGTCGTACAGATCATGCGCACGCAGCTCCTCCATGTAGATCGCATCCGCGCGGCGCAGCAGCTCCGCGGCCGCACGATCCACCCGCCCGAGGATGCGCACGCCGAATCCGGGCCCCGGGAACGGGTGGCGGAACACCATCTCGCGCGGCAGGCCGAGCTCGAGACCGATCCGCCGCACCTCATCCTTGAACAGCTCGCGCAGCGGCTCGAGCAGCGCGAGGTTCATCCGCTCCGGCAGCCCGCCGACGTTGTGATGCGACTTGATCACATGGGCCTTGCCGGTCCTGGCGCCGGCCGACTCGATCACGTCCGGGTAGATGGTGCCCTGCGCCAGCCAGCGGATCCCCTGCAGGCGCTCGGCCTCCTGCTCGAACACCTCGATGAACAGCCGGCCGATGATCTTGCGCTTGCGCTCCGGGTCTTCCTCGTCGCCGAGCGCACTGAAGAAACGCTCGGCGGCATCGACGCGGATCACGCGGATACCGAGATGCCGGGCGAAGGTCTCCATGACCTGGTCGCCCTCGTCGAGGCGCAGGAGTCCGTGGTCGACGAACACGCAGGTGAGCTGGTCGCCGATCGCGCGGTGCAGCAGCGCCGCGACCACCGACGAATCGACCCCTCCGGACAGCCCGAGCAGCACCGGGTCCGTACCAACCTGCTCCCGCAGCCGCGAGATGCTGTCGGCGACGATATTGCCGGCATCCCACAGCGCGTCGCAGGCGCAGATCTCGCGCAGGAAGCGCTCGAGGATGCGGCCACCGGAGCGCGTATGCGTGACCTCCGGATGAAACTGCACGCCGTAGAAGCGCCGCGTCTCGTCCGCCATCGCCGCCAGCGGTGCATTGGCGGTCGCGCCGATCGCAGTGAAGCCCGGCGGCAGCACGGCGACGCGGTCGCCGTGGCTCATCCACACGTCGAGCTCATCACCGGCGCCAGCGCTGTCGTCGGCAATGCCGTCCAGCAGCCGCGACGGCGCGATGCGCCGGACCCGGGCGTAGCCGAACTCGCGGTGGACCGATGGCAGCACCTGGCCGCCGAGCTGAGCCGCCATGGTCTGCATGCCGTAGCAGATGCCGAGCACCGCCACGCCGAGCGTGAACACGGCTTCCGGGGCCCGCGGCGGACTCGCATCGGTGACCGACTCCGGTCCGCCGGAGAGGATGATGCCGCGCGCGCCGAAGCCACGTACCGCCTCGTCACCGGCGTCCCAGGGCAGGATCTCGCAGTAGACTCCGAGCTCGCGCACACGGCGCGCGATCAGCTGCGTGTACTGCGCGCCGAAGTCGAGGATCAGGATCCGGTGGGCATGGATGTCGGCGAGCACCGCCGGTGCAGCGGTGCCCATCAGCTGATCCGGTAATTCGGCGCTTCTTTGGTGATGCTCACGTCGTGTACGTGACTCTCGCGGACGCCGGCCCCAGTGATGCGCACGAACACCGGCCGCGTGCGGAACTCGTCGATGCTGCCGCTGCCGGTATAACCCATCGCCGCGCGCACGCCCCCAGCCAGCTGCTGCAGGATGGCCACCAGGCTGCCCTTGTAGGGCACGCGGCCCTCGACACCCTCGGGCACCAGCTTGTCGAGCTCCTCGACGGTATCCTGGAAATACCGGTCGCTGGAGCCATGCCGCTGGGCCATCGCGCCGAGCGAGCCCATGCCGCGGTAGGACTTGTACGAGGCACCCTGGTACAGTTCGACCTCACCTGGCGATTCCTCGGTCCCGGCGAACAGCCCGCCGATCATCACCGTGTGCGCGCCGGCCGCGATGGCCTTGGCCACGTCGCCGGAGTAGCGCACGCCACCGTCGGCAATCACCGGCACGTCGGTCGCCGCGACCGCGGCGGCGACGTTGGCCACCGCCGAGATCTGCGGCACGCCGACGCCGGCGATGACACGTGTCGTGCAGATCGAGCCCGGACCGATGCCAACCTTGACGCCGTCCGCGCCAGCCTCGACGAGCGCCAGCGCCGCCTCGGCAGTGACGATGTTGCCGCCGATCACCTGCAGCTCGGGATGAACGCGCTTGATGTTCGCAATCATGTCGAGCACGCCGCGCGAATGCCCGTGCGAGGTATCGACGACGATGACGTCGGCACCGGCTTCGACCAGCCCGGCGACCCGCTCGAGCGTATCGGGCGTGGTGCCGACCGCGGCGCCTACGCGCAGGCGGCTGTGCTCGTCCTTGCAGGCGCGCGGGAAGTCACGCGCCTTCTGGATGTCGCGCACGGTGATCATGCCGCGCAGGCGGCCCGCGTCATCGACGACCAGCACTTTCTCGATCCGGTGGCGATGCAGCAGCAGGATCACTTCCTCGCGCGGCGTGTTCTCGCGCACCGTGACCAGCCGTTCGCGCGGCGTCATCACCCGGGCGACCGGCAGGTCGAGCTGCTCCTCGAAGCGGATGTCACGGTGCGTGACGATGCCGACGACCTCGTTGCCGTCGGTCGTCACTGGCAGCCCCGAGATCCCCTTGGCACGGGTCAGCGCGATCACGTCGCGAATCGTCGCATCCGGCCGGATCGTGATCGGATCCTTGATGACGCCGCTCTCGTGCTTCTTGACCCGCCCGACCTCGCGCGCCTGGTCGGCGGCCGACATGTTCTTGTGGATGATGCCGATGCCGCCTTCCTGGGCCAGCGTGATCGCGAGCCGCGCCTCGGTGACCGTATCCATGGCCGCTGAAACCAGCGGCAGGTTGAGCCGGATGCCACGGGTCAGGCGGGTCGAGAGGTCCACCTCGCGGGGCAGCACCGCGGAATACGCGGGAACGAGCAGGACGTCATCGAAGGTGAGTGCTTCCTGGACGATGCGCATGTGGAAGGGTTCCCCCGGGGCGGTCCGAATGAAGCGGCACATTGTACGACGCCGGGGCCCGGCCGTGTAAGGCCGGCGTGCAGCGGGCCTGCGGCTCGCTTAGCATGCCGCCATGGCTGAACGGGACATCTACTCGGTATCGCGGCTGAACCGCGAGGCGCGGGCGCTGCTGGAGGGCGGGCTGCCATCGGTCTGGATCGAGGGCGAGCTGTCCAATTTTTCCCGGCCGGCCTCCGGGCACTGGTATTTCACGCTGAAAGACGAGGCCGCCCAGGTCCGCTGCGCGATGTTCCGGCAGCGCAACTTGCTCGTCCGTACGACGCCCCGGGACGGCATGCAGGTGCTGCTGCGTGCCCGGGTCGGGCTGTATGAACAGCGCGGCGACTTCCAGCTGATCGCCGATCACCTCGAGGAGGCCGGCGAAGGCGAGCTGCGCCGCCGTTTCGAGCTCCTGAAGCAGCGCCTGGCCGCCGAAGGCCTGTTCGATGCGGCCCGCAAGCGGCCCCTCCCGCGCCTGCCGCGGCGGATCGGGGTCGTGACCTCCCCTCACGGCGCCGCGCTCCACGACGTGCTGCAGGTGCTGCGCCGACGCTTTCCGGCAGTCCCGGTGTTGATCTACCCGGTTCCGGTCCAGGGCGCGGGGGCCGGTGCCCAGATCGCCGCGATGCTGGGCCTCGCCAGCCGCCGCGCCGAGGTCGACGTGCTGCTGCTGGTGCGCGGCGGGGGCTCCCTCGAGGACCTCTGGTCCTTCAACGAGGAGGCCGTTGCCCGGGCAATCGTTGCCTCCCCTGTTCCGGTGGTCGTCGGGGTCGGGCACGAGGTGGACTTCACGATCGCGGACTTCGCGGCCGACGTCCGCGCCCCGACTCCGTCCGCTGCCGCGGAGCTGGTCGTGCCGGAGGCAGCAGCCTGGAGCCGCGAACTCGGCGTGACGCTGCGGCGCCTGGGCCTCGCACTCAGCCGCAGCCTCGCGTCCCGCCGCGACGCCTTGCAGCGCGCCGATCGACAACTGGCGCGCCTGCACCCGGCGGCACTGATCGCCCAGCGCATCCAGCGGCTGGACGAACTGCACGGCCGGCTGGGTGTGGCACTACGTACCGGCCTCACGGCGCGTGGGCAGAAACTCATCGCGCTGCGGGCCGGACTTGGCGGACTCACGCCCGCCACGCGCATCGCGAGCCTCGGCCAGCGCATGCTGCATGCCCGCGCGCGACTGGATTCGGCGCAGCGCCACGGACTCGCCGAGCGCCGCGGCCGCCTGCAGGCCTCGATGGCCGCGCTGCAGGCCGTCAGCCCGCTGGCCACGCTCGAGCGCGGCTATGCGATCGTGACCCTCGCGGCGGACGGCACCGTACTGCGCGATGTCACCCGGGCTCCGGCGGGCAGCCAGATCGACGCCCAGCTAGCCCACGGCCGGTTGCGCGCGCGGGTGGAGTGAACGGGTACCGCGGCCAGCGGCAGAGCGCCAACGGCGTCGCCTCGTGAGGAAGAACGCAGTAGCCCCTGGTACCCGCTGTGAGACTCGCAGCTCCCTTTGCGGTTCAAGAACGAGGTCCATCCTTCAGCGCTTCCGGCCGGAAGTCCCACCATCGCACACGAGTCATTCGTTCGAACAAGAACTGGTCACCCATCAGAATGGGCTGACCAACCTCCCGTAGTGCCGCGGACAGCTTTCTTAGGGTGTCGCAAAGCTGCTCTCGGTTTTCAGCCAACCTCTCACCAAGTTCGCGCTCCAACTTCGGACTTGCAAGGCGAAGAAAGAGGGTGAACGAAAATTCTTCGTTCTTCGCCAGTCGCCCAAATGAAATCGCGACCTCCCCGTCGCGCTCAGAGAGGCGAACCTCTACCCAGACGCCACCTGACTCGTACCGAACTTTCGACCCGGAAGACGAAACGCACGAGAAGCCGAACCTTGCAACGAAGGCAAAGGCTCGCTGAGCCTCATCAGCAAATGCTGCAGAAACCTCATCGGTTTCCATAGTCAGCGACCTGGAATCAAGATAGAAGTCTCCGGTTCAGAGTGCCAGATCATACTGCCTGAAGTCGGGATTGACCTTGCAGCATCTCAGCTACTTGAAATCGAATGTGTAACACCATGCAAGGGCCTCAACAATGTCATTGTGGATACCCGGATGCTTCTGTACAAATTGCTCAGACGCCAGTGCTGCCATCTGCTGCAGATCGCCTGCAGTAAACCGTGCGTCGGACGCGTAGAAATCATCCTCGAGAGTCTTGATGATCGACAATAGACTGGATGCCGCAGCTTCGCCATAGCTGTGCACGATGCGAGAGTCATCCCGATTCGGCATCACGTTAGTACCCCAGCCAGTCTAGATCCCAACGGCTTTGGCAAGCTGTGGTGAGCTGTAGCTTATCTCGCCCATAGGAGAACTTCAGTACCGGCCTCTTGATTGATTGAAGTAATCGAAGACACGTTCGGATTTGCCTTGAGCGCGGCGTACTCGTCGCGCCAATTCGCGTCCTCAGCGACAAGTTTTCAACAAGCTGGCTCAACGTCACCAGAAAACGCAAGCCCGCCCCGCCAGTTCGTCGTGTCCAGCGGATTACTGGATTCCGCTTGCTGCTCAGAAATGCCCGTAAATGCACCGAGGACTTTCTTGCCGCTGTAAAGCCCGGCCATCTCGTTGCCTTGATGTCGCGGAATGGCGACAACATAGCGCCAGTTTGAACCGCGATAGCTGATGGCGTCGTCGAGCCTGATGAGTGCTCGGCCTCCGCGGTCGTCGTTCACTGTCTGCAGCACCTCACCGCGCAGCGGCTGCCACTTCAGAACTTCGCCAAGCTCCCACGGGTCGCTGATAGAGATTGCGATGCGCATTGGAGTCACGGCGCTCAATACTCATCCACTCGGAGCAGGCGAACCGGAAGCCATCGCCCGCTAGACAACTCTTGTGCTGGCGATTGCCGTACTCGCGTCATCGCGCGGTCAATCGATCTCCACAGAGAAACCTTGGTCTTCGAAATAGGCTTTGACTCTTTCGACGGCAAGCTTCACGCGTTCCGCCACCAGTGCAGTCGGATCAAGAGCTCGACCACCCTCGGTTGGGCGGGGATTCAGATAGATCGTTCTCGGAGTGTCGTCGACCTCAATCGCAAAGATCAACTTTCCACGCTCGTCCTGATACGAGACAGAGAACATGGCATCGGGATTGACTCCGACCGCATATCCGGTTTCGCGACTCATATTGCTGGTCGGCATGATCAGAACGAAATCTCAATCATGTCTACGCGCCCGATCCGGGGTTGACTCGATCATCATCCTTCACTTTGACGGACTTCGCCCCAGTCGAGGATTGCCAGGCTGTCGCTGGCCACCGTCTCCGTCTCGATTTCTTCCGTGCCTTTCAGCCGGCAGACATAAACAGCCAACGGCCACTCGGACACGGGAAAAAGCGCAGTTCCCTGGAGGCGTGGCACCAGAATCAGCCGCCGCACGTCTTTGTCCGTACCGTTAACGTGGCGCGACAATGGCGGTTCAATCTCCACCAGGGCAAGGTCGTCACGCAGTTCAGAGCGGAGCCGTCTGACAATCCGGCACGCTCGCGGCTCATACGGCTCTCTCAGTTCCGTCGAAACGAGATGGTAGTCGTACATGTACTCCTCAAGACTCCGGGCTCACTCCGGAGACACGCGGTAACGTAATCTTCCGCTCTGCGTTCTTGATCGCGAGTTCAGGCAGGCCGCCTCGCCGCCTCCGCCTCCGCTTTGGTGCGATGCAGGACTCCCCAGAGAATCAGTTCGACCTGATCGTCCGCGACCATACCAGAGACAGGAATCGGCTCGTCGAGGAACCTCGCCACGTAGACAAACTCCGGCCAAGCCGTAATCGGGAACAAGCTGTGGCCCTTGTGGCGAGGACTCAGCAGGACGCTGGAGATATCCTCGCCACCAAGCCCGTACTCCTGTCCCACCAGTGGCGGCGCAATCGCGACCACCATGTATTCGGTGCCTCGATCATCCTTGAGCCTCCCGCGGACCCAGCAGGCACGAAGCTCCCGCAGGTTCCCATCCTCGGTGGGATCCAGGAAGAAGTCGGGACGGACATCCAAATCAGAGTTCAGGATTCACCCCCGACACGCGTAGTACGCTTACCTGCGCCTTCGCATCGGGGATAATCACTTCTGGTAGCCGGGTTCACTGTCGCAAAGGCGCCACCAGCTGGGTTGCTCAATGACGTCGCCTTGTCATCGAACACTCGGTAGACCTTCGGTAAGCGATCGAACAACCACGCTCTTCTGATCTGATCGTTCATCGGGCACGCTGCACCGGAACTGGCAGCAGCGAGGTGTGTGGCGATGACGACGACCCCGGAGTTGACGGAGATTCAGGCCCAGGCGCTGGAGTGTCTGGAGGGTGCGCGGGCGGCGGGCGTGGCGCTGAGTGCGCACGTGCGTTCGCGCGGGCTCGAGCTGCGGCGGATCTATGATGCGATTGCGCAGTTGCGGCGTCGCGGGATCGTGCCGCCGGCAACGGGCCGGGTGCGGAAGCCGGCGGTGCCGGTACGGTTTGCGAAGGTCGAGGTCCGCCCGGCGCCAGCGCCGTTGCGGCTGCGACTGATCCTGGGGAACGGGCGGCGCGCGGAGCTCGAGGTCGTGGATCCCCGGCAGCTGACACAGATTGTCGGTGCGCTGGAGTGCGCGGTGTGATCCGGCCGGCGGCCGAGGTAGTGGTGTATCTGTGCCTCGAGCCGGTCGACATGAGGAATTATGCGGAGTCGATCGTTATGCGGAGCTGGAGGCGGTGCTCGTGAGCGCGGGCGGGCAATGGGGTCATTATCACTGCGCATAACGTGACCGGCGGTCGGCGGACGATGACCTCAGCAGGGCCAGCAGTTTGTCGGGGGCGTGGAATCGGCCCCGCTTGATGGATGGCGCGGTCATCGCCGCTAGCGCTTCCAGCTTTTCCGTCGGATCGGCGCGCAGGTAGATCTCCGTACTTTGCAGAGTGGCGTGGCCGAGCCAAAGCGAGACCTTGCGCACGTCGTGCGTGGCTTGCAACGTGTGCATAGCGCAGCTGTGACGCAGAACGTGTGGAGAGATGCGCTTTGTCGCCAGGGAAGGGACCTTGGTAGTGGCGGTCTTGACGTGTTTGGCCAGGATGTATTCAAAGCCGGCACGACTGAGGCTCTGGCCCTGTGCGTTGAGAAAGGGGACTATCCAGATTTTTGTGTGATCGGGCCATACTTCCCGCAGGAGGGACGTTATGGCGATCAAAGACGAAGTGGTAGACGAGCTGCTGAAGGGAGTGGACCCGAGGCAGGTATTTGCG
>SCUD01000095.1 GCA_004297335.1 Gammaproteobacteria bacterium
GCCCGCAACTTCAGGTCACGTGGGATCTGGTCGCGCCGCGGGTCGCACGGACCTTCGTGTCCGTGCGCGCCGACCAGTCCGATGATCCGCTGCGCGCACGGCTGCCACAGATCGTGGATGCGCCGGACGTCGGCGGTCCGATCGCCGGCATCCTGGCGGCCCTCGACACCGATCCCGCCGCAGCCTGGCTGGTGGTCGCCTGCGACCTGCCGCTGCTGGACGGCGCGACCCTCGACCAGCTGCTCGCCGCGCGCGACCCGGCACGGCTCGCGACCGCGTTCCGGAGCCACGGTGACCGCCTGCCGGAACCGCTGTGCGCGATCTGGGAGCCGGGCAGCCGGCCGGCCATCCTCGCCTGGGTCGCGAGCGGCCAGCATTGCCCGCGGCGCTTCCTGATCAACCACGACACCGCGCTGCTGGAACTCGAGCATTCGCATGCGCTCGACAACGCCAACACGCCCGACGAGCACGCGGCTGCACGGCGGGTCCTCGCTGCCGCCGGGACAGCCTGATGCCCCGGCTGCGGCTGCGCTATTTCGCGCTGTTCCGCGAGCAGGCCGGACGTCGCGAGGAGACCCTGGCGACGACTGCCGCCACTCCGGCGCTGCTGTACGAGGAACTCGCCACACGCTACGGCTTCCGCCTCGGCCGCGCGCAACTCCAGGTCGCGGTCAACGGTGCCTTCGCGGACTGGTCGACCCCGCTCGTGGACGGCGATGAAATCGTGTTCATTCCGCCGGTGGCCGGCGGATGAGCACCTTCGAATTCCGCGATGCGCCGCTCGATCCCGCGGCCCTTTCCCGGACGCTGGCTGATCCCGGCGCGGGCGGATTTGCGAGCTTCGAGGGCTGGGTGCGCGACCACCACGAGGGACGGCGCGTCACCGGACTGGACTACGAGGCCTTCGAGGAGCTGGCCCGTGCGGAGGGCGAGCGCATCGTCGCGGCAGCGGTGGAACGGCATGGTGTCCTGGCGGCGCGCTGCGTGCACCGGGTTGGCCGGCTTGCGATCGGCGAGCTCGCCGTGTGGGTCGGGGCCGCGAGCGCGCATCGCGCCGAGGCCTTCGCCGCCTGCCGCGAGATCATCGACGAGATCAAGCATCGGCTGCCGATCTGGAAGAAGGAGCACTACGTCGAGGGCGATTCCGGCTGGGTCAACTGTGAGCGCTGCGCGGAGGCCGCCCACGACCACCGGCACGGCCATGACCACGCCCCGGCCGGCGCCGCGGCCTTCGACTATGCGCGGCAGATGGCGTTGCCGGAGGTGGGCAGCGCCGGCCAGCAACGCCTGGCGGAGGCTGCGGTCGTCGTGATCGGCGCCGGCGGCCTCGGCTGCGCAGTGCTGACGGCCCTGGCCGGGGCCGGCATCGGCACGCTGCAGGTCGTCGACGACGACACGGTCGAGGCCAGCAATCTGCACCGCCAGCCGCTGTATACCGTCGCCGACATCGGTCGACCCAAGGCCGAGGCTGCCACGGAACGGCTCGCCGCCTACAACCCGCGCATCGTGCTGCACGCGCATCCGGTGCGCTTCACAGCGGCCAACGCCGCCGCCCTGATCAGCGCCGGCGACCTCGTCGTCGATTGCAGCGACAACTTCGCCGCCAAGTTCCTGGTCAACGACGTGGCAGTCCTCACGGGCCGGCCCGCCGTGCTCGCGAGCATCCATCAGTACGAGGGCCAGCTGCAGGTCGTGCGGCCTGACACCGGGGGCTCCTGCCTGCGCTGCCTGTGGCCGGAAGCGATGCGTGACGGACTGGTCGGCAACTGCGTCGAGGCCGGCGTGCTCGGCCCGGTGCCGGCGGTACTCGGCAACCTGCAGGCGATCGAAGTGCTGAAGATCCTGCTCGACCTGCCCGGCCAGCTGCGCGACGAGCTGCTGCTGGTGGACCTGCTCGGCCTCGAGCAGCGCCGCCTGCGCGTGCCGCGGGCCGCCGAATGCGCCGGACGCTGCACGCGGATCGGCCCCCCGGTCGTCGAAACCTCCGGTGCGGAGCTGGAGCTGACGCTGCCGCTCGCCACCGCGGCAGCCCAGGGCTATCGGATCATCGACATCCGCGAGCCGGAGGAATGCTACAGCGATCCGCTCGGCCTCGCCGGGCACGATGCGATCCCGATGGGGCGCCTGCTCGACGGTGTCGCAACACTCGATCCCGGCGAGCGCTACCTGCTGGTCTGCACCCGCGGAGCGCGCAGCCTCATCGCGGCGCGGCAGCTGCGCGCCGGCGGCCGGAACAATGTGTGGTCACTGCGCGGCGGGCTGCTGCGGGCGCAGCTGCCCGGGGCTCAACCGGGCCGCAGCTGACCGCTGCCCAGCACCTGGTACTTGTAACTGACCAGCTGCTCGAGCCCGACCGGGCCGCGCGCATGGAAACGATCGGTCGAAATGCCGATCTCGGCACCCATGCCGAACTCACCACCGTCGGCAAACTGCGTCGACGTGTTGTGCATCACGATGGCGCTGTCGACCTCGGCGAGGAAACGCGCCGCGGCCGCGGGGTCGGCCGTGACGATCGCGTCGGTGTGCGCCGAACCGTAGCGCGCGATGTGCGCGATCGCCTCGTCGAAGCCGCCGACGACACGCACGGCGATGATCGCCTCGAGATACTCGGTATACCAGTCCGCCTCGGTCGCCGGACGGACCCGCGGATCGACGGCACAGGTCGCGGCATCGCCGCGCACCTCGCAGCCGGCCGCCAGCAGGTCGTGCACCAGCGGCGCGAGATGCGTCGCCGCGCAACCCGCATCGACCAGCAGTGTCTCCGCCGCACCGCAGATGCCAGTACGGCGCATCTTGGCATTCAGCACGATCGCGCGCGCCATCGCCAGGTCGGCGGCACGATCCACATAGACATGGCAGTTGCCATCGAGGTGCCCGATGACCGGCACGCGGGCCTCGCGCCGCACCCGCTCGATCAGGCCCTTGCCACCGCGCGGAACGATGACATTGACCCAGCGGCCCATGTCGGCGAGCAGGTAGCCCACCGCCGCCCGATCCTGGGTCGGCACGAGCTGGACCGCCGCGGCCGGCAGCCCGGCGGCCGCAAGTCCAGCGACCAGGCAGCGGTGGATCGCGGCGCTCGAGCGGGCGCTCTCGCTGCCACCGCGCAGGATCACCGCGTTGCCTGACTTCAGGCACAGTGCGCCGGCATCCGCGGTGACGTTGGGCCGGCTCTCGTAGATGATCCCGATGACGCCGAGCGGCACGCTGATCCGGCGGATCGTCAGTCCATTGGGCCGGGTCCACTCGGCGAGCACACGCCCGACCGGATCCGCGAGCGCGGCCACCGCCTCGAGCCCGCGCGCCATGGCCTCGATGCGCGCCGGGTCCAGCAGCAGCCGATCGAGCAGCGCTGCACCCAGCCCGGAGGCCCGCGCCGCGGCCAGGTCCTCGCCGTTGGCCGCGAGCAGCCCGGCCGTGGACTCACGGATCGCTGCCGCCGCGGCGAGCAGCGCGCGGTCCTTCTGCAGGCGTTCGGCGCGCGCCAGCGTCCGCGCCGCCTCGACCGCACCGCGGCCGAGTTCGTCCATGGCCTGCTGCAGCGTGGGCTCAGTCATCGGCGTCCTCCTGCTGCCCGGACGGCATCAGCACCAGGTCATCGCGAGGTACGATCTCGGCCCGGCCGCGCCAGCCGAGCAGGCTCTCGATCTCGGCACTGCGGCGACCGGCGATGCGAGCCGCATCCACGCTCGAGTAGGCGCACAGGCCGCGGGCCAGTTCCACGCCGCGGCCATCGACGATGCGCACCGCATCACCGCGATCGAAGCGCCCGCGGACTTCCACGAGCCCGGCCGGCAGCAGGCTCTTGCCGCGGCCAAGTGCGGCCGCCGCGCCAGCATCGATGACCAGGTCCCCGGCCGGCCGCAGCGTTCCCGAGATCCACTGCTTGCGGACCGCGAGCGGCGACTGCCGCGCGACGAACCAGGTGCAGCGCGCGCCGTTCTCGATCGCCTGCAGCGGGTGGGCCACCGCTCCGCGCGCGATGCACAGATGGCATCCGGCGGCGAGTGCGATGCGCGCCGCCTCGATCTTCGTCGACATGCCGCCCGAGCCGTCGGCGGAGCCGGGACCACCGGCCATCGCCACGATGCGCCCGCTAATGTCGGTGACCTCGGCGAGATGCACGGCCTCGCGGTCGCGGCCGGGGTCACTGGTGTACAGCCCGTCGACGTCGGACAGCAGCACGGTGCAGTCGGCTGCGAGCATCTGCGCAACGCGGGCCGCGAGCCGGTCGTTGTCGCCATAGCGGATCTCGCTGGTCGCGACGGTGTCGTTCTCATTGACGACCGGCACGACACCGAGCCCGAGCAGCGTCATGAACGTCGAGCGCGCGTTCAGGTAGCGACGCCGCTGCTCGGTATCATCGAGCGTCAGCAGCACCTGGGCCACCTTGAGCCCGTGGTGCTCGAGCACTTCCTTCCAGGCATGGGCGAGCCGGATCTGGCCGACGGCCGCGGCGGCCTGGCTCTCCTCGAGTTTCAGTCGTCCAGCCGGCAGGCCCGCATGGCGGCGACCCAGCGCGATCGCACCCGAGGACACCACGAGGACCTGCTGGCCGCGGGCGTGCATCCGGGCGAGGTCGGCAGCGAGCATTTCCAGCCAGTGCCGGTTCAACCGCCCCGTCGCCTGGTCGACGAGCAGGGCCGAGCCGATCTTGACTACGACGCGGCGGGCCTGGGTCAGGCGCCGGGCCGGAACCCGTCGCTCGTCGGCGCTCATGGACTCAGGACGCGAACTGATCGGCCGGGAGCTCCATCAGCGTCGCGGCCCCGGCAGCGAGCGCGTCGAGATGCGCCTCGGCGCGCGGCAGCAGGCGGGCATAGAAGAAGCGCGCGGTCGTGAGCTTGGCCCGGTAGAAGTCCGCTTCCGCCGCACCGTTGTGCAGCGCCGCCACCGACACCGCGGCGACCTTGGCCCAGCACCAGGCCAGGCACAGGTAACCGGTCAGCATCAGGTAGTCCATCGCCGCGGCACCGACTTCATCCGGGTCGCGCGCGGCACGCCCGGCGATGGCCTCGGTCGCCTCGCTCCATTCCTTCAGCAGTCCGGCGAGGCGCGGCACGAAGCCAACGAGCTCGTCGTAGCGCGCATGGTGCTCGCAGAAACTGCCGATCAGTCCGCCGAGCTGGCGCGCGAGTACGCCACCAGAACCCAGCACCTTGCGGCCGAGCAGGTCCATCGCCTGGACCCCGTTGGCGCCCTCGTAGATGGCCGTGATCCGGGCGTCGCGGAAGTACTGTTCCACGCCGGTCTCGCGGACATAACCGTGTCCCCCGTGGATCTGGACCGCGTGGCTCGTGCACTCGAGCGACCGGTCGGTCACGAAAGCCTTGACGATCGGAGTCAGCACGGAGAGCAGGCCGCTGGCACGCTCGCGCTCCGCCGGGTCCGGGTGATGAATCGACTTGTCGAGCTGCAGCCCGGCCAGGTAGACGAGTACCCGGCTGCCCTCGATCAGCGCCTTCTGGGTGAGCAGCATCCGGCGCACATCCGGGTGACCGATGATCGGATCGGCGCCGCCCTGGTCGTTGCCGGAGGTCGTGCGACCCTGCCGGCGTTCACGCGCGTAGGCGGTGGCCACCTGCAGCGCGGCCTCGGACTGCGCCAGGCCCTGGACGCCGACCCACAGCCGCGCGTGGTTCATCATCGTGAACATGCAGCGCAGGCCCTCGTGCGGCCCGCCGACCAGCCAGCCGCGGGCACCGTCGAAGTTCATCACGCAGGTCGCCGAGCCGTGGATGCCGAGCTTGTGCTCGACCCCCGTGCAGCCGACCGCATTGCGCTCGCCGGGGCTGCCATCGGCCGCCGGCAGGAACTTGGGCACCAGGAACAGGCTGATGCCACGGGATCCCGCGGGCGCATCCGGCAGCTTGGCGAGCACCAGATGCACGATGTTCGGCGCGAAGTCGCTCTCGCCACCGGTGATGAAGATCTTGGTGCCGGTGATGCGGTAGCTACCCGCGCCGTCTGGCTCGGCCCGGGTACGCATCAGGCCGAGGTCCGTACCGGCATGCGCCTCGGTCAGGCACATCGAGGCGAGCCACTCGCCACTGACCAGCTGCGGCAGGTACTGGCGACGCAGGTCCCCGGCCGCGTGCTGCCGCAGCAACAGGACCGCGCTGTCGCTCAGGCCGCTGTACAGCTTCCAGGCCATGTTGGCGGCCGCCATCATCTCGGCGGCCGGCACGCCGAAACTCTCCGGCAGGCCCTGCCCGCCGTATTCCGCCGGCCCGCACAGCGCCGCCCAGCCGTCCTCGACATAGCGCTGGTAGGCCGCCGCGAAGCCCGGCGGCGTCACCACGCTGCCGTCCGCCTCGCGGCGCACGCCGACCCGGTCACCCGGCTCGTTGGTCGGGGCGATCACCTCCTCGGTGAAGCGCGCGCACTGCTCGAGCACGCTGTCGATGAGCTCCTGGCCGATGTCGGCCCGGCCCAGATCCCGGTAATGCGCCTCGTCGTGCAGCACCTCGTGCAGTACGAAGCGGATGTCACGCATTGGAACCCTGTATTGCGGCATGGACGGTACCGTGAGCCTCCGTTACTGGTCGATATTGCTGGTCAGCCCGCGGCCTCGGCACAGCTGATGCAGCGGTCGGAATAAGGCAGCGCCTGCAGCCGGCGAGCGTCGATGACCTCGCCACAGCGGCTGCAATGCCCGTAGCTGCCCTGGTCGAGCTGGGCCAGCGCGCGGCCGATCTGGGCGAGCTCCGCAGCGGTCGCCTCGCTGATCCCGGCCAGCACGGCGTCGTTCTCCATCTGCACGACCTGCTCGGCGAAATCCTTGTCGAGTGGCCCCGACGAACGCGTGATGTCAGCCCGGACCTTCGCGGCACGGTGCAGCAGCTCCTGCTTCTGTGCAAGCAGTCGCTGGCGGATCGCTTCGTGGTCATTCATCGGCGGCCCTCCGTGCCCGGCCGGCGGCGGCCGAGGCTGTCACCGGTTGCCGTCAGTTTACCCGGACTTTGGCCCACCGGGGGCCACCACTTTGCCCTCGTTGCTTCCAACCGGCTCGCGAAAGTAATATCTGGACCGTTTCCGCGAGCCACCAGCGACGGACAGCAGAGAGGGAATCCCATGAGCCGAGATCACAACCCGGTACCCGGCAAGTGGTACGAGAACCTCGAGGATGGTGAGGTCTTCCAGGTGCTGTCCGTGGACGAGGACTCCGAGCTGATCGAATTGCAGTACGAGGACGGCGACGTCGAGGAGGTCGACCACGAGACCTGGCAGGAACTCGACCTCAACCTGACCGAGGAACCGGAAGGCTGGACCGGCGGCGACGACGACCCAGACGATGACGAGGACGACTGGGACGACGACGAGGATGAAGACGAGGATGAGGACGACGAGGACCTGGACGATCGGGACGACTATTGACCGGCTGCTGTAGCACCGCGACCGTGCCCGGACTCGATTCGGTACTCGACGCTGCCGTCGATGCGATTGTCCTGATCGATGCGCGGGGTCGCATCGAACGCTTCAACCTCGCCGCGGAAGCGCTGTTCGGCTGGCGGGCCGACGAGATCATCGGCCAGAGCGCCGGCGTGCTGATGCCGGATCCCTTCCGCAGCGAGCATGATGACTACATCGCGCGCTACCTGCGCGGCGGCGAGCGCCGCATGATCGGCAGCCGGCGCGAGGTCAACGCCTGCCGGCGCGACGGCAGCCAGGTCCCGGTCACGATCACGGTCGGAGAAGTCGCCGGCGGCGCGGAACCGCACTTTCTCGCCATCCTGCACGAGACCGCTGAAGCGGCGGGCGGGTTCGACCCGCTGCACCGCGGCGGACGCCTGCTGCGCCAGGCCCAGGCCCTCGCCGGGGTCGCCAACTACGAGGCCCGGATTCCCGGTGGCGCCTCGATCTGGTCGGACGAGATGTATCGGATCGTCGGCCGCGACCGCGCGCTGGGGCCGGTCGCGCTCGATAGCTTCGTCGAGCGCTATGTGACCCCGGCCGATCGCGAACCGTACCGGCGCCGCTGGCAGGAGGCCATGACCAGTGGCCTGTTCGACATGGAATGCCGGATTACGACCGACCAGGGTGTCATCCGGGTGGTGCATTCGATCGCCCAGATGGTGCCCGCCGAGGAGGGCGCGCTGCAGGTCACCGGCACGCTCTATGACGTCACCGAGCGTCCGCGGGCGGCAGATGAAATGCGCCTGGCCCAGGAGCGGATGACGCAATTTGCGCGGCTCTCGACCATGGGCGAAATGGCGGCCGGCCTGGCTCACGAGATCAACCAGCCACTGGCGGCCATTACCACGTTTTCGCAGGCCCTGCAGCGCATGATCCGCAACCCGGCTGGTGCGGCCAGGGAGGAAATCGAGGAGGTGCTGGAACAGATCGCCGCCCAGGCCCTGCGTGCCGGCGAGGTGATCCACCGCCTGCGCGTGTTCCTGCGCAACCGCGAAGTGCGGCAGGAGACGGTGGCGCCAGGCCAGCTGATCGAGGATACCCTGCTGTTCGCCGAGCCGGACGTCCGGCTCAGCAACATCCGCGTGCTGCTCGACGTGCCGCGTCACCTGCCGGCGATCGACTGCGACCCGGTGCAGATCCAGCAGGTGCTGCTCAACCTGGTGCGCAACGCGATCGACGCGATGAACGAGGCCGTGACCGGCCCGCGCGAGATCGTCGTGGCCGGACGCCTCATCGAGTCCGGCGAACTCGAGATCAGCGTTGCCGACCACGGCCCGGGCATCAGCCGCGAAGTCGCGGAGAGCTTCGGCAACCCGTTCTTCACGACCAAGCCGTCCGGTACCGGTCTCGGGGTGGCGATCAGCCGCTCGATCCTGCGCGCCCACGGCGGTCGTTTCGGTCACCGTCCCACGCCGGGCGGTGGTGCGACCGTCTTCTTCACGCTGCCGCCTGCTCCCGGAGGCTCTGATGAATGACCGGACCCCGACGGTATTCGTCGTCGATGACGACGTCGCCGTCTGTACTTCCCTGCGGCTGCTGCTGCGCTCGGTCGGGCTGCCGGCCGTCACCTGCTCCTCGGCCGCGGAATTCCTGGCCCAGTTCGATGCCGACTGCCCGGGATGCATCGTGCTCGACATCCGGATGCCGGGCATGAGCGGCATCGAGCTGCAGCAGGTGCTGAACGAGCGGCATTCCGTCACGCCGATCGTGTTCATTACCGGTCATGGCGACGTGCCGATGGCCGTGGAGGCCATGCAGGCCGGCGCCATCGACTTCATCCAGAAGCCGTTCCGGGACCAGGAACTGCTCGACCGGATCAACCGCGCCCTCGACGGCGACCGGGCCCTGCGGGCGGAGCTCAGCGAACGCGACGGCATCCGACAACGTATCGCGCGGCTGACGCCGCGGGAACGCGAAGTGCTCGATCTCGTGACCCAGGGCAAGGCCAACAAGGTCATCGCCGCGGATCTCGAGGTCAGCCAGCGCACCGTGGAGATCCACCGCGCGCGGGTCATGGAGAAGATGGGAGCCGGTTCGCTCGCGCACCTCGTGCGCATGGTCATCGAGGCCGAGCGGGTGGCCTGAGCGCCGCCCGGGGCTCAGCAGCGCAGGCCGTAGCAGTCGCGGATCACCGCGGCGGCCTGCCGGCCGGTGTCGACAATCGTGACCAGGCGCGATTCGGCCTCGGTGATGAAGCCCTCCTCGACCAGGAAGCCGAAGTCGACCGCGCGCCGCCAGTAGTCGCCGCCGACGAGCACGACCGGAATCGGGTCGATGCGCCCCGTCTGCACCAGGGTCAGGGCCTCGAATACCTCGTCGAGGGTACCGAAGCCTCCCGGCAGCGCGACCAGCGCGCGGGCCCGCAGCAGGAAGTGCAGCTTGCGCATCGCGAAATAACGAAACCGGAAGGCGAGCCCGGGGGTGAGGAACGGATTCGGCAGCTGTTCGCGTGGCAGTTCGATATTGAACCCGACCGACGGCGCACCGACCTCCCAGGCGCCGCGGTTGGCCGCCTCCATGATCCCGGGACCACCGCCGGTGACCACGACCAGCTCGCGCCGGTCGGAGCCCATGCAATGTCGCGCCAGCTCCTGTGCGAGCTGCCGGGCGTCGTCGTAATAGCGCGACCAGCCGACATCCCGCTGCGCCTCCCGCAGCCGGCGCCCGAGTTCGGCGTCATCCGGCGCCTGCTGCAGGGCAGCAGTGGCGGCGGCCAGGCGCTCCCGCGCCTCGGCCGGATCCCGGATGCGGGAGCTGCCGAAGACGACGACGGTGCTGTCGATCTGCTGCGCGCGCAGCCGCTCCTCCGGACGCATGGCCTCGAGTGCGATGCGTGCGGGGCGCGCCGCATCGCCTTCCAGGAACTCGCTGTCGGCCTCGGCGAGCCGGTAGCTGGAACTATCCTGGATCCCGGCGATCATCCGGGCCCGCGCCGCGGCATCGGGCCCGGATCGCTCACTCATTCCAGTCTCCCCAGGTCCAGGACCTCGCCCTGGCCCGGGATCGCACAGTCCCAGCCGTGACGCTGGCGGATCCGGTCGCGGAAGACGAGCTGCGCGCCCTCTTCCCCGTGCACCAGCAGCGTTCGTGCCGGTGGTCGCTGGAAGTGTCCGAGCCAGTCGAGCAGTGCGTGCTGGTCCGCATGTGCGGAAAAGCCGCCGATCGTCACGATGCGGGCCCGGACACGCAGCTCATGACCATGGATACGAACTCTCCTGGCGCCGTCGACCAGCTGGCGACCCAGCGTCCCCTGCGCCTGGAAGCCCGTGATCATCACGGTGCTCTTCGGGTTCGGCAGGTGATGACGCAAGTGGTGACGGATGCGTCCGCCCTCGCACATGCCACTGGCAGCGATGATCACTGCCCCACCCTGCAGGCGATTGAGCGCCATGGATTCCTCGACCGAGCCGACGAAGCGCACGACCGGCTCGCGCCCCGGCGCCGGCCCTGCCGCCACCAGTCCGCGTGCCTCCTGGTCGAAGAGCGCAAGATGGTTGGCCGTAATGCGGGTCACCTCGGTAGCCATCGGCGAATCGACGTAGACGCGCGGCGGCCGTATCCGGCCCTCGCGCGACAACACGTTGAACCAGTAGAGGATCTCCTGCGTCCGTCCGACCGCGAACGCCGGCACGATCAGGTTGCCACCGCGCACGCGCAGCGTATCTTCAGTCGTGGCGACGAACTCGTCGAGCGTCGCCGCCAGTGAGCGGTGATCGCGATCACCGTAGGTGCTCTCCACGAGCAACAGGTCGGCCTGCTCGATCGCCGTCGGGTCGCGCAGGATCGGCCGGCCGGGCTGGCCGAGGTCCCCGGACACGACGATCTTGCGCGTGGGCCCTTGCCCGCTGAGCCAGATCTCGATGATGGCCGAACCGAGGATGTGGCCGGCATCGCGGAACCGGCAGCGGATGCCGGGCGCCGGTTCCAGCGGCGCATCGTAGGCGACCGAGCGGCACTGCCGGATCGTGCGCTCGGCGTCCTCGACCGTATACAGCGCGGGACGGATGCCGCGCCGGCCCCGGCGACGGGCCCGCTCGGCCTCCATCTGCTGCAGCCAGGCGCTGTCCGGCAACAGGACGCCGAGCAGGTCGCGGGTCGCCTCGGTCATCCAGGCCGGCCCGCGGAATCCCTGGGCCACCAGCCGGGGCAACAGGCCGCTGTGATCGATATGGGCGTGGGTCAGCAGCACGAAGTCGATGCTGGCCGGATCAAAGGCGAAGGGCTGGTGATTCTGCGCGACAGCACTCCGTGGACCCTGGAACATGCCGCAATCGACCAGGAACCGGACGGTATCGGTCTCGAACAGGAAGCACGAACCCGTGACCTGCCGGGCGGCGCCGAGAAGCGTCAGGCGCATCGGAACACTGTCCTCCTGGCGGCGCCCGCCCCACTGCGGGCGCGCAGGCCGCAGGCGAATCCGCAGCTATAATACCGGTGAATATACTTGAAACGACCGGCAGCGGCATCCATCTGGGGTAGGCATGAAGAGAGTACTGTTGTTCCTGATCACGAACTTCGCCATCCTGATCGTGGCGAGCGTCACGCTGCGCCTGCTGGGCTTCGAGCCTTGGCTCAACCAGCAGGGCATCAATTTCAATTCGCTGCTCGTGTTCGGCGCGCTGCTCGGCTTCGGCGGCGCCTTCGTTTCGCTCGCGCTGTCGAAATGGACCGCGAAAAAGATGATGGGCGTGCAGCTCATCGAGCGTCCGCGCAACGAGGTGGAGACCTGGCTGGTCGAGACCGTGCGCCGGCAGGCCCAACTCGCCGGGATCGGCATGCCCGAGGTCGGTTATTTCGAGTCGCCGCAGCCGAACGCTTTCGCGACCGGTGCCAGCCGCAACAATGCGCTGGTCGCGGTCAGCTCCGGGCTCGTCAACCGGATGAGCCGCACCGAAGTGGAGGCCGTGCTCGGCCACGAGATCAGCCACGTCGCCAACGGCGACATGGTCACGCTGACGCTGATCCAGGGCGTCGTCAACACCTTCGTGTTCGTCGCCTCGCGCCTGGTCGGCAACCTCGTGGACCGGGTCGTGTTTCGCAACGAGCAGGGCCACGGACCGGCGTTCTGGATCACCACCATCGTCACCGAACTCGTGCTCGCGTTCCTGGCCAGCATGGTGGTGATGTGGTTCTCGCGGCAGCGCGAGTTCCGCGCCGACAGTGGCGGTGCCCGCCTCGCCGGACGCAACAACATGATCGGGGCGCTCGAGGCGCTGAAGCGCGGTCAGCCGGAGCCATTACCGGACAGCATGGCCGCGTTCGGCATTGCCGGCGGCGTCGGCCAGGGCCTGCGCAAGCTGTTCATGAGCCACCCGCCGCTCGATGAGCGCATCGCGGCCCTGCGCAACGCACCGCTGTCCTGAAACCCACGCTCCACTGGTTCCGACGCGACCTGCGCCTGGCCGACAACCCGGCGCTCAGCGCCGCGCGCGCGGCCGGCGGCCCGGTCGTCGCGGTCTATATCCATGCTCCTGACGACGAAGGCGCCGGTTCGCCGGGCGCGGCCAGCCGCTGGTGGCTCCATCACAGCCTCGTGGCACTGGATGCTTCGCTGGAGCGCTGCGGCAACGCGCTGATCCTGCGCCGGGGACCACCCGCAAGCACCCTGCTGCAGCTCGCCCGCGCGACCGGGGCCAAGGCTGTCCACTGGAATCGCCTGCATGAGCCCGCGCTGGCCGCACGGGATGAAAGACTGGCCAGCGAACTCGCGGCGAGCGGCATCGAGCCGATCATTCACGACAGCGCATTGCTCTGCCCGCCGGGAGCGATCCGGAACGCAGCCGGCGGACCCTTCCGGGTATTCACGCCCTTCTGGCGCCGCCTGCGCACGCGCCTGGCGGAACTGCCCGCTGCGCTGCCGGCGCCACGCCGCCTGCCGGCCCTGGACCGGGCACCGATGAGCCTGCCGCTGGACAAACTGCAACTGCTGCCGGCAGTCCGCTGGGACGCTGGACTGGCACAACGCTGGCAGCCGGGCGAGGCCGGCGCGCGGCGGCGCCTGGTGCGTTTCGTCGCCGCAGGTCTCGCCCACTATGTGGACGCCCGCGAACGGCCCGGCGAACCCGGCACCTCCAGCCTCTCGCCACATCTGCATTTTGGGGAAGTCTCGCCGCGGCAGGTCTATGCCGCCCTGCAGCCACTTTCTGCTGCGGGCTCCGAGGCCTTCCTGCGCCAGCTCGGCTGGCGGGAGTTCGCGGCCCACCTGCTGCATCATTTCCCGCACACGGCCAGCGAGCCGCTCGATGCGCGCTACGCCGGCTTCGACTGGCGAGATGATCGCGATGAGCTCGCCGCCTGGCAACAGGGCCGGACCGGCTTTCCGATCATCGACGCCGGCATGCACGAGCTCTGGCACACCGGGTGGATGCACAATCGCGTACGCATGATCACCGCCTCGTTCCTGACCCGGAACCTGCTGATGGACTGGCGCGCCGGCGCGCGCTGGTTCCACGACACGCTGGTCGATGCCGATCTCGCGAACAACACGCTGGGCTGGCAATGGGCTGCGGGCTGCGGTGCGGATGCCGCACCGTGGTTCCGGATCTTCAACCCGGTGCTGCAGGGCCGGAAATTCGACCCGACAGGCCGTTACGTACGCCGCTGGCTGCCGGAACTGGCCGGCCTGCCCGACCGCTGGTTGCACGAGCCGTGGGCAGCCCCGGCCCGGCTCCTCCGGCGCGACACTGGCCGCTGGCCGCCGCCACTGGTCGATCTCGCCGCAAGCCGCGCACGGGCGCTCGCCGGCTTCCGGCATCATCTCGCCGCGCAGCGGTTAAGATCTCCGCCAGCATGAGCGAGATCAGCGATCCCCTGCCACCGTCCTGGCTCGAAGAGCTCAAGGCCCTGCTGGGACCGGGTGGTCATCTCGAGTCGGACGCCGATCGCGCACCGTTCGAGACGGACTTCCGTGCCCTGCACCACGGTCACACGCCGCTGGTCGCGCTGCCCGACTCGACCGCGAGGGTGGCTGAGTTCGTGCGCTGGTGCGCCGCGCATCGCGTGGCCATCGTGCCGCAGGGCGGCAACACCAGTTACTGTGGCGGCGCGACACCGCGCGCGAACGGCCGTGAGATCGTACTTTCGCTGCGGCGGCTCGATCGGATTCACTCCGTCGATCCCGACGGGGACGCACTGACCGCGGACGCGGGCTGCGTGCTGGCCAGGCTGCAGGAGGCAGCCGCGGCAACCGGCCGCTTGCTGCCGATGTCGCTCGGGTCCGAGGGCTCCTGCACGCTCGGCGGCATCATCTCGACCAATGCCGGCGGCACCGCGGTGCTGCGCTACGGCATGATGCGCAGCCTCGTGCTCGGACTCGAAGTCGTGCTGCCGGACGGGCGCGTGCTCGACCAGCTGACCGGCCTTGCCAAGGACAATACCGGCTACGACGTCAAGCAGTTGTTCATCGGCGCCGAAGGCACGCTTGGCATCGTGACGGCCGCCTGCATCCGGCTGCATCCGCAGCCGGCCAGCACCGTGACGGCCTTTGCCGCCGTGCCAACACCGGCCGCAGCGATCGCGCTGCTCGCGCGACTGCGCCGGGCCGCGGGCAACGCGGTGAGCACCTTCGAATTGCTGCCCCGCGTCGCGCTCGAACTGGTCCTGCGGCACATCCCCGGGACCCGCGATCCCTGCGGCGGTACCCATCCCTGGTACCTGCTGATCGAACTCGGCCTCAACGAACCAGCGCCGGAAGCCGCACTGCGCTTCGAGAGCACGCTCGCGGCAGCGCTCGAAGCCGGCGAGATCACCGATGTCGCCATCGCCACCTCGGGAGCGCAACGGGAGGCGCTGTGGCGGCTGCGCGAGGAAATTCCGCTGGCGCAGCGGCGCGAAGGCGCGGGCCTCAAGCATGACGTCGCGGTCGCGGTGCAGCGCCTGCCGGAATTCATCAGCGAAGGTTCGGCGCTGGTCGCCGGGCTGGCGCCGGGCGCCCGCCTGGTGGCCTACGGGCACCTCGGCGACGGCAGCCTGCATTTCAACCTCACGGCGGCGGAGAACGACGACGGCGCGTCGCTGCTCGCGGCCGGCGATGAGATCCGCCACGCCGTTCACGACCTCGTCGCCCGCTACCGCGGCAGCATCAGCGCCGAGCATGGCATTGGCCAGCTCAAGGTGGCCGAGCTCGAGCGCTACGAGGACCCGGTGGCGCTGGCCCTGATGCGGGATATCAAGCGGGTCATCGACCCGCTCGGCATCATGAACCCCGGCAAGGTACTCGCGTAGCCGAGGCAGAAAAGGGGACAGTCCCCTTTTCTGCCTCGGCTCAGCGCTGGCGGATCAGGCCCTCCTGCGCGACGCTCGCGACCAGCGTGCCGTCGCTCGCGTACACGGAGCCGCGCACGAAACCGCAGGCCTGCGACGCGCTCGGGCTCTCGATGTCGTAGAGCAGCCAGTCGTCGACCCGCACGTCGCGGTGGAACCAGAGCGCGTGGTCGATGCTGGCGATCTGCACATGCGGAAACGACACGCCATGCGGCTGCATCGCGGTGCTGAGCAGGTCATAGTCCGAGGCGTAGGTCAGCAGGCAGCGATGCAGCGGCTGGTCGTCCCGCACCCGGCCGGCCGCACGCATCCACATCTGCTTCCGGGGCGGCGCCGGCACCGGCTTGAAGTACTCGGGCTCGCGAACCGGCCGGAACTCGAACGGCCGCCGGGCCTGCAGCATGGCGTGCGTGATATCCGCCGTGCCGCCGAACACCTCGGCATGGATCGCCGACAGGTCACGCAGTGTCGCTGGTGCGGGCGCCTCCGGCATCGGCGCCTGGTGATCCAGGCCGGGCTCGTTCCCGTGGAAGGACGCCGACATCGTCAGGATCGGCTGGCCATGCTGGATCGCGACAACGCGCCGGCTGGTGAAGCTGCCGCCATCGCGGCTGCGATCGACCTCGAACACGATCGGCGCATTGACGTCGCCACGGCGCAGGAAATAGGCATGCAGCGAATGCACGAGCCGGTCTTCGACCGTCCGCGAAGCTGCCACCAGCGCCTGTCCGAGCACCTGGCCGCCAAACACCTGCGGCGAGCCGATATCCCGGCTCTGGCCGCGGAACAGATTGTCTTCAAGACGCTCGAGATCGAGCAGATGCAGCAGTTCCTGGAGATGGGTTTCCATCGACCGTCCTTCCTCAGTCTGGCTTGGGCACGCCAAGCCGCGCGAGCAACGCCGGACTGGTCGTCGTGTACTGCAGGAACTGCCTCTGTTCCGGGCAGAGGTGATGCTGCACGCCGAACGCAGCCAGCGCGGCCTCGTGAAAGCCCGACAGGATCAGCTTCTTCTTGCCCGGATAGGTATTGATGTCGCCGATCGCGAAGATCCCCGGGATGCTGGTCCCGAACTTCTCGGTATCGACGCGGATCGCGCGCTTCGCCATCTCGAGGCCCCAGTCCGCGATCGGACCGAGCCGCTGATGCAGGCCGAAGAAGACCAGCAGCTGCTGGCACGGGACCTCGACCACGCCGTCGGGACCAGTGACCTGCGCTGCCGTCAGTCGCTGGGACGCGAAGGAGAGCCCGGTGACCTGCCCCTCCAGCTGGCGCAGATGGCCCGTTGCAGCGAGCTCCCGCATCCGCGCCACGCTCGCCGGCTGGGCGCGAAACTCCGCGCGCCGGTGCACGAGCGTCAGTGAGCGCGCCCGGATCGCCAGTTCCAGCGTCCAGTCGAGCGCGCTGTCGCCGCCACCGGCGATCAGCAAGTCCTGGCCGGCGAAATCGGCGGCGCGCTGCACGCGGTAGTGCAGGCAGCGGCCCTCGAGATCCGCGGCACCGGGCACAGCCAGGCGCCGCGGCTGGAAGGAACCGATGCCGGCGGCAATGACGACGGCACCGGCATCGAAGCGCGTGCCCGCGCTGGTCGTGACGAGGAAACGGCCACCATCGCCACGCTGCAGCGTCGCGACCTCCTCGCCGAGATGCAGGCCGGGCGCGAACGGGCGGATCTGCTCGAGCAGCCGGTCGATGAGTTCCCGCGCGGTGCAGACCGGCACCGCGGGAATGTCATAGATCGGCTTGTCCGGATACAGCTCGATGCACTGTCCGCCCGGCTGGGACAGCGAATCGACGATTTGGCAGCCGATGCCGAGCAGACCCAGCTCGAAGGCCATGAACAGCCCCGCGGGCCCGGCACCGACGATCACGCATTCGGTCGCAATGACCCCGCTGGCTGGATTCACGCTGGACACCGGCTCCCTGGCGCGGAAGGCCCGCCGCCTGCGGGCTGGATCAGGCGGCATTCTAGCGGATGCGCTAGGATCACGCCCCATGTCCCACCGCCTTGATGCCCCGCTCGCGCTGCTGGTGCGCGACTTCCTGGAGTTGCGCGCGCGCGACCGGGCGTTCGTGCTCGCGACTGTCATCACGACCGACGGCTCGACCTATCGTAAGGCCGGTACGCAGATGCTCATCAGCGCGGACTCCGAGCTGCGCGGCCTGCTGTCCGGCGGCTGCCTCGAGGTGGATCTGATCGAGCGAGCGCGCACCGTACTGGCCGATGGTCAGGCACGGCTGTCCGCCTACGATATGCGTGGCCCTGACGACGTGATCTTCGGCCTCGGCAGTGGTTGCGAGGGCGCAATGCAGATCCTGCTGCAGCGCGTCGGTCCGGCCGAGGACTGGCAGCCGCTGGCACAGGTGGCCGCATGTGCGGCACGCGGCAGCGCCGAAGTGCTGGCACTCATCGTGGACGGCCCGGCGGCGGGCCACTGCTGGTGGACCGGCGGCAGCAGTGTCCGCGCGGCTGAACCGGCCGCGGTGAGCGCAGCGCGCCAGCAAGCGGCGCGAGAACACGCGCCGGTACTCGCGACCGTGCCCTTCGCCGGCCAGCCCGCGCGGGTGCTCGCGCTGCCGCTCCAGCCGCCACCGGCGCTGCTCGTGCTCGGGGCCGGTCCGGATGCGGTCCCGCTCGCGCGCTTTGCGGCGCAACTGGGCTTCCTGGTCACGGTCTGCGACCACCGGCCCGCGCTTGCGCAGGCCGCACGCTTCGCCGGCTGCACGGTGCACTGCCTCGACCCCGCGCGCCTTGCAGTTCAACTGTCGGTATCCGCATTCGATGCGGCGGTCATCATGAGTCATCACCTGCCGTCGGACCGCATCTATCTGGAAGCGCTCGCCGCGGCACCACAGCCTGGTTTTGTCGGCCTGCTGGGCCCGGCCGCACGACGCGAGCGGTTGCTCAGCGAGATCGGACCGGCGGCGGCCGGGCTCACCGGCCGGCTGCGCGCACCGGTCGGCCTCGACATCGGGGCCCGGACGCCAGAGGCCATCGCGCTGGCGGTGATCGCGGAGATCCATGCCTGGATCGCCGGGCGCCGCGGCCGCCCGTTCAGCGAGGCGCCGGATACGCCACGGCCATGAGCGCACCCGGCGCCAGCCCACAGCGCGTGCGGACACTGCCGGCGCTGCGTCACGATGCGACCGGCCGGCGCCGCATCGACCAGCGTGCGATCCTCGCACTCGCGCTGCCGCTCGTACTCAACACGACGGTACAGGCGCTGCTGAACCTGACTGACACCTGGTTCATCGGGCGCCTGTCGACGACGGCCACCGCCGCCATGGCTGCGGTGCACTGGCTGTCGCTGCTCGCGCTGTTCCTGATCGGCGGTGTCGCGATGGGAGTGCAGACCCTCGTCGCCCAGGCCTTCGGCGCCGGGCGCTTCCGACGGGCGAGCCAGGCCGCCTGGCTCGGCCAGTGGGCCGCGCTGCTCACGCTGCCGGCTTTCCTCGCAGTGATCGCCCTCACACCGCGGATCCTGGGCCTGTTCGGGCTGCCCCCGGCGGTCGAGACGCTGGCACTCGACTACTGGGGCCCGCGCATGGTGGGCGGGCCGGCCGCGACGGCGCTGTGGGCCAGTGCCGCCTATTTCAATGGCATCGGGCGGACCCGCATACCGCTCGCGATCACCGTCGTGGTGGCCGCGACCAATGTCGTCCTCAACGAACTGCTGATCTTCCGGCTCGGCTTCGGCATTGCCGGCGCGGCCTGGGCAACGACCATCGCACAGTTGCTGGGTGTAGTGCTCGCCATCGCGACGCTGCTGTGGCTGGAGCCACGGCGTTTCGCGGCCCACCTGACCTGGCGGCCGCGCGCCGCCCGTGTCGGTGCACTGGTTGCACTGGGGGTGCCGATGGCGATGACCGGCTGCATCGACATCGGCGCCGCCGCGCTGTTCCAGCTGATGCAGGTTCGCATCGGTGTCGTGGACGGTGCGGCGACGCAGATCGTGATGATCTTCACCTCGCTCGCGTACATGCCGGGAATCGGTGTCGCGATGGCGGGCACGACGCTCGTCGGCCAGGCGATCGGTGCCGGCGACCGCGACTGGGCGGCGCGACTCGGCAATCGCGTCATCCTGATCGTCAGCGTCTTCATGGGCGGGCTCGGCATCGTGATGGCGCTGCTCGGCACCTGGCTGGTGTCGCGATTCGTCAATCCCGCCGATCCGAACGCCGGGGCCGTGATCGCGCTGTGCACGACACTGCTGTGGATCGCGGCAGCCTACCAGTTCATGGATGGGGTGAACTTTGCCAGCAACTTCTGCCTGCGCGGCGCCGGTGACGTCCGGGTACCAGCCGTGCTGGTCTTCCTGCTGGTCACGCTGCTGTTCCTGCCACTGACCCATCTGCTGACCTTTGCACCGGGGCAGGGCTGGATCGCGGGAGCGCCGGGCCTCGGCCTCGGCGCCACCGGCGGCTGGCTGGCGCTGCTCGCCTACGTCGTCGCGCTCGGACCGGCGATGTGGCTGCGCTGGCGCCATGGTGCATGGCGCCATATCCGGCTGTAGCACCGGTCCACGCCTCGCTACTCGTACTCCCGGAGCACGCGAAAGCCGAGATCGGACTGGCGCAGCGCCGCCGGCTCCGCATCCCGCGCGGCGGCGCGCGCCTCGCGCGGCCGGCTGGCCCAGGATCCACCGCGTACGACCACCCTCTCGCAGCCGCCCTGCCAGGTCCAGGCTTGCGCATCGATCGGACGGCCGAGATAACTCGCCGTGTAGCAGTCCTGGACCCATTCGCGCGCGTTGCCGATGATGTCGCGGATCCCGAAGGCATTGGGCCGGTAGCGACCCACCGGCGCGAGGCCGGCCGCCCGATCGTCGCAGCGCGCATTCGGCCAGGCGAAGTGCCATACATCCACGGCCGTGGCGTCGTAGACATTCGCGTAATCGCAGGCCAGCGACAGCGTGACCTCCTCGTGCGAGTCGCGCTCGGCCCAGAAGCGCGCAAACGACGTGCCCCCGCGGGCCGCGTACTCCCACTCCGCCTCGGAGGGCAGCCGATAGCGGCGGCCACTCTCGCGCGCCAGCCAGTCCGCATAGGCGCGCGCATCATCCCAGTTCACGCAGACGACGGGCTCGTCATCGGCGGGCGGAGCCGCGAAACCCGGGTCGCGCCAGCCGCGGTCGCGCTCGCGGACCCACTGCCCGCCCAGCCAGACGCGGCAACCGGGCGCCGGCTCATTTCCGGTCGCCTCGACGTACCGCCGGAACTGGCCGACCGTGACCTCGTGCACCGCGATATAGAACGGCCGCGCGATGGTCATCACGAGCTGCGGAATCTCATCGCGGGCCGCGTCCGGCCCGACGCGCTCCGCAGGCGTGCCCATCACGAAGTTCCCCGGCGGCACCAGCGCGAGCTCCGGGCAGGCCTCGCAATCACGCTCCTGCGCACTCACCGCCGCCGCCACCAGGCACATCACGACTGCCAGCAGCCACTGCATCAATGCTCCCCACCAGACGCCGTCCGGTCCCCGAGATCGAGCGCGACGCGGAATCCGGTGTCGTCAGCCCGGTCGTTGCCATCAGCCGCGGCGCGCGCCGCACTCGTGGCCGCATCCGGCGGCGACAGCCAGCTGCCGCCGCGCACGACACGCTGCCCGCAGCCGCCCAGCCAGGTCCAGGCCCGGCCATCGCGTGGTCGACCGGCATAGCTGCCAGTCGCACAGTCCTCGACCCACTCACGGACATTGCCGATCATGTCGTGCAGGCCGTAGGGATTCGCGAGGAAACTGCCCGCCGGCGCGAGATCCGCGTAACCGTCGCGGCAGCCGGCGTGATCCCAGCCAAGGCGATAGCTGGCCGCCGTAGTGACGTCATAGGTGTTGGTCTGGTCGCAGCCATCCTCGGCCTCCTCACCCCAGGGTCGCAATCCCATCGATCCGCCACGGGCGGCGTACTCCCATTCCGCCTCTGACGGCAGGCGATAGGGTTCGCCGGTCTTCTGTGCGAGCCAGCGGGCATAAACGGTCGCATCGGCATGCGAGACGCAGCTGACCGGGTGATCGTCGACAGGCTGCGCCGGGGTGGCCGGATTCTTCCAGTCGCGGCGTGCGTCCTCGTTGAAACGCGCCAGGGTGGGATCCCAGGTCCGGCAGCCGGGTCGCGGCTCGTGGCCGCTGTCCTCGATGAAGCGGGCGTATTGGCGGCGGGTCACCTCCAGGCGGCTGAGCGCAAACGGCGCCTGAATCCGCATCGCTACCGGTTCCGCCTCAGCGGCCGCCGCACCAGACCTTCGCTCGGCGCCGGGCCGGCCCATCACGAAGCTGCCCGCCGGAATCACGATCATCTCCGGGCAGTCGTCACAGGCACGGAATGCAGTTCCTGGAGCCGGAGGTGCCGCGGCTGCCATCAACGGCAGCAGGATCAGGCCCGGCAACCACGAGCATCGGCGCGCCAGTCTCAAGACCCGACCCTCACCGGTACGTAGATCTCGGCATCACCGCGCTGGATCAACAGCGCGACCGTTGCACCTCCCGCACCGACGGCGCTGCGAAATTCCGCGAGTGTGGCGACCGCTACCCCATTGACTGCGAGCAACACATCACCGGGCTGCACGCCAGCCTGCTCCGCCGGGCCGTCCACTGCCTCGACGACCAGCCGCCCCTCGGTGTCGAGCTGTGCCCGCTCCCGGCCAGTCAATGGCCGCACGGCCAGGCCGAGCCGGCCCGTGTCCGGATCGCCGGACTGCCGGCTCGCCGCAATTTTCGGCTCGTCCTCGAGTGCACCGACCCGCACGGCAATCCGGCGCTCGGACTTGCCGCGCCAGACGGTCAGGACGCTCTCGGCCCCCGGCTTGACCGCCGCAATCAACGCCGGTACCTCACCCGATCGCTCCAGCGCACGACCATCCACCGCGAGGATCACGTCGCCGGCCTTCAGTCCGGCCTGCTCGGCCGGCCCGCCCCGCTCCACCTGGCTGATCAGCGCCCCATGCGGCCGGCTGAGTCCGAAGGAATCGGCGAGCGCCTGGTCCACCTCCTGGATGGTCACGCCGATACGCCCGCGCTCGACCCGCCCGTTCGCGACCAGCTGTTCCTTGACCGTCATCGCGAGGTCAATCGGAATGGCGAAGGACACGCCCTGGTACCCGCCCGTGCGACTGTAGATCTGCGAGTTGATGCCGATCACCTCGCCCCGCAGGTTGAACAGCGGGCCGCCCGAGTTGCCGGGATTCACTGCGACATCCGTCTGGATGAACGGCGTGTAGGCATCACCGGGCAGCGAGCGCGCAGTCGCGCTGACAATGCCTGCCGTCACCGAGTTCTCGAATCCGAACGGCGAGCCGATCGCCACCACCCACTGGCCCGGTCGGAGCGTGCCCGGATCACCGACGCGCACATGCGGCAGGCCGGTGGCATCGATCTTCAGCACCGCGATATCGGTGCGCTCATCGACCCCGACCACGCGCGCCGCGTATTCGCGCCGATCGGTCATGCGCACCGTCACCTCGCGCGCGCCGTCGACGACATGGGCGTTGGTCAGCAGGTAACCATCGGCGCTGACCAGGAAACCCGAGCCCTCGCCCCGCGCGATCGGCGGTTGCGGACCGCGCGGAGGACCGAAGCCGAAGCGGCGGAAGAAGTCGTACAGCGGGTCACCGGGACCAATGCCTGGCGGCCCGGCCTCGCCGGTGTCATGGCGCACGATCGTCGCGACGTTGACGACTGCGGGTCCCCAGGCCGTGACCAGCGCACTGAAGTCCGGCAGCCCGGTCACGGCGACCTGCGGCGACGGCGCGGCCGTTGCCACCACCGGCGGGGCCGGAGACGGCGCTGCAGGAATGCGGGGGGCAGCGGTATCACCGCCGCAGGCCGCCAGGGCCAGCATCAGGACAGGCATCGAGAAGCGGCTGATTCGGCGCATCGGATCTCCAGCGACGGTGTCGGCGCCCGGCATGTGACCGCGGTACCGCCTGCAAGTTGCAGCAGCGGCCGCTAGTATTGCCGCCAATGATATTCCGTATCCTGGGTTCCCTGCTGATCGCCCTGTTCGCCACCGCGCTGGGAGCCAACGACCTGCCGCCGAGGCCCCGCGCCGTGTTGAAGCAGCAGCTGGTGCCGGAGTCCGCTGTGACCGTGGTCGTACGTGAAGCTGCATCTGGCGACAGCCTCGTCGAACTCAATTCCGGCTCCGTGCGCGCGCCGGCCTCGACGATGAAGCTGCTGCCGACCTGGGCCGCGCTCGAGATCCTCGGACCTGCCTACAGCTGGAAGACCCGGGTCTGGTCGGAGGTGCCGGTCCGGCGCGGGGTGCTGGAAGGCAATCTCTATCTGCAGGGAGGTGGAGACCCACTGCTGACGATCGAGCACTGGTGGCGCCTCGTCGCCGACCTGCGCAGCAGCGGACTGCGGGCCATCCGCGGTGACATCGTCGTCGACCAGACCCGCTTCGCGCCGCTCGACGAGCGGCCTGGGGACTTCGATGGGCAGAGCTGGCGAACCTACAACGTGCTGCCCGATGCACTGCTGGTGAACTGGCAGTCCGCGGAGTTCACGATCCGGCCGGCCGACGACGGCCGCCGGGTCGCGGTGGAGGTGACCCCCTACCCGGAGGGCCTGGTCATCGAAAATCGCTCCCAGCTGACCGCCGGCCGCTGCGCCGGGCGAAATCGCGGCGTCACGCTGGCCAGCCCGCCCGGCCAGCCGCACCGGATCATCGTCACCGGAACCCTGGCTTCGAGTTGCCCCGGCCAGAGCGTGCGCCGCGTGATCATGGAGCCGGCTGAATTCGCCTGGGGCACCTTCGTCACCCTGTGGCGCCAGCAGGGTGGCGAATTCCAGGGCCAGATGCGCCGCGCAGCGGTGCCCCCGACCGCACGGCTGCTGCTGACCCAGGAGTCCCAGTCGCTCGGCGAGATCATCCGCATCACCAACAAGTTCTCCAGCAACATGATGGCCCGCACGCTCGTGCTTACGCTCGCAGCCGAGAAGGCCGGCACACCGGCCACCACGGCGGCCGGCGAGGCAGTCATCGGCAGCTGGTTGCAGGAGCGGGGGCTCAACTTTCCGGAGCTCGTCATCGGCAATGGCTCCGGCCTGTCCCGCGAGGCGCGGATCTCGGGCGACAGCATGGCGCGGCTGCTGCAGGCTGCCTGGCGCGGCCCTTACGCTCCCGAATTCCTGGGGTCGCTGGCTCTCGGCGGACTCGACGGCACGCTGCGCCAGCGCTTTGCGCAGCTCAGGGATCCCAGCCGGATCCGCATGAAGACCGGATCGCTGAACGGCGTCAGCAGTATCGCCGGGTATGTCACCGGGGAGTCCGGTCGCGTCTACGTGGTCGTCATCTTCGTCAACCACGCCGGGGCACAGGGCGGCACCGGCCAGCGGATCCAGGAGGCGGTGATCGACTGGGTACTGCGGCAGTAGGCCGGCCCGTTCGCCCGGCCAGTGCCGGTGGCTCAGCGCTGGTACTGGCGCGCGGCGGCGGCGAGTTCCGCGGCGACGCGGGCCCGCAGTGACGGTGGTCCCAGCACCTCGACACCCGCACCGTGACGCAGCAGGTCCATGACGAGCTCGGGCTCCTGGCTGTAAGGCAGCTCCAGGACATAGCTGCCATCGGCCTCGAGGCGCCCGACCTGGCGCGAATGCCAGACCTCGTCGGCGACCCAGCGCGCGCTCGCCGGCGCAAAACGCAACACCGCTATCTGGGTGCTGGCCCCGGCAAAGATCCCGTAGCCCGCCTCGAGCACGCGGTCGAGCTCGCCCTCGTCCAGGTCGAGCGCCGGTTCCTCGAGCGCCGTGGCAGTGAGGATCGCATCCACCGCAAACACCCGCAGCGCCTGGCGCTCGTGGCACCACGCGTCGAGGTACCAGTTGTAACGGTAATGCACCAGCCGCTGCGGCGATACTTCGCGCGCGGTCTCGCGACCGCTCTGGCGCCCGCGGTAGCGCAGGCGCAGGCGCCGGCGACCCAGCAACGCGACCGACAGGGCCTCGAACACTTCGCGGTCCACGCGTCGCGATCCGACCGGCAGCACGCGGATGCGCCGTCTCAGTTCGTGATGCCCATGGTCTCCATGCTCGAGCAGCGCCGTGAGTCGCGCCCGCAACGGCGCTAGTGGCCGGCCGAGCAGGCCCGGTTCGAGTCGCGCCAGCAGGTGCTCGATCTCCAGCAGCGCATAGACCTCGCCGGGGCTGAACCACACGCCCGGCAGCTCCTGGACGCTGGCTCCGGGCTCAAGCACGTAGGCCTGCCGGCTGGCCGACCAGGTGATCGGCATGTGCAGCCGGTCGCGCAGGTACTCGAGGTCACGCTTGAAGGTGGCCGGCGAGACTTCGAGGTCCTCGAGGACCTCGCGCCGCGTCAGCGCGCCCTTCTCGATCAGCCGGTGCCGGATGCGATAAAAGCGCTCCGTCCGGTCCACGCGGTTCAGGCTGCGCCGGCGCGCGTGATGATGTAGCCCCCGGACTTGGCGTCGAACTCCAGCCCGATCAGCCCGCGATCGCGTGCTTCCTCGAGCATCGCGCCGAAGGTCCGGAAGCCGTGGTAGCTCTCGTTGAAGCCCGGCTTGCGGCGCTTGATCGCCTGCTTGACCATCGAGCCCCAGACCTTCTCCTCGGCATCGCGCTCGGCGAACAGGTCCTCGACGGTCGCGACCACGAGATCGATGCCCTCCTGGCGGCGCTCGTCGGCGCTGCTGCCTGGAGTCTTCGCCGCTCCGTCCGCCACCGGTGCGCGCCGGCGGCCGCGGGCCGCTACCTCGCCGCGCACCAGGTCATCGTAATAGATGAATTCGTCGCAACCGCTGATCAGCAGGTCGGAGGTCGAGTTCTTGACGCCCACGCCAATCACGATCTTGTCGTTCTCGCGCAGTTTCGCCACCAGCGGCGAGAAGTCCGAATCGCCGCTGATGATGACGAAGGTATCGACGTGCGCCTTGGTGTAGCACAGGTCGAGCGCATCCACGACCATGCGGATGTCCGCCGAATTCTTGCCAGCCTGCCGCACGTGCGGGATTTCGATCAGTTCGAAGGCGGCCTCGTGCATCGGCGCCTTGAATTCCTTGTAGCGCTCCCAGTTGCAGTAGGCTTTCTTGACCACGATGTTGCCCTTCAGCAGCAGCCGCTCGAGCACCTTGCGGATGTCGAACGCCGGGATTTTCGCATCGCGGACGCCAAGCGCGACGTTTTCGAAGTCGCAGAATACAGCCATGATCCGGGTACCGGTCCTGCTCATCAATCCTCCGTCGCCGCCGGCTTCCAGGCCGTGGCCAGTTCCTGTTGCCGGCGCGGGGGCACCGGGTCGTAGTGCGAGAGCTCCAGCGTAAAGCTGCCTTCCCCTCCGGTCAGCGCCTTGAGCCGGTTCTGGTAATCAGTAATCTCGGCGAGTGGCACGTAGGCCGTCACCTGCATCCAGCCGCGCGCATGGGCCTCATTGCCATCGATGCGGGCGCGCCGCGTCGCGAGGTCGGCGGTGATGTCGCCGACGACCTCGCCCGGCGCGTTGATCCGCACGTGCACGATCGGTTCGAGTACGGTCGGCGCCGCCTTCTGCACCGCCTCGAGAAAAGCCTTGCGACCCGCGCTGACGAAGGCGACTTCCTTCGAATCCACCGGATGGTGCTTGCCGTCGTAGACCGCGACGCGCAGGTCGTGGAGCGGAAACCCGGCGATCGCGCCCTCGGCGAGGGCCTGGCGCACACCCTTCTCGACCGCCGGGAGGAACTGGCGCGGGATCGCACCACCGACGACCTCATCCAGGAACTCGAACCCCGCCCCACGCGCGAGCGGCTCGACCTTCAGCCAGACCTCGCCAAACTGCCCGGCGCCGCCGGTCTGCTTCTTGTGCCGGTGGTGGCCGTCGGCCGGCCGGGTGATCGTCTCGCGGTACGGGATATTGGGTGGCCGCGTCCTGACGGGGACTCCATAGCGCTCAGTCATCCGCTCGACCATCACCCGCAGGTGCAGGTCGCCCATGCCATACAGCACGGTCTCGTTCAGCGCCGCATGGTGCTCGACGCGGACACAGGGATCCTCGGCGGCGAGCTTGTGCAGCGCATCGGCCAGCTTCTGCTCATCGCCACGGCGCTCCGGCTCGATCGCAATACCGAGCATCGCCGGCGGGAACACGATGGACTTCAGGTGGAAATGATCCTCGTCATGGGAATCGTGGAGCACCGCGTCGAAGTGCAGCTCGTCGAGCTTCGCGACCGCACAGATGTCGCCCGGCACGGCGAGCTGGATCTCGGCATGCTCCTTGCCCTGCATCCGGAACAGGTGGGCGATCCGGATCGGCTTGCGACCATCGCCGACGAACAGCTGCGCGCCGGGGGCGATCGTGCCCTGGTGTACGCGGAACAGGCCGAGCTTGCCGACGAAGGGATCCATGATCACCTTGAACACATGGGCGAGCGCATGGCGGGCCGGGTCCGGGTCGATGACCACGCGCTCCGCGCCCGCGCCTTCTCCCTTCAGGAACGGTGGTGGATTGCCCTCGGCCGGGTTCGGCGCCAGCCGCACCAGGATCTCGAGCAGCTCCGGGATGCCGGCGCCGGTTTCCGCTGACACGAAGCACACCGGCACCAGATGCCCGTCGCGCAGGGCCCGCTCGAACGGGTCGTGCAGCCGGGTGGGATCGAGGTCCTCGCCCTGCTCGAGGTAGAGCGCCATCAAGTCCTCATCGACCTCGACGACCTGGTCGATGATCTCGGTATGCGCAGCCGGCACCGATGAGAAATCGGTGGCCTCGCCGGTGTTATGAAAAAAACAGTCCGCGACCCGGCTGCCGTGGCCGGCCGGCAGGTTGAGCGGCAGGCATTCCCGGCCGAACTGCTCGCGCAGCTCCTCGAGCACGGCGGCGGGATTCGCCTCCCTGGCGTCGATCTTGCTGACGATGACCAGCCGGCACAGGCCGCGGTCACGGGCGAAGTCCATCATCCGCAGCGTCGCCGGCTCGATGCCGGCCACCGCGCTGACCACGACCGCCGCGGTCTCGACGGCCTCCAGCACCGACAAGGAACGGCCGGCGAAGTCCGGATAGCCCGGCGTATCGATCAGGTTGACGTGGACCGCCCCGGTCTCGAAGTAGCACAGCGTGGCATCCACCGAGTGCTGCAGGCGCCGGGATTGCGGGTCGTGGTCACAGACCGTCGTGCCGCGGGCGAGGCTGCCCCTGGCACGGATGGCGCCCGCCGCGAACAGCAGCGCCTCGGCCAGCAATGTCTTGCCGGCACCGGCGTGGCCGACGAGGGCCACGTTGCGGATGTCACCGGTCCCATGTGCCATCAGGTGCCTCCGCGGATCGACCGCCAACGCCGGCCTGGCCGCAAGGATAGCATCGAAGCCGGGGCCGACGGCCCCTGGAACCGGGGCCGGGCCCCGCCGGCGGCCAACAGCGGTTGCACCAGCCGGGGCGGACGGGCAAACTGGCGCCCCTCAATACTGGCGGCGCCGGCAGCAGGACGCACGGGGGACGGGACATGGCGGTTTCGGTCAAGGGCGATAGCGCGGATCCGATGGTCGATCCGAACGTCATTCCGCTCGTCGACATCATGCTGGTGCTGCTGATCATCTTCATCATCACGATTCCGGTGATGACGCACGCGGTCAAGATCGACCTGCCCCGGGACAACCCGAATCCGCCGGCGGAACCGCCGCCGGTCGTCAATATCTACGTCGAGTTCGACGGCACGCTGATGTGGAACCAGAGCACCATCGACCGCGCCGACCTCGAGGGCTACATTGCCGTCGAGAACGTGCGGGATCCGCAACCCGAGGTGCACGTGGATGCACACCGGCGCGTGCCCTACTACTACGTCGCCGACGTGATCTTCGCGCTGCAGCGTGGCGGGCTGCAGAAGGTGGGCTTCGTTCCGGCCAGCCCCTGACCGTCACGACGGCGCTCAGCCGCCTCCAGCCGCACCAAGCCAGCGCGGCAACGCCAGCGTCAGCTGCGGGAATGCCGTGATCACCAGCAGTCCGACCGCGAGCACCGCGAGCATCGGCAGGCTGGCGCGTGCGACCGTCAGCACCGGCCGACCAAAGCGCGCCGCCGACATGAACAGGTTCAGTCCGACCGGCGGCGTCAGGTAGCCGAGCTCGAGGTTGGCGAGCACGATCACGCCCAGATGCACCGGATCCATGCCGAAGGCCAGTGCCACCGGCACGATCAGCGGTGCAATCACGATGATCGCCGAGAAGATGTCCATCAGGCAGCCGACGGCCAGCAGGAACAGGTTCAGCGCCAGCAGGAACAGCCAGCGCGATTCGAGCGTCGCCCCGATCCATTCGGTCAGCCGGTCCGGTACGTGCACGGTGATCAGCAGGTTGGTCAGCCCCATCGCCGCGCCGAGGATCAGCAGGATGCCGCCGACCAGCGCGCCGCACTCACGGACGACTTCGAGGAGCCGCGCCCCGCGCGGCAGGTCCCGGTTCAGGAAGGCCGCGGCGAGAAGCGCATAGGCCGCCGTCAGCGCGGCGGCCGGCACCGGCAGCGCGTAGCCGCCAAAGATCAGCACCAGTGGCACGACCGGCAACAGCAGTTCCCATTTCGCCCGCCAGGTCGTCACGCGGGCCCGGCGCCAGCTGAAGCGCCGGCGGCGGGCCACCGGCGGCGATGCGGCGATGCCCCAGGCGCTGGCCAGCACCACGAGCAGGAGCCCCGGCAGCGCAGCGCCGAGGAACATCGTCGTCATCGGCACCTGGGCAACGATCGAGTACAGGATCAGCGGCAGGCAGGGCGCAAACAGCACACCGAGCGAGCCGGCGCCCGTCACGAGTCCCAGTGCCGACTGGTCCCGATACCCCGAGTTCAGCAGGATCGGCATCAGCAGGCCGCCCAGAGCGAGGATCGTCACGCCGGAGCCGCCGGTGAAGGCCGTGAAGAAGGTACAGGCCAGCACCGCAACCACGGCCGGTCCGCCGCGCAGGTGTCCCGACCAGGCCCGCAGCAGCCGCACCAGCCGGCGCGCGGCGCCGGTGGCCGCGACGATATAGCCCGCCAGCGTAAACAGCGGCAGCGTCGCCAGCAGCGGATTCGTCACCTGGTCGTAATGGTCGAGCGGCACCGAGGCCACCGGGTCCCCGGCGGTCAGGAACCAGATCAGCGCGATGCCGGCCAGCACGACGAAGATCGGCACGCCGAGCACGGTGGCGATGCTGAGCAGGATCAGCAGCGGTACCCGCGCCAGCGCCAGATCAGCGCCCAGGTGCTCCGCGACCACGGCCCCGGCGACGGCCAGCACGAGCACCCCCAGGCGGACGCCAGCACCGGCCGCGCTGCGCCACGCGAGGCGCAGCGTGATCACGGCGAAGCCGAGCGGCAGGGCCGCCTGCAGCGCGATGCGCGGGATGCCGAAGGCCAGCGTGCTGCCCGATCCGACTTCCTCGCGGACGAACTGCCAAGCGGCCAGGGTCAGCAGCGCGGTGACCGCGGTGCCGACGAACCCGGTGAACAGCCCGGCGGGCACCCGCGCGCGGTGGGGCAGGGCCTGGACGACAGCCCCCATCGCCAGCAGCTGGCCATCGCGGGCCGCAACCATGCCCCCGAGCATTCCGGTGAGCAGCGTCAGGTGCCGGATCAGCTCGTCGGCCGCGGCCCAGGCCGGCAGCAGGCTCGTGACGCCGCACGCCAACAAGGCCGCGAGCGTCGCCGCCAGCAGCAGGTTCTCGACCCGGTGCAGCAGGGCCATCAGGAGCCGGTACCCGCTCCGTTGCGCAGCTCGTCCACCGCGGCGTCGAACATCGGCGCCGGCACCAGCCCGCCGCGGATGCGCGGGTAGAGCTTCCCGACCTCATGGCGCAGCTCGCGCTCGGCCTCGGCCGACAGGGGCACGACCTTCAGGCCCTGCTTGTCGCGCATCGCCTGGACGGCCTGTTCATCCTCCGCCCGACTCGCGCGACGCATCTCCGGGCCGGCGCGCAACGAGGTCTCACGCAGCCAGGCCTGGGTCGCCGGATCGAGCTGGTTCCAGGCGCGGACCGTGAGTACCAGCGCACCGGTCACTGGCGCCCAGGGCAGGTCCAGCATGTAGGGCGCGTAACTCGGCACCTGGCTGAAATTGGCCAGGAAGGCCGGGATCGGCAGCGCGTCGATCATGCCGTTGCGCAGGCCGAGCAGGATCTGGTCCGGCTCGAGCACGACCGGCCGGTAATAGTCCTTCATCATCTCCACGCTCTCCGGGTCGCCGGAACTCGCGTAGACGCGCAGGTTCCGGAAATCCCGGATGCCATGGATCGGGGTCCGCGAGAAGTATCGCACCCACCCCGCGTCGCCCCAGAACAGCACGACGTAGCCGGCCTCGAAGAGCCGTCGCTCCAGTTCCGGAGCGAGCCGCTCGCGCACCCGGTCGACATCCTCCCAGTCGCGGAACAGGAGCGGCATCATCTGCAGCGCCGTCACGGAGCGCTCGATCTGGCCGAGCCCGACCGAGGTCAGCATCGCGCCGTGGATCTGGCCGACCCGCATGCGCCGGACGATCTGCAGCTCGCCGCCCTGGGTGCCCGGGAAGATGTTCATGCGCAGGCCGCCCGGGCCGCGGGCCCAGTCGGCGCCAAGTCCCTGCAGGCGTTTGTGAAAGGACGAACCAGCGGGCGCGACGGTGGCGATGCGCAGTTCAGTACCTGCGGCAGCCACCGCCCCCGCCCACCCCAAGGCAGTGATCGCGACAATAGCCAGCCCGGACCGCAGCCAGCTTCGCAGTGTCATCTTGTCGGTTCTCCATCAATGCCGGCGTCGTCGGCCAGCGGCGGCAGGATCCAGTGATCCACGTTGGCGAGCAGCCACGCGGCGCGGCGTTGCTGCACGCGATTGGCGAGTCGCGTCGGCGGATACGCATCGGCATCCAGCGCGAGCGCGCGCCGGAGCGATTCCTCGAAACAGTCACGATCCTCGCGTGGCAGGCACACGGCCTCGGCCCAGCCGAGATGCGGCCCGACGTCATGACCGCCCGACAAGGTGACGGCCTGGTCGAAGTGCGCGCGCACGGCACCCAGCCGGTCCTCGGGGGCATCCGGCCGGGCCATCCCGTAACTGATCTGGAAGGTGTGGATCGCGCCCTGGCCCCAGTCGCCGTCCACCGCTTCCGCCCGGTCGATCAGCGCCGACACCACGGGCAGGTCCGCGACCAGCGCGGGATCATCCTTGCCGAGAGTGATCGCGGCTGCCCAGGCCACGGCGGTCCAGTACAGCAGGTCCACCTCCGCGGCTCCGGCCCGGCTGGCGGCCACGGCCGGCGTACGCCGCAGCTCGTCGCTGAAGCCCGGATGGACGCTGTCGAGGCCCCGCAGCCCATAGTCGCGCGCGCGCAGGTAAAGCCGGCGCGCCCGATCCTGGCCGGCCCAGGCCCGCTCGACATCCTCGAGGGCGGCCAGGTCGGCTTCCTGCTGGACGAAGGCATAGGCGTACTGCGTGAACGCGGCGCTGGTCGCCGCCAGCAGGCCCCGGTGTTCCGGGGTCGAGGCCAGCACGCTCTCCATCAGCTTGAGGCTGAACGGCAATGCCGCCGCGACGAGCTCGGGATCATTGTCCGAGGCATAGGTGTCGCCACCCGCCGCCAGGGCGCTGGCGAGCCGGTTCGAGACGATTCGCTGGGCCGAGCAGCCGGAGGCCAGGACCGCAAGCACGACCAGTGCCGCTGTCTGTCGCATCCTGCTCCCCGAGTCGTGCTCCTGCATGGCGGCGGATGATACCCGGGTCGTCATCCGGACCGCGAATCGGGCACCCCCTGCCGGAGCAGGCGCCAGGCCATGCCACCGACGACCCCGACCCCGGCGATCAGCGCGATCCAAAGCGACCAGCGCCGCCACTCGGGCCGGCGCGGTGGCTCGAGCCGCCTGGGCCCGCCCAGTTCGTAGCGCGCACCCAGCGTCGCGCGGCCGGCCGGCCCGGTCCGCTCGAGCAGCTGCAGCATGCCCGGATCCGAGAAGCGCCGCGCCATTGGAAAGTCCTGCTCACGATCGCTGGCGCTGCCGGCCACCAGGCGCCACGGCGACTCGCCCTGGGCAACGAACAGGATCCGGTCGGGCTGCCAGCCCAGCCGCAACCGCGGCGCCGGCTCGCTGCGCCCGCTTCGGATGACGAGCTTCCAGCGCCGAGCGCGCAACGGCACCAGGGTCAACGGGTCGCTCTCCGCGACCGCACCATCGCGGCGCAGGCGATAGAAGAGTCCGTCATGTACACCCTGCCACTGCGACTGGCCCGGCAGCCAGGCCAGCAGGTTCGCCCGCAGGAGTCCCTGCTCGCCGGGCAGCTCGAGGGCGAGACGATCGACGGCCACAGCGGCACCAGCGTCGTACAGCCAGCCACCGTCAGCGGCGTCACGGCCCACCGGCGTGAGCGGCAGGTACTCACGCACCTCTGGCGCGGCGGCGGCCGCAAAATGCGCGACCAGCCGCGTCACTCGCCATCCGGGCGGCGCGGCATTCCAGCTGAGTCGCAGATAGCGCAGTTCACGCCCGGCGAGCCCGATCCGCCGCTGCTCGATGCTCTCGTCTGCCTCGCGCAGTCCGGCGACGGTACCGGCGCCGAGCGCAAACCACTGTTGCAGGTCGGTGCTGCCCTCGACACTGACCTCCAGGATCAGCGGCTCGATCTCCCGCGGCCACTCGAGTTCCACGGCCCGCAGATCCGCGCGCAGGCCGCCGAGATCCGCGATGCCGGCTACCAGTGCGCGCGCGCCCGCTGCGCCGGGTGCTGTTTCGTCGATCCGGACTGTCATCTGGTCGCCGCGGCGCTCGAGTGCCAGCTTCATTTCCCCGGCGGGCGTACCGGGCGGCGCATGGACCGGCAGCACCGTGAGTTCCCGCACCTCACCGGCTGCCGGCACCGGCGCCGCGGCCTTCCCGATCCAGCGCGGAACCGGCTCGCCGCGCGCGTCGAACACACCAATGTCGCGCAGCTCCGGATCGGCCACCGAGCGGTACACCTCGAGCGGCAGCGTGAACTCGTAGTAGTCGGCAGACCCCTGCGCCTCGATCGGCCAGCCCCAGGCGTAGGCCGAGGGTGACGGTGCCGGCCGGGATGGCGCAGCGATCACGGCGTTCGCCATGAGCGCAATGGCCAGCAGCATCGCTGCTCGCGGGTATCGCAGTTCAGACATCCGGATTCCCCTGCGGTCGCGGTGGCGCCGGCGCCAGGTAGCCGACGACCAGCAGCAGGCCACCGACGCCGACGAAGGACACGATGCGCGCGACCGTGCCGGTATTACCGAGGTCGACCAGGAACAGCTTGGCGACCACGACCGCCATCAGCGCCGCACCCGCCAGCCACAGCCAGCGCCGCAACAGGCGCGTGCCGGCCACCATGCCCGTGAAGGCCAGCGCGCTCCACCAGATCGAGAGCGCCGCCTGTACCAGCACGGAAGCAAACAACGGACCCGCGCGCCAGGGCACTCCGCCCAGGTGATGCGTCGCGCGCAGCAGCGCCACGGTCGAAACCACGAAGGCGATTCCGCCGAGGATCACGCAACCGCTGCGCCGGACCCCTACGGAGGCTCGCAGCCAGTGCCAGCCGCAGAGCAGGGCAAAGAGGCTGGCGAGATCCACGGGATTGGCGAGCGGCAGGTAGCCGAGCGGCTCCGGATCACCATCCGTGCCGAGATTCAGGCGCGCGACGAGCCAGCCCTGCAGCGCCAGCAGGATCAGGCCGGTCCAGACCGGATAGGCCTCCGGGAAAGCCGCCACTGGCCAGGCCCGGTGGTCCTTCAGCCAGAAGAGACCCAGCACCAGCAGGCCCGGAACGAGCGAAGCCGCGGCACCTGACCAGACCGCTCCAGGTACCGGCTGCTCGACCTGCCAGGCCACTTCCGCCATCAGCACCACGGCCCCGAGCGCCACGACGATGGGATGGGCGAGTGCCGTAAGCCGCGGACAGGCCGACTCCTGCCCGCGCAACATCACCAGCTGCAGCGCGATCGCGGCCGGCCAGGCCAGCCAGCCAAAGCCGGCGAATGGATGCAGGCCGCCCAGATTCTGGGCGCCAAACGCCAGGACCAGCAGCGGCACCGAGGCCAATGCCGCCGCACGTGCGGCTGACCAGTTCGAGCGCCCGGCGATCGCCGCGAGCGCAAGTCCGCTCGCGGCCCAGGCGAGTACCAGCGCCGCGGGCTGGTGCCGCGACGGCAACCGGTCCACGATCTCGAGGCTGACGGCGCCGACCCACCAGGCGACGCTCCACGCGACCATGCCCCGGGCCGCCCACCGCTCGATTCCGGCCCAGCGCCCGCTGGCCCGTTCGAGGAAACGTGCCGCGATGAACCCGGACACCGCCACCAGCAGCCCGCCCAGCAGGTTGCCGTTCAGCACCGGCGGCCCCTGGTCCCAGCGCCAGCCATGACGCATGAGGGCGCAACCTGCCGCGATCACCAGCAGCGCACCGGCGGCACGCGCGAGTGCCCGGCCCTGCCGGAGGCCGATCCAGGTGAGCGCCGCGCCCTCGAGTGCCCAGCTCGCGGCGGTCCAGCGCGCATCCAGGGCCAGTGGCAATGCCAGCGTCGCAAACGCAACCGCAAGCGCGATGTAGGCCTCGGTCAGCAGCCGCAGCGCGGGTGGCCCGAAACGCCGCAGCCAGCCAGCGGTCGCGACATAGAAAGCCGCGGCCGCGAGCGCACTGAAGGCCAGGCCGAATTCCGCGGTGCCGAGCAGCCGCGCCTGCGTCGCGAAGACCAGCACCGGGGTTGCGAAAACCAGGGTTCCGTCGACGACCCCGCCCTGTGCCGTCGGCCGCCGCCACGCGTACAGGATGGCGCTCGCCTGGTAGAGCAGGAAGAACAGGATTACGAATGGCTCAGTGGTCGCGAACAGGCCCGGCTCATAGTTTCGCCACAGCCACAGGCCACCGATCACGAACGTGGACACGAAACCAATCAGGTTCAGCTCGCGCCAGGGCCGGTACCAGGCCACGCCGACGATCAGCGCATTGAGCACGAGGTACCAGGAGAGCAGCACCACATGGTTGCCGGTGCCCGTCGAGACCAGCACCGGAGCGAGGAACCCGCCCACGGCACCGAGCACCGCAAGCCCGCGGGCATCCTGCAGCACCGCCAGCATGCCGGAACCGAGCGTCAGCGCCACCAGCAGCACGAACGCCAGACTGGCCGGAACCAGCTGGTACAGCCGCAGCGCGGCAAAGATCGTCAGGTACAGGATCCCGAGCCCGCCGCCCTGCAGGCTGAGCGCATAGACGCGCATCCGCCCGCGCAGCCGCCAGCCCGTGACCAGCAGCAGCATTGCTCCCGCGGCCACCAGCAGCAGCCGCAATTCGATCGGGAAGACGATCAGCTCGCGCTCGACGGCATAGCGCAGCAGGAACGCGACGCCGAGCAAGGTGAGGATCACACCGACCTTCACCGGCACGTTCCCGGTCGTGAACCAGCGGTGGATCCGCAGCAGCAACCGGGCCAGCGGGCCGGGCTGCGCCGGCTCGAGGACCCGAGGTCGTGCGGCCGGCGCCGGGGCGGTTGCCACCGGAGCGGGCGTCGCGGCCGGAGCGCGCGACTCAACCGTGGAGGGCAGCGGTCGGCGCTCCTCGAGCGCGTCGACCCGGCGGCGCAGCCGGATGACGCTCGCCAGGAGGTAACCGATCGCGGCGCCGAGCGCGAAACCGGCGAACGGCGGACCACGGAGCCCGGCCCACAAGCCGATGAACGCCGCGATCAGCACCAGGCCAGCCGTCATGTCCTGCTCCTCTCTCGCGCCATCATAATCGGGTCTGCCACCACCGGCCGGCGCCATCGTCCGGCCCGCGTAATGCCCGGGTATCGTATGGCATCATCACCGGCATGGCGCGACAGCTGACTCTGAGCCTGGATGCGGTGATCGTCGCGGTCACCGCCGACGAGCCGCGCATCCTGACCACGACGGGATCCGCGCCCGCTGGCATCCCGGCCCTGCCCTTCGGTCCACTGGACACCGACCGCGATGCGACACTGGAGCTGGCCCTGCGCCGCTGGGTCGCGACCCAGACCGGACGCGAACTCGGCTACGTGGAACAGCTCTACACCTTCGGGGACCGGGATCGGCAGCGGGATGCCCCGGGCACGCGCTATCTGTCCGTTGCCTACCTCGCCCTGGTGCGCGAAGCGCAGCCGGAGCCCGGTGCAGCCTGGCTCGACTGCTACCAGATCCTGCCCTGGGAGGACCACCGCGCCGGCGTGCCGGCCGTCCTCGGCTCGCAGTTGCAGCCCGCACTCACGGCGTGGGCCGGCGCGAGCGCGGATCGCCGCCACCGCCTCGAGGCCAATTTCGGCGGCCGGCGACCCTGGGATCCGATCCGGGTGCTCGAGCGCTACGAACTGCTGTACGAGGCCGGGCTGGTCCCGGAATACCAGCGCGACCATGGCCGTCGCCTGAAAGCCAACACAGCGGCGGGACTGGAACTGGCGCACGACCATCGCCGTATCGTCGCTACCGCGCTCGGCCGCCTGCGCGGCAAGCTGAAATACCGGCCGGTGGTATTCGAACTGCTGCCCGAGACCTTCACCCTGTCCCAGCTGCAGGGCACCGTCGAGGCGCTGACGGGCATGCGCCTGCACAAGCAGAACTTCCGGCGCCTGGTCGCCCAGGGCCGGCTGGTCGAGCCGACCGGCACCTTCGAACGTCCGGCCCGCGGCCGGCCGGCCGGCCTGTTCCGCTTCCGGCGGGAGGTTGTGCGCGCCCGCCTCTATTGATCTATAATGCTCAACAGGAGCATAAATAGAGGATTGCCATGGACCGTCTCGCGGGCATCCTGCCGGATGTGGAAGTCGCTACGGTTGCGCCGCTGCTGGCCGAAATCGAGGCCTTGAAGCAGCAGCGGCACGCCGTGGTGCTGGCCCACAACTACATGACGCCGGATATCTATCACGGCGCTGCCGACCTGCGCGGCGACTCGCTCGCGCTGGCGCGACAGGCGCAGGCCACCGAGGCCGAGGTCATCGTGATGGCCGGTGTGCACTTCATGGCCGAGACTGCCAAGCTGCTGAACCCCGCGCGGACCGTGCTGATTCCGGATCCGACGGCCGGCTGCTCGCTCGCGGAGTCGATCACCGGCGCCGATGTGCGCCTGCTGCGCGAGCGCTACCCCGGCGTGCCGGTGGTCACCTATGTGAATACCTCGGCCGAGGTCAAGGCCGAGTCGGATATCTGCTGCACCTCCTCGAATGCGGTGAAGATCGTGGAGTCGCTGGGCGTGCCGCGCGTGATCTTCCTGCCGGACCAGTATCTCGGCCGCTGGGTCGCCTCGCAGACCAGCGTCGAGGTGATCCTCTGGCAGGGCAGCTGCATCGTGCACGAGCGCTTCAGCGCCGGGGAGCTGCGGGCCTGGCGTGCCGGCTATCCGGGTATCCGCGTGATCGCGCATCCGGAATGCCCGCCGGACGTGCTCGCCGAGGCCGACTACGTGGGCTCGACCTCCGGGATGATCGACTGGGTGAAGCAGAACCGGCCGGCACGCGTCGTGATGGTCACCGAGTGCTCCATGTCGGACAACGTCGCGACGGAAGTCCCGGAAACGGACTTCGTGCGGCCCTGCAATCTCTGCCCGCACATGAAGCGCATCACGCTCGCTGGTATCGCGGACTCACTGCGCCACCTGCGCCACGAGGTCATCATCGATCCGGCGGTCGCAGAACGCGCGCGCCTCGCGGTCACGCGCATGCTGGCGGTCCCGACATGATCATCGACGAGTTCATTACAGCGCCCGCAGCCGTCGTCGGCGGTGGCGTCGCCGGTCTCGCGACGGCGCTCGCCCTCGAGGGCTGCGTCGTGATCGCGAACGAACCGATTGGCGGCGGCGCCTCGAAGCTCGCCCAAGGCGGCATCGCCGCCGCGCTCGGGGCCGGCGATTCCCCGGCCCGGCACGCCGAAGACACCTTGCGGGTCGGGGCCGGACTCACCGATCCGCAGGTCGCGGCACTCGTCACCGGGGCTGCGGCCGGCCGGATCGAATGGCTGCGGGCACTCGGCGTGGCCTTTGACCGCGGTGCGGACGGGCTGCCGCTGCTGGGCCGCGAAGCGGGCCACAGCCTGCACCGCATCGTGCATGCCGGTGGCGACCGCACCGGTGCCGCCGTCATGGCCGCGATGCGCCAGGCCGTGCTCGCCCGGCCGGACCTCCGCGTCCTCGAAGGCTTCACGTTGATCGACCTGATCACCGCCGGCGGGCGCGTAGCCGGCATCCTGCTCGGGCGCCCGGATGGAACCCGGGTCGCCGTGCTGGCCCCGCAGGTCGTGCTGGCGACCGGTGGCATCGGCGGCATCTTCGATCGCACGACCACGCCGTCCACCTCGCGCGGTGCCGGCCTCGCCGCCGCTGCGCGCCACGGCGTGCGGCTCGCGGACCTGGAGTTCGTGCAGTTCCACCCGACCGCGCTCGCGATCGAGGCCGATCCGCTGCCGCTCCTGACCGAGGCGCTGCGCGGCGCCGGTGCGGTACTGATCGACGCCGGCGGCGACCGCTTCATGACTGCGCTGCATCCCGATGGCGAGCTGGCGCCACGCGACGTCGTGGCCCGCGGTGTCCACGCCATCACCGCACGCGGCGGCGAGGTGTTTCTGGATGCCACCGGCATTCGCGACCTCGCTGCCCGCTTCCCGGGCGCCTGCGCGCTGGCGCGCGCCGCAGGGCTCGAGCCGACCCGGCAACCGCTGCCGGTGACGGCGGCCGTGCATTTCCACATGGGCGGCATCGCCACTGACAGCCACGGCGCCACCTCGCTGCCGGGCCTGTGGGCCTGCGGCGAAGTCGCCGCGACCGGCCTGCATGGCGGCAACCGCCTGGCCAGCAATTCACTGCTCGAAGGGCTGGTGTTCGGCCAGCGCGCGGCGCAGGCGATCATTGCGGCAGACGCGCGGCCCCCACGTGGCGCGCTGGCGATTCCGCGCGGCCTGCCGGTGCTCGCCGCGGACCCCGCACGGATCGCGGCACTGCGGCGCCAGGTCGGTGCGAGCCTGGGCCCGCTGCGCGCTGCGGCACCGATGCAGGCGGCACTGCAGCAGCTGGAGGCCTGGCAGCCGGAGGCCCGGGACGAGAGCGACTTGCTGCTGGTCGCGCGCGAGGTCCTCGGCGCGGCCCTCGGGCGCCGCGAATCGCGCGGTGCCCACCAGCGCGAGGATTACCCGGCCGCCGCCGAGCCGGCATTGCGGAGTTGTCGCTCGCCGGAGCCGGCGCCACTCGCGCTGCTGCAACCGCTGCAGAGCCGCGTCGCTTGAAGCGGGTGGCACCGATCGAGGCGCTCGAGCGTGTCATCGACATTGCACTCGCGGAGGACCTGGGCAGCGTCGGCGACCTGACGACCGAGGCGACCATTCCACCGGGCACCCAGGTCCGCGCGGAGATCCGCAGCCGGGTACCAGGCCGCATCGCCGGCGTGGACGTCATCCCGCTGGCACTCGCACGTTTCCCCGAACCGGCCAGCGC
>SCUD01000096.1 GCA_004297335.1 Gammaproteobacteria bacterium
GCAGCGGCGATGCCGCCGCACATCGCGACACAGTGCAGGGAGCCGGCGAGACCGAGCGTCAGCGATGCAGCGAGCAGCGGCCAGGCCGCCGTGATGCTCACGGTTCGCGCGCCTCGTCCACGCGCTCGTCCGGCTTCGGTGCCGCTTCGTCGATCAGCACCGACCAGCCCGGTGTTTCGAGGTCATCGAACTGGCCACTGCCGACGGCCCAGAAGAACGCCCAGACCGCGCCGGCGAGCAGCAGGAGCCCGAGTGGAATCAGCACGTAGAGCGAGCTCAAGCGAGCCTCCAGGCATTGGCGACGACCAGCAGTGAGCTTGCGGACATGCCGATCGCCGCGGCCCAGGGCGGCACCAGTCCCGCTGCGGCCAGCGGCAGCGCGATCAGGTTATAGCCGGCCGCCCAGGCGAGATTCTGGCGGATGATCGTGACGGTTCGCCGCGCGATCCGCAGGGCCTCGGGCAGCGCGCCGAGGCCGCGGGTCATCAGCACGAGGTCGGCGCTGGTGCGGGCCAGTGCCGCGCCCGCGGCGATCGCAATCGAGACCGGCGCCGCGGCCAGGACCGGCGCATCGTTGACGCCGTCGCCGATCATCGCTACGCGCCGGCCCTGCTGTCCGAGCGCCTGCACGAGCTGCAGCTTGTCCTGCGGTGCGAGCCGCGCATGATATTCAGTGATGCCAACCTCGATGGCTGCAGCGCGCACCGCCGGCGCATGATCGCCGCTCGAGATCACGGGCCGCAGTCCGAGCGCAGCAAGATCAGCCACGGCGCGGGCTGCCTCCGGCCGCAATGCATCGGCGACTTCGATCTGCGCGAGCCAGGCACCATCGCGACCCAGGTACAGCCCGTGATCGGGCCCGGCTGCGGGACCGGCGAGCGCGGCGACGAAATCGCGGCTGCCGATGCGATGGCGCTGGCCATCGAGCCGGGCCTCGATGCCGAGGCCCGGCAGCGACCGGACTTCGCCGGCTTCGGGCAGCGGTCCTCCGACCTCGCGAAAGGCGAGCGCGAGCGGATGGGCCGAGGACTGCTCGAGCGCCGCCGCCAGCCGCAGGCAATGCTCCGCATCCAGCGGCCCGAGCGTCCGCACCGTCTGGATCGCCGGCCGGCCCACGGTCAGCGTGCCGGTCTTGTCGAACACCACCGTGTCGCTGCGGGCGAGGGTCTCCAGCGCATCGGCACGGGTCACCAGCAGCCCGCGACGCGCGAGGCTGGCCGTCGCGGCCGTGATCGCGGTCGGCGTCGCCAGTGACAGCGCGCAGGGACAGCTGACCACCAGCACCGCGAGCGTGATGCCGAAGGCGCGGGCCGGATCCAGTGCAAACCAGGTAGCCGCCACGGCGAGCGCACTGAGCAGGACGATGACGACAAACCAGCTCGCCCAGCGATCGGCGAGCCTGGCAACGGCCGGCCTCTCGGTCTGGGCCCGTTCCAGCAGGCGCACGATGCCGGCGAGCGCGGTGTCATGGCCGACGGCAGTCACCCGCATCCGCGCCGGGTCGCCGCCATTGACCGAGCCACCGATGAGCCTGTCGCCGGCGACCTTGACGATGGCCGCCGATTCCCCGGTCAGCAGAGACTCGTCGGCGACGGCCGTGCCGGCGAGCAATACGCCATCCACCGGGAAAGCCTCGCCGGCCGGCACCACGACTTCGTCGCCGGCGACGAGGTCGGCGGTGGCCACGCGCTCGGCGCGACCGTCGCGGATCCGCAGCGCGCTCGCCGGTAGCAGGCGAAGCAACGCGTCGCTGGTGCTGCCGGCCTGGTGCCTGGCCGCCATTTCCACGTAGCGCCCGAGCAGCAGCAGAAACACGAACATCGTCACCGAGTCGAAATAGATCTCGCCGCTGCCGCGGAAAGTGTTCCAGACGCTCGCGGACCAGGCCAGCAGCAGCGCCGCCGCGACCGGCACATCCATGCCAGGCTGGCGCGCAGCCAGCGACCGCCAGGCGCCCTCGAGGAACGGCCGCCCGGCATAGAACAGCACCGGCGTCGCGACCAGCAGGCTGACCAGGCGCAGGTATTCGCGCAGCTCCGGGTCCATGCCGGCGAACGCCCCGGAATAGAGGCCGACCGCGAACATCATCACCTGCATCATCCCGAGTCCGGCCACCGCAAGGCGGCGCAATGCCGTGCGGCGCTCGCGGGTCGCTACCTCGAGCGTGTCCGTGGCGCCGAGCACATGGGGCCGGTAGCCGAGAGCGTGGATCGTGCGCAGCAGACTGGAAAGTGGGGTCGCGTCGCTGCGCCACTCGAGGCGGGCGCGCGCCGACGCGGGATTGACCGCGATGCCGAGGACACCAGGCACGCGATCGAGTCGCCGTTCGACGAGCCAGGCGCAGGCCGGGCAGCGCAGGCCCTCGAGCAGCAGGTTCACGCTCGAGGTGCCATCAGTCATCGTCACCAGGCGTGACTGGAGGTCGGGCCTGTCGTAGGCCACCCAGGCGTCGCCGGCGACGTCGTCCGGTCGCGGCGCCGGCGCGGCGCGGAAATCGTAGTAGCGGTCCAGCCCGGCATCGCGGATGAACTCCGCCGCAGCCTGGCAGCCGCCGCAGCAGACCGGCCGCTGCTCGCCGCTGATCAGCACCTCAAGCGCGACGCCCGGCGGAATGGGCTCGCCACAGTGAAAGCAGGTCGCTGGCGCCATGGCTCAGCGGGCCGTGCCGGTGTCGGGTTCTGCGGTGGTCACGAGGGCGTCGCCGCCGCGGATCGCGAGGCCGAGCGTCACCAGCCCGCCGATCACGGCGGCGAACGGAATGGCGATGACCAGCCAGACCATGGGCTCGCGATACCACGGTCGGCTGGGCGGTGCGGTGCCCGGATCCTTCATGGCGCGAGGAACCTCGCCTCGTGCACGGCCGTGAGTCCGGGATCGTCGACGGCCTGTACCTGCACCCGGATCGGCTGGCTGCCGCGGGCCGCCGTGGCCGGCACGCGAACCCGCGCGGCGACCGAGTACACCTCGCCGGATCCGACCCGGTGCTCGGTGGCGTCCGTTTCGATCACCAGGCCCGGGAGTCCCTCGGCGCTCAGCCGGTAGGCGTGCGCGCGCGTGTCCTTGTTGACGATGCGCAGGAGATACACGTTCTCGATGCTGCCGTCCGCCAGCGTGCGGTAGAGCGCGTTGCGGTCCCGCATCAGGTCCAGGCCGACCGGAGTGCGCAGCGCGAGCGAGACCAGGAAGCCGGCGACCAGCAGGCCGAGCAGCGCACCGTAGACCAGCATGCGCGGTCGGATCACGTGGGTGCCCTGACCCTCCAGTGCCTGCTGCGAGGTGTAGCGGATCAGGCCGTGCGGATAGTTCATGCGATCCATCACGGTGTCGCAGGCATCGACGCAGGCGGCGCAGGCGATGCATTCGTACTGCAGGCCCTCGCGGATGTCGATGCCGGTCGGACAGGCCTGCACACAGGCACGGCAATCGATGCAGTCGCCGAGGCCGGCCGCGCGCGGGTCGGCACGACGCCCTCGCGAGCCGCGTGGTTCGCCGCGTGCGGGGTCGTAGGCGATGATCAGCGTGTCGCGATCGAACATCGCGCTCTGGAAGCGCGCGTAGGGACACATGTAGAGACACACCTGCTCGCGCAGGAAGCCGGCGTTGCCCCAGGTCGCGGCGCCGTAGAACAGGATCCAGAAGGTTTCCCACGGTCCGGTCGAGAGCGAGAGCACCAGGGTGCCGAGCTCGCGGACCGGCGTGAAGAAGCCGACGAAGGTGAAGCCGGTCCACAGTGCGAGCAGCACCCAGGCCAGGTGCTTGCCGCCCTTGCGCAGCAGCTTCTCGCGGTTCCAGGGCCCGCGGTCGAGGCGCATGCGCCGGTTGCGGTCACCCTCGAACCAGTACTCGACGCGCAGGAAGACCTCGGTCCAGACGGTCTGCGGGCAGGCGTAGCCGCACCACAGGCGGCCGGCGAGCGCAGTGAAGAAGAACAGCGCCAGGCCCGCGATGATCAGCAGCCAGGTCAGGTAGAAGAAGTCCTGCGGCCAGAACACCAGGCCGAAGACATAGAACTTGCGCGCCGGCAGGTCGAACAGCACCGACTGGCGGCCATCCCAGGAAATCCAGGGCAGCAGGTAGAACAGGCCGAGCAGCACCCAGACCGCGAGCCGCCGCAGGCGATCGAAGCGCCCGGCCACCTCCCGCGGGTAGATTTTCTGGTGGGCGGCGTAGAGGGAGCTGGGTTCCGGTGCGGATGGTCGGGCGGGCTCGTTCACGCCGGCTCTCGGGACCTCGCCGACGGCGGACCCTGTCCTGGCCGCCGCTGGTGCGCCGTGCGCACGAGATACAGCGTCAGTGCACTCGACAGCGTGCAGATGGACCAGAAGAAGAAGAAGCCGACGGCGTAGCCAGTCATGCGGCCGGTCAGCCAGCGTGGCGGTACGGCGCCCTCGCCGAACAGCGAGGGGTCGAAAAACGCGAAGAAGAACATCGTCGCGACGGCCCCGGCAATGAACGAGGGCCACAGGGTCATCGCGACATCCTGCGCCAGCTGGCTCCAGACGACCGGTGCCGGGGCGTCATCGCAGTCATCGGGCGGCGGCCGGGGTTCAGTCGCTGCCATCGGCGGCTGGCGGTGCCGAGGCCAGGTTCAGTACGTGCGCCGTCAGCAGGCGCACGCGCTGCTCGCCCAGCAGTTCGAGATGGGCTGGCATCTGGTTGTTGCGGCCCTGGACCACGGTCTGGCGGATGGCCTCGGCGGTCCCGCCGTAGACCCAGACCTCGTCGGTGAGGTTCGGTGCACCGAGCAGCTGCTGGCCGGTGCCATCCGGGCCATGGCAGGCGATGCAGAAGGACTGGTAGCGCGCAGCGCCCGCCGCGGCGGTGGCGGCGGGGGCGGGCATGCCCGACAGGCTCTGCACGTAGGCGACCACTTCCTCGACGCCCTGCGCGCCGAGCGCCTCGCCCCAGGCCGGCATCACGCCGGTGCGACCCTGGGCGATCGTCGCGTGGATGTCCTGTTCCGAGCTGCCCCACTGCCAGTCGCTGTTCGTCAGGTTAGGGAATCCAACCGCGCCGCGCGCGTCCGAGCCGTGGCACATCGCGCAGTGGTTGGCGAACAGGTTGCGCGCGACGCGCATCGCCGCCTCATCCCTGCGCAGCCCGGCCGTGTCGAGCGCAGCGAAGCGGGCGAAGAGCGGCGCCGCGGCCTGCTCGGCCGCGTCCACCTGCTGCTGCCACTGCTTCTGCTGCGACCAGCCGAGCAGGCCCTGCCAGCTGCCGAGACCCGGGTAGAGCGCCAGGTACACGAGCGCGAACAGGATCGAGAGGCCGAACAGCCACAGCCACCAGCGCGGCAGCGGATTGTTGTACTCGGCGAGATCGCCATCCCAGGTGTGGCCGGTAGTCTCGCTGTCCTGGCCGGGCCGGCGCCGCGCGGTGGCCCACATCAGCCAGATGCAGCCGACGATGTTGATCGCGACGATGACGATGACGAACAGGCTCCAGCCGGCGGTCATTTCAATGGCCCTCGTTCCCGGGTACGTCATCCTCCAGCGGCAGCCGCGCGGCCGCGTCGAAGCGCGCGCGCTGCTTCGAACTCCAGGCCCAGGCGCCGACGCCGATGAAGGCGAGCAGCGCGAGCACGGTGCCGATTCCCTGCAGCGTTCCCGGTTCCATCAGCTTACTTCCACGACTTCGCCGCCAGGCCGAGCCCCTGCAGGTAGGCGACCAGCGCCTGCAGCTCGGTGCGGCCCGCGACTTCCGCGGTCGCTGCGGCAATCTGCTCGTCGGTATAAGGCACGCCGAGCCGGCGTAGCGTCCGGAGCTTGCGCGGCGTGGCCGCGCCGTCCAGCACGCGCTCCTCGAGCCAGGGATAGCCCGGCATGTTCGACTCCGGGACCAGGTCGCGCGGGTTGCGCAGGTGCAGCCGGTGCCACTCGTCCGAGTAGCGACCGCCGACGCGCGCCAGATCCGGCCCGGTGCGTTTCGAGCCGAACAGGAACGGCCGGTCGTAGACCGATTCGCCAGCCAGCGAATAATGGCCGTAGCGCTCGGTCTCGGCGCGCAGTGGCCGCACCATCTGCGAGTGACAGTTGCTGCAGCCCTCGCGGATATAGATGTCGCGGCCCTCGAGTTGCAGCGGCGTGTAGGGAACGACTCCCGGTGCGGGTTCGGTCACCTGCCTGGAGAAGTACAGCGGCACGATTTCGGCGAGCCCGCCAAAGCTGATCGCGATGACGGTGAGCAGGCCCAGCAGGCCCACGTTCTTCTCGATCCTGTCGTGATTCATCGCGGGTCCTCAGGCCGGGGCCGGTGCCATGACCGGTACGGCGCGCTCCGCGCCAGCGCCGGCAATGGTCCTGCCGACGTTCCAGGCCATGATGAACATGCCGCCGAGCACCAGCAGCCCGCCGAGCAGCCGCACTGCGTAGTACGGATAGGTCGCGGCCAGTGACTCGACGAAGGTGTAGGTCAGCGTGCCGTCGGCATTCGTCGCCCGCCACATCAGGCCCTGGGTCACGCCGGAAATCCACATCGCCGCGACATACAGCACGATGCCGATCGTCATCACCCAGAAGTGCAGGTCGATCAGCCGGGTCGAGTACATCGCCGTGCGGCCGTAGACCCGGGGGATCAGCGCATACATCGTGCCGATCGAGATCATCGCGACCCAGCCGAGCGCGCCCGAGTGTACGTGGCCGATGGTCCAGTCGGTGAAGTGCGACAGCGCGTTGACCGTCTTGATCGACATCATCGGCCCCTCGAAGGTCGACATGCCGTAGAAGGACAGCGACACGATCAGGAACTTCAGGATCGGGTCCGTGCGCAGTTTGTGCCACGCCCCGGAGAGCGTCATGATGCCGTTGATCATGCCGCCCCAGGAGGGCGCCAGCAGAATCAGCGAAAATACCATGCCGAGGGTCTGCACCCAGTCCGGCAGCGTCGTGTAGTGCAGGTGGTGCGGGCCCGCCCACATGTAGATCGCGATCAGCGACCAGAAGTGCACGATCGACAGCCGGTATGAATACACCGGCTGCCCGGCCTGGCGCGGCACGAAGTAGTACATCATGCCGAGGAAGCCCGCGGTCAGGAAGAAACCGACCGCATTGTGCCCGTACCACCACTGCACCATCGCGTCGACGGTGCCGGCGTAGGCGGAGTAGGACTTCAACGGACCGGCCGGCAGCGCCGCGCTGTTGCCGATGTGCAGCACGGCGATCGTGATGATGTAGGCGGCGTAGAACCAGTTGGCGACGTAAATGTGTCCGACCCGCCGCCGGGCCAGCGTGCCGAAGAACACGACTGCGTAGGCGATCCAGACGACCGCGATCAGGATGTCGATCGGCCACTCGAGCTCGGCGTACTCCTTGGTCGTCGAGTAGCCGAGCGGCAGCGTGATCGCCGCGGCGACGATCACCGCCTGCCAGCCCCAGAACGTGAAGGCCGCCAGGCGGTCGGAAAACAAACGCACATGGCAGGTGCGCTGCACCACGTAGTAGGAGGTGGCAAACAGCGCCGAGCCGCCGAAGGCGAAGACCACCGCATTGGTGTGCAGCGGCCGCAGCCGGCTATAGGTCAGCCACGGGATGTCGAAGTTGAGTACCGGCCACAGCAGCTGCGCGGCGATGATGACGCCCACCAGCATGCCGACCACGCCCCAGACCACCGTCATCACGGCAAACTGGCGCACCACCCGGTCGTTGTAGGTGTCGCTGCGCTCCATCGACGCTATCCCCTTGGCTTCTCGCGGACCTGCGGGCCGTGCCGCAGGCTGCCAATGCTAACGACTTTCGCGCGGGCTGGCGAGACTGGGTCTAAGACATGTTCTGCCCCGGCCCGGATCGACCTGTGGCGGCGCGGCCATCGCTGAGGCAGCGGGACTCCCTACATCTCCGCTTCGGGCATCCCGGCCGCCGGCCGCTTCTCTTCCGGCACCTCCGTCATCGTCGCCTCGGTGAGCAGCAGCGTGCTCGCCACGGACACGGCATTCTCGAGCCCGATGCGCACGACCTTGGTCGGATCGACGATTCCGGCCTCGTACAGGTCGACGTACTGCTGGCGCGCCGCATCGAAGCCGACCGCACCCTCCGAGGCCAGCATCCGGTTGACGACGACGCCGCCGTCGACCGCGGAGTTCTCGGCGATCTGCCGCGCCGGGGCCTCGAGTGCGCGCCGCAGGATCGTGATCCCGGTGCGCTCGTCGCCCTCGCACTGCGCCGCTTCGCGCTCGAGCGCAGCGACCAGGCGCAGGTGCGCGAGCCCGCCGCCCGGCACGATACCCTCGGCGACCGCCGCCTTGGTCGCACTGATCGCATCGTCGAGAGCGTCCTTCTTCGACTTCATCTCGGATTCGGACGGTGCGCCGACGCGGATCACGGCGACGCCGCCGGAGAGCTTGGCGAGGCGCTCCTCGAGCTTCTCGCGGTCGTAGGTCGACGTCGTCTTGTCGATCTCGCGGCGGATCTGCGCCATGCGCCCCTCGATCGCGCGGCGATCGCCGGCACCGCCGATGATCGTCGTGTGTTCCTTGTCCACCAGCACGCGGCTCGCGCGCCCGAGCTTGGCGATGTCGGTGTCCTCGAGTTTCAGGCCCAGTTCCTCGGAGATCACCTGGCCGCCGGTCAGCACCGCCATGTCCTCGAGCATGGCCTTGCGCCGGTCGCCGAAGCCGGGGCACTTCACCGCGACGCTCTTCAGCACGCCGCGCACCTGGTTGACGATCAGCGTCGCCAGCGCCTCGGCCTCGACGTCCTCGGCGACGATCAGGAGCGGCCTTGCCTGCTTGGCGAGCAGCTCGAGCAGCGGCAGCAGGTCCTTGATCGCGTTCAGCTTGCGGTCGGTCAGCAGCACGTAGGGGTTCTCGTGCGCGGCCTCCATCTTCTCCGGATCGGTGACGAAGTACGGCGAGATGTAGCCGCGGTCGAACTGCATGCCCTCGACCACCTCGAGCACGGTCTCGGTGGTCTTCGACTCCTCGACGGTGATGACGCCCTCGCCGCCGACCTTTTCCATCGCATCCGCGACGAGTTCGCCGATCATCGGGTCGTTGTGCGCGGAGATGGTCCCGACCTGCGCCTTCTCCAGACGAGTGCTGACCGGGCGGGACAGCGCCTTCAGTGCCGTGACCGCCACGGCGAGCCCGCGGTCGAGTCCGCGCTTGAGGTCGATCGCGCTCGCGCCGGCGGCGACGTTGCGTACCCCCTCGGCGAAGATGGCGTGCGAGATGATGGTCGAGGTGCTGGTGCCGTCGCCGACCAGCTCGCCAGTCTTCTCCGCCGCCTGGCGCAGCATCTGGGCGCCGAGGTTCTCCTCCGGGTCCTTCAGCGTGAGCTCCTTGGCGATCGTCACGCCATCGTTGCACACCAGCGGCGCGCCCCACGACTTCTGGATCAGCACTGATTTCGACTTCGGCCCGAGCGTGATGCGGATCGCCTCGGCGAGCTGCGTGGCGCCACGCAGCACTTTCTCGCGGGCCTCGGAACGGAAGGACAGCCGCTTGTGGGCCATGGCGCGTGTCTCCTGTCGGTGCCGGGGCGCGGAACCTGCACACAGGCCCGGCTCCCGGTGGATAATGAGCCAACGACGACCGATTGTTGCGCCACGGTAGCAGATGACCGACAGGCTCTCCAGCGCGGATCCGGAGCTGCTCTTCGTGCTCAGCGAGAGCCGGGAGCTCGGCCGGGCGATTGCCGCGGCAGCGGGGGCAGAGGCCGCGCCGCTGGAAGAGCGGCATTTCGAGCGCGGCGAGTTCAAGCTGCGGCCGCTGGTCTCGGTCCGCGACCGCGATGTGGTCGTGATCCAGTCCCTCAGTGCCGGCGCGGATGTGCCGATTGCGGAGCGCTTCGTGCGGCTGCTGTTCCTGCTCGCCGGCCTGCGCGATGCCGGCGCCCGCCAGCGGATCGCCTGCGTGCCGTATCTCGCCTACGCACGCAAGGACCGGCGCACGCAGCCGCGCGATCCGGTCAACACCCGCTACGTCGCCGAACTGCTCGAGGCCGCCGGGCTCAGCCGCCTGCTCGCGCTCGACGTGCACAACCCGGCCGCGCTCGACAACGCCTTCCGGGTTCCGGTGGACCACCTGTCTGCGCTGCCGATGTTCGCCGACCATTTCGCGCGCCGGCTGGCGGGCGCGCCGCTCGCGGTGGTGTCGCCGGATGTCGGTGGCATCAAGCGCGCGCAGCTGTTCCGCGAGCAGCTCGCCGAGCGTGCCGCAGCCGCGGTCGACCTGGCTTTCGTCGAGAAGCGCCGGGTCGGCGGCGTGGTCTCCGGCGGCCTGCTCGCGGGCGACGTGGCTGGCCGCAGTGTCATCATCCTCGACGATCTCTGCGCCAGTGGCGGTACGCTGGTGCGCGCGGCGCGCGCCTGCCGGGATGCGGGTGCGAACGCGGTTTTCGCCGCGGTCACGCACGCGCCGCTGCACGAGGGGCTCGAGGTCCTTGCCGCGGAGCCGGCGCTGGATGGTGTCGTGATCACCGACAGCGTCGGCGAGAGCTTTGCCGGGCGCGTCGCCGCCAGCGGCGGGCGCCTGCAGGTCCTGTCAGTCGCGCCCTTGTTCGGCGCGGCGCTGCGGCGCATGCGCGAGCATCGACCCCTGACCCCGTTGCTGCTGCGCTGGCCGCCCGCGGACTGAGCGGCCATGACTCCCGGAGGCGAGCGCCAGCGCTTCGTCGGCATGCCGCCGGGCCTGCGCAAGATAGCTGCTGGTCCGGTCGCGCCAGGCCACCGGGTCCGCCAGCCGCGGATCGCGCAGGCGCCAGGCCGAGATCCTGGCGCGCGTCATCGCCCGCTGGCTCATGTAGAAGTGCAGCAGTGCAGTCGGCACGGCATCGCCGGAGGCGGCGCAGTAAAGCTGGAGCAGCCGCCAGCCGACCGCCGGCGCGCCCATGCGCTCGCACTCGGCAGCCAGGAAGGCGAGTTCCTCGGCAGGATCGAGCACTCGCAGCCCGGCCGAGAACTCGAGGCAGTCGATCACACAGGCTGGCGGGCCGGGGTACACATGCTCCGGCCGCAGGTCGCCGTGGCCGTCGACGAGCCGGGCTGCACGCGAGCGCAACCGGTCGCCGGCAGTGGCAATGAAGGCGAGCTGGGCTGCGGCGATCGCATCGACGAGCGCTGGATCGAAGCGCAGCCCGCGGGCGCGGAGCGCGCGCCGATTGTCGGCGGTGCGCTGGCGCAGCCGCTGCAGGTAGGCCTTCCCCGCCAGGGGCGTGTGGTCCGCACCGGCATGGAAATCCGCGAGCAGCCTGGCGATCCGCTCGAGGTCCGCGGTGCGGGTCCGGCCGCGCAGCAGTCGCTGGTCCAGCATCCGCGCGGCCGGCAGGCGTCGCATCCGCACGAGCCAGTCGACTGCGCGGCCGGTGCCATCGAGTTCAAGCCGGCCGTCGGCCCGGACCGTCAGCGCGACGACGGCCTGGTAGACCCGGGGCGCCAGCCGGCGATTGAGCTGGAGTTCCGCCTCGCAACCGTGCTGCCGGCTCGCGAGGCTGCGGTAATCGAGCGGCCACTGCCGCAGCGGCTTCTTGAGCTTCCAGGCATGGCGCCGGGTCAGGAACACCCAGGCGAAGTGCGTCTCGATCACGCGGACCGCGCGCGTGCCGTCACGATAGTGGCGCGGATCGCGCAGGAACGCGACCTTTGCTGCTGTCGGGATCCGGGCCGCCGGCCGTCGCTGCATGGGGTCACGGTAGCCGCGGTACCGGCAGGCCGCAAGCGGAGGTGCGCATGACGGTCTTCCGGGATCGGAGCGAAGCCGGGCGCCGGCTCGCGGATGCCCTGGTGTCGCGAAGACTGCCCGGACCGCTGATCGTGCTCGGGTTGCCGCGGGGCGGCGTGCCGGTCGCGAGCGAAGTTGCCCGCCGGCTCGCGGCTCCGCTCGACGTGATTGTCGTGCGCAAGGTCGGGCTGCCGGGCCAGGAGGAGTTCGCGATCGGTGCGATCGCTTCCGGCGGCATCGTCGTGCAGGAACCCGGTGTGGAGCGCTATCTCGCGGGCATGCACACCCGCTTCGAGACGCTGGTGGCGCGGCAGCAGCACGAACTCGCGCGCCGCGAGCGCGCCTATCGCGACGGGCGGCCGGCGCCGGATCTCTCCGGCCGGACCGCGGTGCTGGTCGACGATGGACTGGCCACCGGCACGACGATGCTCGCGGCCATCCGCGCGGCGCGGCAGGCCGGCGCCCTGCAGGTCATCGTCGCGGCCCCGGTCGGTTCCACGGAGGCACGCGAGCGGGTGGCGCGCGAGGCCGACGAGGTGATCCTGCTCAGTGAGCCAGCGGGCTTCATGGCGGTCGGCCAGTTCTATGAGCGCTTCGAGCAGGTGGAGGACGAGGAGGTCATCCGCCTCCTTTCGCCGGCCACGGGAGTATAGTGGTCGGGCACAAGGCGCCCGGCGGAACGGGCCGCAGATCGCGACCAGGGACCGGGTGTCGCTGCAACGGGAGATCTGCCATGAACAGGATGTCAGCTTGTGCGATCGCGCCAGCGATCGCTGTCACCGTGCTCTTCTCTGCCTGTGCGCAGAAGGAGGCTGAACCAGTGGCGGCGGCGCCGGAGGTCCCGGCCGGGACTGCGCAGGATGCGGTCATCGCGGATGCGTTGTCGGCGGCGCTGCCGTCGATGGCGGATGTGGCCGCGGTCATGGACTGGGAAGGCAACACGCTGCGGGCCGGAACCAGCCACTACACCTGCATGCCGACGCCGCCGCACCAGAAGGCAGCCGGCATCAGCTCGCCGATGTGCATGGACGAGACCTGGATGCGGTGGGCGCATGCCTGGGAAAAGCGCGAGCCGTTCACGACCTCGACGATCGGCATTTCCTACATGCTGGCCGGCGATGGTGGCGCCAGCAATATCGATCCGTATGCGAGTGCGGCGACGCCCGACAATGAGTGGGTGGTCGAAGGGCCGCACCTGATGTTGCTGGTGCCGGACCCAGCCATGCTCGAGAGCCTGCCGACCGATCCGGCCAACGGCGGCCCCTACGTGATGTGGAAGGGCACGCCCTACGCTCACGTGATGGTGCCGGTCGCCGATTGAGGCGGCTGTTCGAGCACCGCGCGCAGCATCTCGACGAAGACAGTCACGCGGGCCGGCTGCAGGCGCCGGCCCGCGGTGACGGCCCAGGCGTTCATCGCCGGCAACTGCCAGTCCGGCAGGACGCGCGCGAGCAGGCCCTGGCGAACCAGGCCTGCGGCGAAGCGTTCCGCCAGCGCGACAATGCCGAGGCCGTGCGCGGCTAGCGTTCGCTGCAGGCTCACGGAGTTCGCGGCCAGCGGTCCGGAGGGCATGCCGCTCCAATGCTCCGGGCCACGGGACAGCTGCCAGGGCTGCGACTCGCCGCTGCTGGTGATGAGCCGCAGCCCAATATGGGCGAGGAGCTCGGCCGGCTCCCGCGGCGTGCCCCGGCGAGCGAGGTAGGCCGGGCTCGCGTAGAGCCCGTGGTGCAGTTCCAGCAACCGGCGCGCGGCCAGCGTCGCATCATCCGGCAGCCGGGTTGCGACCCGGACGGCGAGGTCGAAGCGCTCGGCGATCAGGTCCACGCGCCGCGGCGACAGGTCGAGCTCGAGCTTCACGGCGGGGCAGCGCTCCGAATATTCGAGCAGCAGCGGCGCAATCTCGGCCTCCTGCAGGAAGTCCGGCGGCAGCGAGACCCGCAGCGTGCCCTGCGGCGTAGCCTGCCGATGCTGCGCCAGCAGGCGCGCGGACTCGGTTTCATCGAGCAGGCGCCGGGCGTGTTCGAGGATGTGCTCGCCGAACTCCGTGATCGCAAGCCGGCGGGTCGTGCGCACGAGCAGGCGCTCGCCGAGCCGCCGTTCGAGGGCCTGGATGCGTCGCGACACGGTGGATTTCGGCAGGCCCCGGTTGCCTGCGGCGCGGGAAAAGCTGCCGGCCTCGATGACCTCGGCGAACAGGATCAGGTCGTCGGCCAGCGGCTCCATCGGATTCCAATTGTTGCTGTGATGGAACAATAATATCCAATATTGCGTCTTCTGTATTGTTGTTCGGGCCAATACGCTGTGACCGTCCCAGTCACAATCAGGATGGCAAGCATGAAAATCCTCCAGGTCAATGCCAGCGCCCGGACGCTCGGCTCCAATTCCACCCGGCTGGCCGACGGCATCACGGCGCGACTGCTCGCCCTGCACCCCGGCGCACAGCTCGTGCGGCGCGACCTCGCGAGCGAGCCGCAGCCCCTGCTCGATGAGGCGGCCATGCAGGCGCTCGCAACCCCGGCTGAACGGCGTACACCGGAGCAGGCTGCCCGGGTCGCCGCGGACGATGCCGTGATCGCCCAGGTCCGTCAGGCGGATGTCATCGTGCTCGGAGTGCCGATGTACAACTTCGGCGTGTCCACGCAGCTGAAGTCCTGGATCGACGCGCTGACGCGCGCGGACGTCACTTTTCGCTATACGGACCGCGGGCCGGAGGGCCTGTTGCAGGGCAAGAAGGCGTATGTTGCACTCGCCCGCGGCGGCCTGTATCGCGACACCCAGGCGGACCTGCAGGTGCCGTGGCTGAAGAAGGTCCTGGGATTCGTGGGCATCCATGAGGTTGAATTCATCTATGCCGAGGGCCTGGCGATGGGTCCCGCCGCATCGGCGCGGGGGCTCGCCGAGGCCGAGGAGCAGATCCATGCCATCGCCGCCTGAAATGCAGCCGCGCAGCGTCGAGCGCCTGGTGCGCGGGATCGCGACCTCGGATGGTGCCGGCGTGCGCCTGACGCGGGTGCTGACGCAGGACCTGCAACGCCGGCTGGACCCGTTCCTGCTGCTGGATTCCTTCCGCACCGACGACCCGGAGGACTACCTCAGCGGCTTTCCGGACCATCCGCACCGCGGCTTCGAGACCGTCACCTACATGATCGCCGGGCGCATGCGGCATCGCGACAGTGCCGGCAACGAAGGGCTGCTCGGGCCCGGCAGCGCGCAGTGGATGAGCGCGGGCAGCGGCATCGTTCATTCCGAAATGCCGGAGCAGGAGGCCGGCCGGATGGAGGGCTTCCAGCTGTGGGTCAACCTGCCAGCCCGCAGCAAGATGAGCGCTCCAGGCTATCGCGACATTCCTGCGGCGGCGATCCCGGAATTCGCGCCGGACTCCGGAGTGCGCGTGCGCGTGATCGCGGGAGCGAGCCATGGCATCGCCGGTGCCGTCGAGCGGCCGGATACGGAGCCGCTGCTGCTCGACCTGCAGCTGGCGGCGGGTTCGCGCTTCGAGCAGCCGCTGCCCGCGGCCCACAATGCCTTCGTCTACGTCTATCGCGGCAGCGTCGACGTGGCTGGAACCACGGTGCCGGAGCGGCACATGGGCATCCTCGCGAACGATGGCGGCGCAGCGGTGGTCACTGCGCCAGCGAGCGATGCGCGCGTGTTGCTGGTGGCCGGCCGGCCGCTCGGCGAGCCAATCGTGCAGCAGGGGCCGTTCGTGATGAACACCAGTGTCGAGATCCGCCAGGCGATCCGGGATTTCCAGAGCGGAGCGCTGCAGGCCGGTGCGGTACGCAAGCTGTAGCTGGCGCGGTGCTCTATGCGGATCAGTCCGGTCGCACGAGCGCCGCGACCAGCGGCTCGAGCAGTTCGGGCGAGGCCTCGCGCATCAGGCAGACCTGGATCCAGTTGTGCGCCAGCAGGTAGCCGCTCTCGAAGCTCAGCAGGAAGCCCTCGTCCAGCAGCCGTTCGCCGAGCTGGCGCGAGGACCGCCCGGCGGGCAGCGGGATGGTCAGCACGGCCGGGAAGGCCTGCGGCCCCGAGACCAGCGGTGGCAGGCCGATCCGCCCAAGCTCGGCGCGCAGCCACGCCGACACCTCGCCGAGCTGCCGGAAGCGCGTGGCCGGGTCGAAGCGGGTCACGGCCGCGTACAGCGCGTTGATCAGGTTGGAGGAGGTGCTGTAGGGCACGCCATCGTGCGCGGCATAGCTGCGCAGGTCGAGATAGCGCGGCAGGTCCGGCCGCGGCGGCGGCAGCTCGTCGTTGTGGAACACGAGGCCGAGGCCGGTGAAACCGCCGAGGCCCTTGCCGCTGACTCCGCTCGCGAGATGGACGCCGGTTAGATCCACCGGCGTTGCGCCGATGGCGCTGATGCAGTCGAGGCTGAGCCTGAGCCCGCGTTCTCGGCACAGCTGCCCGAGCATCGCGGTGTCGTTCAGCATGCCGGTGGAGGTCTCCGCGTGCACGGCCCAGACCCAGGAGCAGTCGCGGGTTTCATCGAGCCGCCGGCGGATCGCCGCCGGATCGAAGGCCTCGCCCCAGGGCAGCACGAGTGACTCGAACGGCAGGCGCATGCGGGTCGCGTGGTCGATGAGCCGTTCACCGAACTCGCCATTGGCGAGCACCAGTCCCCGCCCGGGCAGCAGCGCGAGCTGCGCGGCGACCATGTCGTTGGCGAGCGTGCCGGAGCCGAGCACGATCGCGCAGTCGCGGGCCCGCACCAGCCGTGCGAGCGCTGCGCGCGTGCGCCGGTGCAGGTCGAGAAATTCCGCCGAACGGTGGCTGATCGTCAGCGCCGCGAGGGCCTCATGCACCTCCGGTGCGATGTCCACCGGGCCCGGCAGCAGGTTGATCTTGCGTCCCGGCGGCGGCCGCAGGGCGCCATTGAGCGCTCCCTGGACGTGGGTCCGGAACGCCGCCAGCGTCAGGTACATCGGCTGGTAGGGAGCGGTGGCCGAGCCGACCACCGGGCCGAAGGGTGTGAAGCCGAGGTGCTCATAGAGCCGCTGCTGGCGCAGCGTGCCGGAGATGACGGCGAGGTCGTGGCCCGCTTCCAGGCCCCAGCGGCTGGCCGCCGCCATCAGGCCGTGGAAGACCCTCGTGTTGCGCCAGGCCTTGCGCACGGCGAGCAGGCGCAGCTCGCAGACCGAGCGGTGCGGGGGCAGCAGGGGATCAAGGTTGTCGAGCTTGTCATCGAGGGAGAACGGGCGGCTGGCGCGCACCGCCAGCATGCCGACGACCTGGTCCTGGTCGCGACAGACGAAATAGGTGTTCTCGGCGTGAAACCGGTCGATCAGGCGGCGTTCGTGATTCGGCTCGTGCTGCGGGATCTCCTCGACGAAGGTCTCGTAGTTGAGCCCGTGGATCTGGTCGAACTCCCCCGCTTCGGTTGCACGCCTGAACACCAGTTGCCCGGTGTGTGACATGTCGTCCCCCGGCGGGAAGCGTACCTGCTTTCGCCAGCCGGCGAAAGCAGGGCGCCGGGGCGGGCGGGCAGGGTCCCGGCCCCGGCCTCAGGTCTGCTGCTTGATCGCGACGAAAGCCGCCCAGTTCAGCCAGCGGAAACAGGTATCCACGGTCGTGAAGCCACAGCGCTTCAACAGCTCGACATTCTCGTCGACGCGGTAGGGAACCAGCACGTTCTCGAGGGCCTCGCGCTTGCGCTGGATCTCCTCCTGCGAGTAGCCCTGGCGCGCCTTGAAGCGGTAGTAGAGCTCGATATACAGGCGGTTCAGCAGCGAGTCCTCGACCAGCACCTTCTCGGCCAGCAGCAGCGCGCCGCCCGGGCGCAGCCCGGCATAAATGGCCCGCAGCACGGTCTCGCGGTGGATCGGCCGGACGAACTGCAGCGTCCAGTTCATCAGCACGACGTTGACGGAAGGCAGCTCGAAGCTGCCGTTGAGATCGGCCTCGACCAGCGTGACCCGGCTGCCGTGCAGGCTCTCCGCCAGCTTGGTGCGGGCCTGGTCGAGCATCGCCGGCGCGTTGTCGAGGCCCCATGCGTGGGCGTCGGCGGGGCAGTACGGATGCCCGAGGATGTTGGCGATCGTCGTGCCGGTCGAGCAGCCGATGTCGCAGAAGGCGCCGCCGGACTCCGGCAGGAACTGCACCGTGAGGTCCGCGAGCATCGACTGCAGCTCCCGGTAAAACGGCACGCTGCGCGAGACCATGTCGTCGAAGACATCGGCGACCTTGTTGTCGAACTGGAAATCCTGCGAACCCTTCTCGACCTGGAACAGCGCGTCGCGGGCCATGGTGTCACCCCTGGTTCTGGAACTCGTTGGCGAAGAACTGCAGCAGCGGCTCGAACAGCCGCTGCACCTCGGCCGCGGTCAGCGGGCCGGCGTTGGTGGCGGCGAGGCGGGCGAGGATCGCCTCGGTTCGTGCCGCCGAGAAGCGCGGCGCACCATGGGCCTGCTTGAGCCGGAACACCTCGGCGACCGTGCCGGCGCGCTCGTTGAGCAGCGCCAGCAGCTGGGCGTCGATCGCGTCGATCCGCTGGCGCAGCGGCGCCAGCGCCTGGTCGAGTGAGGTCATCGTGGTACCCACAGGATGCGCCGCTTCTTCAGCGTGCGCACGGTCAGGTAGAAGCCGGCAATCACCCCGAGCAAGGTGGCGTCGAGCACACCCCAGGGATTGTGCAGGAGATCGTGTGGTTCCAGCCGCCACGCCAGCAGCGCGACTGCGGTCACGACGGTGGCGCTGAAAGTGCCGAACTCCCGGACCAGGATCGCCGTCAGGCTGAGCGGCCGGGAGCGCAGTTCGGCGCGCAGGCCGCGCAGACGCGGCAGCCAGCGCGGCACGCTGGCCATGTAGCTCGCGTAGTCGGCACCGAACTTGCTGGCCAGGAACTGCTCCTCGCTGGCGACGATCGCGCGGTAGGCCAGCAGGAAGAAGGCGATGCCGGCCAGCGCCGGCACCAGCCGGCCGAGCGCCAGCAGGAAGCCACCGGCGATCAGCAGGTTGCCGACGTACATCGGGTTACGGCTGCGGGCGAACATGCCGTGCGTCACCAGGCGCGACGCGGCGACCCGGCCGTGCACGCCGCCGCGCTCGATGTAGTCCCAGCCGACGGTCAGGATCCGCAGTGCCTGGCCGAGCGTGGCCAGCGCCAGTCCGGCCAACAGGATCGCGAGCTCGATGCGCGAAGCAACATGCCCTGGCGGCCACAGTTCGACCAGCACGATGAGCACCAGCGGGAACAGTGCATTGCGCCAGCGGAAGAAGAAAGCTCCCAGTGTGGATAGACGCATTCTCATTACCTGCAGTCCGTTCGGACGAAAACGGGTCTTCGACCGCGTGCCGCTGCGCTGGTTCAATCCAGTCGCACGTCAGGCGCCGCTCGCCGGCGTTGATGCCTGCTGCATCCGGCGCGAAAGGAACGACAACACGATGCGCATGAGAATCACTGTGATCAGCACGCCGGCGAGCCACGGATGGCCGGTCAGCGTTCCGGTTCGCCACAGGTTGACCAGCACGACCAGCGCGGTGGCCGACAGCCAGTCGAAGGAGGTGGCGTATTCCTTCAGGATCACGCGCCGCCACTGGAACTGCATGCTGCTCACCGTGGCCAGCAGGCCGCCGAGGCGCGGCACCCAGCGCGGCACGTCCGCGCAGTACGCATCGTAGGCGGCGCCGAACTTGCCGCGCAGGAAGTGCTCCTCGGCGGCGACGATCGCGCGGTGCATGCCGAGTCCGAGGGCGATGCCGCCGAGGGCGAATACCCAGGAATTCGCGGCCACCGCCAGGCCGATCAGCAGGAAGAAGTTGCCGACGTACATCGGGTTGCGGCAGTGGCTGTAGAGGCCACTGGTCACCAGGTCCTCGGCGTAGACGCGGTGGTCCTTGCCGCCGCGGATGATGTAGGCGAGGCCGACGGTCAGGATGCGGACCAGCTGGCCGAAGGCCGCGATCAGGAAGCCGTCGAGCCCGGCGCGGGCCGGGTCCGGGAACAGCGGCGGCCCCGGCACCAGGTACAGGATGACCGCGACCGGTAGCAGGTAGCCGCGGTAGCGGAACGAAAAGTCGCCGAGCCTGACCAGCCACGAGGCCATGAATCCCCTCCCGGAAAGCACCCATCGTGCCGCACTGGCCGCCCGCGCGCCAGACCTGCGCCGCTCACCGGCAGCGTTTAAGCTGTATGCGGTCCTTCCGCAGGAGATCACCAATGATGAACGAACGACTCAGTTGCTGCGGGCTGCTGCTCATCGGCATCACCTTCGCCGGCGTCGCGCGGGCCGCCGAGGGGCAGCTCGCGTTGACAGTCTACAGCTCGGCCCGGCCGGGCGGCATTCCGGCGGAGTGGTACCGGCCGCTGCCGGGCATGGGCACGCCGGCAGCGAGCGCGCTGCCGGGCTTTGCGCTCGTGCGGCTGGACCGGGATCTCGAGCTGCAGCGCGGCCGCAGCCGCTTGCAGTTCACGGACGTCGCGGCACTGATCGACCCGACCACGGTGCAGTTCCGCTCGCTGACCGATCCGTCTGGCACGCGCGTGCTCGAGCAGAGTTTCCAGTTCGACCTGGTCGGCATGCAGAAGCTGCTGTCGCGCTACGTGGACCAGCCGGTCACGGTCGAGCGGGCGGAGGGCGAGGCCACGACCTCGCTGCGGGGCACGCTGCTCTCAGCGCACGATGGCCTCGTGCTGCGCAGCGACGACGGCCAGGTCCACGCGCTGAATGCCTGGACCGGGCTGCGATTCGGGGAGTTACCGGGCGGCCTGATCACGCGGCCGACGCTGGAGTGGGAACTGCTGGCCGCGAAGGGCGGTACGCATCGCACGCGGGTCGCCTACCAGACCGGTGGCATCACCTGGTGGGCCGATTACAACCTGATCTTCAGCGAGGGTGCGGACGCGAACTCGGGCTTCGTCGACGTCGGCGCCTGGGTCAGCCTGCTCAACCAGTCCGGCGTCGGTTACCAGGACGCGCGGCTCAAGCTGATCGCCGGGGATGTCAATCGCGTGCCGAGCGAGGCGCCGGTCGCGATGATGCGCCAGCGCGTGACCATGGAGATGGCCGCGGCGGATGGCTTCGAGGAAAAGGCCTTCTTTGAGTATCACCTGTACACGCTCGGGCGGCCGGCCACGATCCCGAACAACTCGACCCGGCAGATCGAGCTGTTCGACGCGGCAGCCCGGGTGCCGGCGCGCAAGCGCCTGGTCTACTACGGTGCCGCCGGCTATGACCACGGTGGTGCGCCGGCGCTGGAACCCGAATACGGCCCGGCCTCGAACACCAAGGTCGACGTGTGGCTGAGCTTCCGCAACGACCAGGCTTCCGGCCTCGGCGTGCCGCTGCCGGCCGGGCGCATCCGAGTGTCGCAGCTGGACCGCGCCGACGGCAGCCTCGAGTTCATCGGCGAGGATGCCATCGACCATACGGCCAGGGACGAGGACGTGCGCGTACGGCTCGGTACCGCGTTCGACGTGGTCGGCGAGCGGCGCCAGACGGATTTCCAGCTCAACTCGCGCGGCCGGGTCATGGAGGAGGCTTTCGAGATCCGCCTGCGCAATCACAAGGAGCAGGCCGTGGAGGTCGTCGTGCGCGAGAATCTCTACCGCTGGAGCCGCTGGGAGCTCATCGCCCATTCGACGCCGTTCGAGAAGAAGGACGCGCGCAGCATCGAGTTCCCGGTCAAGGTGCCGGCCGGCGGCGAGGCGGTCGTGAGCTATCGCGTGCGCTATTCGTGGTGACGGCGGGCGGGACCTTCAGCGCGAAGTCGTGGCTGCCGTAGTGCAGGTAGTTCGCCCACTCGGCTGAGGGCAGTTCGCGCACGGCGCCGCGCGCCGCGGCGAGCGCCGGCCCGATCGCGGACCCGCGGCCGAGTTCGCGGTACAGCGTGGCCGCGAACGCCACCGCGACCTCGTCCGAGACCGGCCACCAGGTGCCGATGAAGTTGGCGACGCCGCCGCGCAGGAAGGACTCGGCGAAGCCCACGCTGCGCTCGAGCTGCCGGCGCGGCTCGCCGGCCCGGCGCAGGCGTCCGGACTCGCAGGCATTGCAGAAGACCAGCGCCGGCACGCTGTCGAGCGCCGCGAGATCGGCGCCGGACAACACGCGCTCGCCGGCACAGAGGATGCCGCTCGCCGCCGGTGCCTCCGGATCGAAGAAGGCGTGCCCGGCGTAGTGGATGGCGTCGTACCCGCCGGAGCGGAATTCGGCGAGCAGTCGCGTGCGCGTGGCCGCGGCACCCTCGATGCGGGTGACGGTGGCATGGTCCTGGCTTGCGATGATCCGCGCGACCTCCGCTCCTTCGGCGCTCGCGCCCGGCAGGTCGCCAGTGGGATTGACGATGAGCAGCACGCGCAGCTCCCGCTCGCGGCGCCGCTGTTCGCGCCACTTCGCGACCGACATGCCCTCGGCCGCGTAGCGACGGTGCAGGCCGCGCGCGGCAGCCGGCGCCCAGCCGTCGATGACCAGTGTTTCCCAGGGCCAGCGCCCGGCGGCGGCATCATGCACGACGACCAGCGGCGTCGCGCGGACCGCCGGCAGCGCCGAGCGGATCGGCGCTGGCAGCAGCAGTTCGCCGAGCTTGCGCCCGAGGCGCGCGAGCGCTGCGGGCGCAATGCCCGGCGTGAGCCGCGCGAGTTCGCGCTCGAGCGCGCTCCGGTCGAGGCGCCGGGTCTCGGCCAGTGCCGTGGCCTTGGGCTCGGCACCGAGCAGCGCGGCGCGCAGCTCATCGGCTGTTTCCTGCACGAACAGCCAGGCGAGTGGCGTCGCCGCCGGCGCCAGCGCCACGGCCTGCCGCGGGGTGCGCCGCGCGGTCGGCAGCGGATCGAGGCGCAGGAGCCGGGCCGACGGGTGCCGGCGCAGCAGCGCCGCGATGGCCGCATGGGCCGCGCGGCGACGGCGCGCATCGCGCGACAGCAGCGTGACGCGCCGGATGCGGCAGCCACGGGGCAGCTCGGCCAGCGCGGTCAGCACGCCTTCGGCCTGCGCGCCGGCCGCATCCGCCGCGCTCATGCCGGAAGTCGTGCCCCACAGCACCATCGCGAAATCATCGATGCCCGCGAGCGCCAGCGTGCGGGTGACGTTGGCCGCGGCCAGGCGCTGGACGGCGGGGCCCCAGCGCTGGAATTCGCCGAGGCCGGCGAAGACGACGAACCGCGCCGGGATGCCGGGCCGGTGCACTGGCAGCAGGAACACCTGCCCGGCCGCTGCGCCGAGGGCGCGGCGGGCGGCGAGATCGCGGATCGCCCCGCCGAGCGCGGCATCGACCGCGAGCGCGGCGCCGGCCGGCTCGACTCCGGCGAAGGCACCGAAGACCAGCGTGCCGGTGCGGCGCTCCGGCTGGCCCAGGACGGATACCGTCGTGCTAGTGCTTGACATCTGAATTATTCAAGTCTCTACTAATACCCTGGCAGTGGAGGACCTCGATGCGGCGGATCGTCTGTCTCGGTGGTGGCCCGGCGGGCCTGTACGCCGCATTGCTGTACCGCAAGGCGCTGCCGGACGCCCGGGTGGAAGTCTACGAGCGCAATCGCCCGGACGATACCTTCGGCTGGGGGGTGGTGTTCTCCGACGGCACCCTGCAGGG
>SCUD01000097.1 GCA_004297335.1 Gammaproteobacteria bacterium
CCGGTGCCGAAGACCTGTCCGGAAATGTAGTTGCCCCGATCGCTGGCCAGGTAGATCAGCATCGGTCCGTTCAGCTCAGGGTCGAAGTACGGCAGTTCGACCTCCTTGCCGTCCGCACCCTTGTAGGTGTCCGACATGCGCGTCGTGGCGAGCGGCGAAATGCCATTGACGCGGATGCCGAAGCGCGCGAGTTCCAGTGCCAGCGTATAGGTGAGCGAGGCGATCGCACCCTTCGCCGCGGCATAGTTGGCCTGGCCGAAATTACCGAAATGTGCCGCTGACACCGTGGTGATCAGCGCACCACCGCTGCCCTGGTCGCGCATGGCGAGCGCCGCCTGCTGCAGGCAGAAGAAAGTACCGAAGAAGTGCACGTCCATCACCGCGCGCACGTCGTCTTCGCTCATCTTCAGGAAGGTGCGGTCGCGGACGATGCCGGCATTGGCGACCATCACGTCGATCTGGCCGAACCCGGACCGGCAGGTGGCAACTGCCTGCGCGGCACCTGCCACGGTGCCGATGTCGGAGCCATCGGCTACCGCGCGCCCGCCACGGCCGCGGATCTCGGCCGCACAGCTCTCGGCCTCCGCCAGATCAATGTCGTTCACGACGACCGCCGCCCCTGCGCCGGCGAGTTGCAGGCAATGCGCGCGACCGATGCCGCGGCCACCACCGGTGACTACCGCTGCCTTGCCATCCAGTTCCTTCATTCAGTCGCGCTCCGACTTGCCGACCATGTCCGCCAGCTCCTCAGCGGTGACGCGGCAGCCATCCTCACGGGCAATCGCCGCCGCTGCCCGATACATCGCGAAGGACTGGCGCCGCAGTTCTTCCTGGGCTTCCACCGGCAGCTCGGCGAAGTTACCGCGCATCCACGTCTGCACCAGCCAGATCGGCAGCAGCCGCCGCGAGGTCCGCGTGGCCTCGCAGCGGACATTGATCAGCGCCGGCAGGCCGGAGTTAAACGAGCGCTCCAGTGCCGGGCGGATCTGCTCGGCCGTGGTGACGTATTCGGTATGACAGCCGAGTTCGGCGAACATCCGGTCGTAGCGGATGTCCGGCAGGTTCTCCCACGAGCCATGCTGCGGGAAATACAGCGGTCCGCCGATGGTGCGGCCGCCCCAGGAGTCGTTGTTGAGCAGCACGACGACAGCCGGCAGCCGGTAGCGCAGCATCGTCTCCATGTCCATCCCGGAGAGCCCAAAACCGCCATCGCCGATCTGCGCGAGCACTTGCTGGCCCGGGCGGGCGACCTGCGCCCCGATCGCCATGCCGATGCTGTGGCCGAGGTGCTGGTGCAACCCGGCGTCGAGGACGTGGCCCTCGCGAGTGGCCACCACTTTGTCGGTCAGGTAGTGCGAGCCCGTGTAGGAATCGTAGATCAGCGTCGCGGTCGGATCGAGAAAGCTGCAGATCTCGGCGCCGAGGACGTCCGGATGGATCGGCTGCGAACCCCACTGCTGGTGGACCTTCTCCGCGCGTCGCCGTGCGACTTCCGCCCGGGTTTTCGCCAGCTGCTGCACCCACGCCGTACGATCGGGGCCCCGCTTCGACAGGCTGCGCACGCAGTCGATCATCTGTCGCAGCACCAGGCGGGGGGAGCCGACCACGGTCGCCTCGGTCGGCAGGCCATACCAGACGAGCTCCGGGTTCTGCTGGATCTGGATGAATCGCGTGCCCGCCGCCCAGACCGGCGGTTCGAACCAGCGATCCAGCGCCGTTACCTGCATGCCGATCAGGCACACGAGATCCGCGTGCTCGGCGAAACCGGTCCGGCACTCCTGCGTGAATGCCAGCGGATGGGTCTCCGGCAGCGCGCCGCGCGCGGTCCGGCGCGTGGTGGTCGGGATCTGCAGCAGCTCGGCGAGCTCCCGCAGTTCCGCGGCGGCGCCCGACCAGTACACGCCGTCGCCCGCGATCAACAGCGGCCGCTCCGCCTGCAACAGCGCGACCACCGCCTGCTCGACGAACGCCGGATCGCCCGCCGGCTGCGGAATCACCGGCGACCGGTCTCCCGGCACGAAGTGCCTCTGCGAATCCGGGCCGGCGCCGCCCTGCGCCGGCTGCGGGATCGACAGTGCGATCGGCCCGGGCGGGAAATGCACCGCATCCCTGAGCGCCTTGCGGATCCAGAAGCCATCCGTGCGCCAGTCGAGAATCCGATGGGTCCACTTGCAGGCGTCGGCGAACACCCGCTCCGCGTAGCCTTCCTGAATCGGGCTCAGGCCGTCCCGGGCGGGATGGTGCTGGGACACCATCACGACCACCGGGCTCAGGCACCCCTTCGCGTGATACAGCGGCGCCAGCATGTTGGTCATGCCGGCGGCCATCGAGACGTAGCACACGCCCGGCTTCCTGGTACAGCGCGCGTACGCGTCCGCGGCGAAGCCGGCAGTGGCTTCGTGGCGGAAGTGATACAGCCTGATTCCCTGGCGGCAGGCTTCCTCGATGGAACTCCACTGGGCGCCGTGGATGCCGAACAGGCACTCCACGCCCTCGGCCGCAAGCGTCTCACCGATCACCCGGCCGCCAAACGTATGGTCGCTTTGCATCAGTCCGTCCCTGTGACCCGCCGGCCTCGTATACCGGCGCATGGTAAACGCCGCCCGGCCTGGTGGAAATCCTCCGCGCAAGCCAGGATTGACTGGAAAAGGATCGCATCCGGCCATGATCGAGTCGCCACCGGGTCAGTCATTGCGGCTGGCAGCCTCATCGAGGGCCTTCACATAGGGCCGGAGGCAGGACTTCAGCACGAGCGCCCCCGCCGGGCAGAACACGGCCGCCACCCAGGCGAGCGAGTAACGCAGCGCGTTGTCATCAACAAACACGAAATCCGTGAGTGCTGCGATCGAGGAGGCCCCGACCGTCATGCCGATGATGTTGCCGAAGAAGATCTGCACCGCGGTAACCTGCGCCCGCATCTGGTTCGGCGTCACCAGTTGCAGGGCTGCCCCGGAGCTGCCGTAGTAGCTGCTCTTGAGGAAGATCGTCGGGGCCAGCGCGAGCAGGGCCAGTGGCGCACTTGGCAGCAGGGGGCCGATGATGCCGGGCACGGTCATCGCGATGGCGGCCAGCATGATCAGGCGCATGTGCCCGTCGCGGTGACCGCGACGATGGAGGATCTCGGCAAGGCGCGCACCAAAATACGTGCCAGCGGTACCGAAGACCAGGTACATCAGCCCGAACCAGGCGCCGGCCTCGCCGATCGACATCCCAAAGGTCCGGATGAGGAATGTCGGATACCACGCCATCATGCCGAACCCGAACACGCCGAGCAGCGCGGTGCCCAGGGGGAAGGAGATGTAGAGGCGCCAGCGGTCCATCAGGTAACGCCACACCTGGCTGACGGGCATGCGCTGTACCTGGCCCGCCACGTCGCGCAGTCCGCCGCGCCGCGGTGGCTCACGGATGCCCAGCATCATCAGCGCGACCAGCAGGCCCGGCAGTCCCACGATGATGAAGGTCGCCTGCCAGGGCCGGATCGCCCCCAGCAGCGGCACCACCAGGGTTTCCGGCTGCGACACCATCTCCATGACGAGGCCGCCGACCAGATAGGCCATGCCGCCGCCGATGCTGATGCCGAGACTGAAGATGGCCATGGCGCGGGCTAGCCGCTCGGGATGGAAATAGTCGCTCAGCAGCGAGTAGGTTGGTGGCGACAGCGCGGCCTCGCCGACGCCCACGCCCACGCGCATCAGGAACAGCCCCGCATAGCCTCGCACCAGCCCGCAGCCCACGGTCATCGCGCTCCACAGCGCGATGCCGCAGCCGATGATCGTGCGGCGGCTGTGACGGTCGGCCAGCCGCGCGATCGGCAATACCATCACCGAGTAGAAGAGCGCAAAGGCCCAGCCCTGCAGCAGGCTCAGTTCGAAATCGCTGATGCCGAGGTCCTGGCGGATCGGACCGACCATCAGGCTCAGGATCTGGCGGTCGATGAACGAGAAGATGTAGGCGAGCAGCAGCACCAGCAGCACGTAATTCCGGTACCACGCTCGCTCGTGCAGGCGGACGAAAGTGGCCGGCGGCCGTGGCACGGCGTCGCGCCGCCGGCTACTTCCCTGGAGTGTCAAAAGTCCAGTGTCGCTTCAAGTCCGTAGGTGGCCGGCCAGCCGAGCGTACCGGCGCGGAACGAAGTGAAGTCGATGATGTTGTCGAAATACCGCTTGTCGGTGATATTCATCCCCCACAGGGCGAACTGCAGCTTCGCGCCGGAGCCCAGTTCGATGCCGGAGAGCGTCAGGCGCGCATCGAGCAGGCCTCGCGCACTGAGTTCCGAATTGGGTGCCTGGCCGTTCGACTTGATCGCGATCGCATGCGCCGCGGCCCAGTAGTTGTAGTTCAGGTGCAGCGCCAGCTCGCCGAATCCAAGGCTCGGGAAATCGTAGTCGAGCGCCACATTGACAGTGTTGCGCGGTGCGTTGTTGATCTCCGCACGGTCCGCCACGTCACCGATCGTCCCGCCCATGTCGAAACGGTCGATCTCATATTCCAGGTACGAGGCTCCCAGGCTGGCACGCAGCCGGTCGGTGAGCAGCGCCTGCGCCTCGAGCTCCAGGCCGTACAGGTTGGACGCGCCGGCGTTCAACACCGTTGCCACGGTACCGGTGAACGACGTGACCTGCATGTCGTCGTACTCGGTGTAGAAGGCCGCGAGGTTCAGCTGCAGGCGGTCCGCGAGCCAGCGCGACTTCATGCCCGCCTCGATGGTCGTCAGCTCCTCGGAAGCGAAGGGAACGGCGGCCGCGGCCGCGGAACTCGCCTGTCCATCGTAGCCACCACTGCGGAATCCCTCGGCATACTTCGCATACAGGTTCAGGCGATCGGACACCCTGTAGGCCGCGGAGAACATCAAGGAGGTATTGCTGAAATCCAGCTCTGGAGGCGTCAGGTTCGGACCCGGGTCCACGAGGGCGAAGCTGCCCGTGCCGCTGAACAGGCTCTGCAGGAAGCGCTGCATGCTCTTTTTTTCCGTCGTCCAGCGCGCGCCGACACTCAGGGTCAGTGATTCATGCCCGGCTGGTGTGTAGTCGACCTGGCCGAACGCGGCCTGGTTCTCGTTCTCCAGGTAGGCGTTGCCGTAGCGGTGGAAAGTCGCGTTCGAGAACTGCTGAACCCGCAGAGCTGTCACCTCGTCCTCGAAGTGATAGAGCCCCAGTACATAGTCCAGCTGCCCGGTGCTGCCCACCAGTTGCAGCTCCTGCGAAAACTCCTCGGACCACTACTGTCCGACACGTTTCATAGCAATATCAGTTGGTTAGCGTCGAGGGGCGTTTGTGGATCGTCCTCGATGTCAGAAAACAGCTGAATTAAAGGGATTTTCTCGAAAGGCGTCACGCTCAGAACCTGCAACATTGTATGCAACGACAACTCCAGCTTCAGCCGCTTGCGGACAATGGCGACCAGGACGTAGGTTGCCACCGCGATCCACACTTGGCTCTTCACGGCGTTCTCGGACGTGCCGAAGAATCGCTTGATGCGCAGATGCTGCTTGATCCACTTGAAGAACAGTTCGACTTGCCAGCGGCTCTTGTACAGCGCGCATACGCTCAGGGCCGGGATGCCGAAGTGATTGGTCAGGAACACCAGCGACTTGTCGGTTACCGGGTCCCTGTAACGCACCCGGCGCAGCGGCCCGGGGTAATCCTGCGAGGTGTAGAAACCGTTGAGCATCACGCGTTGATCGCAGATCAGTCCCGTGCTGCGATCGATGGGCGCGGACTGAACGCGCTGGCAGTTCATGTTGCGCTTGGCGCGAGTGACAAAGAACCCGCCGCTCTGGTGCAGCCGGTACAGTCGCTGGAAATCCAGGTAGCCACGATCCATGACGTAGAAGGCCCCGGCTTCGGGAATCAACAGATCGAGCACGTTGACATCGTGCCATTTGCCGTCAGAAATATGGATAAAACTGGGGATATTGCCGCGCAGGTCGAGCAGCGTATGCAGTTTGATCGCCGCCTTGGTCGAGCGAAACGGGGCCCACGGGAACAGCGTCAGGCACAGATCGATGGTGGTGGAATCGAGCGCATAGACGGTGTTGTCCAGCTCCACACCCAGAGGCTCGGTGGCGTACAACCGGCGCGCGATGCGAATCAGCGCTTGGGCGAACTCGCAGTGCATCCGCCAGTCGCACCGCTCGTTGGCATCGGCCAGGTTGCTGCGCGTGAAGTTGCCGCGCAGCCCCAGGTGATAGGCCTTGGTCGCATGCGCCTCGAAGCACGCTTCGATGTCCCGCAGACTCTCCCGATAGGTGATCTGGGCGAACGCCATGCTCAAGAACTGGTCGAGACAGGTGAAACTGCGAACGTTGAAGTCGGCGCGATACTTGGCCACCAGACGACGAAACGTATGCCACGGCGCACACTCCATCACCTGGGCGAACACCAGCTTGCCTGCGTACATCGGCGTCTCCCGGATAAGTCCGGGCAGCTTGCCGTTTTTCCTCTCCGTCGTTCAAGTCGTTAACACCTGAAAATCTCATGGAACCTCATAAAACACAGGCTTTCAGCCCTTCAGCCCTTAAACGTGTCGGACACTAGTGTCCTCGGACGTGTAATCACGCAGGGACTCGTAGAAGCTCGTGTCGGTGCCATCCAGGTCCGTGATATCCCGCGAGTCGATCTCGCGGTAGCCAGTGATCGATTTCAGCGACAACCGGTCGCTGAACTTCCAGGTGATGGTGAGTCCATGCGCGTCGATGGCGTTATCGTAGAAGACTCTCTCGTTGGCACTGCCCACCTTCGGCTGTCCAGCTGGAATGTAGAGCTCGAAGCCAGCGGGCCGGGCACCTGGCACGACGTCGATCACCTGGAACAACCGCTGGTGCTCGTCAGCCCGGGAACTGGAGAAGTCATAGCTGAGCAGGAGTCGATCGGAGACCTCCCAGTCGAGGGCGGCATGGAAACCTTGCCGGTCGATGGTGCCGAACTGGTCGAAGTCCGCGACCGGGAACGATGGGCTGGAAAAGCTCTGCTGGACATTGTCGGTGAAGCCATCCCGCTTGCGCTGGAAAGCGCTGAACCGCGCCCGCAGCTCGCCGGCTCCTGAACCAGCTGTTCCGAGTGCCGGCAGATCGAGACTCAGGTTGCCGTGATACAGCTGCTGATTGCCGACGCCCGCCTTGACCCGGGCCTCGAATTCGCCGCTCGGCCGCTTGCTGATGAAATTGATGGCACCGCCGATCGTGTTGCGGCCATAGAGCGTTCCCTGCGGCCCGCGCAGCACCTCGATCCGCTCGATGTCGCCCAGGTCGAACAGCGAGCCGACGGACTTGCCGTTATAGACACCATCGATGTACATGCCGACCGCGTTCTCGTAACCCGGGTTGCCGGAATCATTGTTGCTGGCGCCGCGCATCGCGAGGGTCACGACGCCGGTGGTGCCCTGCTTGATGTGCAGGTTGGGCACCAGCTTGGCGAGCGAGTCGGTGTCGAGCACTCGCTGCGCTTCCATTACGTCCACGTCGAGCGCCGTGATGGCGATGGGCACGGCCTGCAGACTCTGTTCGCGCTTCTGCGCGGTGACCGTAACTTCGGCCAGCGTCGGCGTCTGCCCCCGGGCGGCACCCGCGCAGGCGATGCCCACGGCGGCTCCGCCCAATAGCACCAGTGATCGGATTGCTTGGACCTGGCTCATGGATGCATCTCCCGTGGTCGTTAACGTATGGATTCTAGAACCGGTACCGACGCCTCTGCGCATGCGGGCCAAGCCAATGCGGGTCAATACTGTGCCATATCGGGCCTGCGCCGGGCCTGTTGGGGTCGTTGACAGTCCACGGAATCAGACCTAAGCTCGGCCACACTAAATCCTTATCCGGCCATGTGGAGTCCAGATCCGGGCAGCTCCCAGGTATGCATAGTCCACGGAAGAACAAGGTCCAGTTCTATCTCAGCCGTATGCGCGAGAGGGGCTTCAGCGCACCCCAGGTTCTGGAGGGCACGCATCTCGACGAGCAAAGCGTCAGCACGGCGTCCTTCTTCACGACCCCCGATGCCTATCGGCGCATCATCGCCAACATGCTGCAGCTGACGGGTAATCCCCGCCTCGGCATCGTCCTCGGCAGCGAGTTCAAGATCAGCGATCTCGGCGTGCTGGGCTATGCCGCCCTGAGCAGCGCGACGCTGGCGCAGGCCCGCCAGGTGATCCACCGCTACTACGCCCTGAACGAGTACATCCTCGTCCCCACGAATTATTGCCGCGACGGTTGCTGGTACAGCGAGCTGCGGGAATCACTGCCGCTCGGCTGGCTGATGCCGTTCGCGGTGGAGGAGTTCATCAGTCGCACCGTCGCGCTGTCCACCAGCCTGACGAGTCGCCCGTTCCCGATCCGGAAGATCTGCCTGAGCTACAGCGAGCCGGAACACGGTGATGAGTATCAGCGGGCCTTTCATTGCCCGGTCTTCTACGACCAGCCCCGGACCATCATCGAATTCGACATCGAGCGACTGAAGGATCCGATCACACTGTCGGACCGCGACGTCTTCACGATCTGCGACCAGCAGTGCCGCCTGCTGATCGAGGAACAGGGGCAACAGAACCGGCTGGCGGACACGATCCAGCGAATCCTGCTCAACATGCCAGGCAAGTTCCCGGCAATGTCCGGCATGGCGGAACGCCTCGGCATCAGTGCCCGGACGCTGCGCCGGCAGCTCAACCGGGAAGGGGTCACCTACCAGCAGACGCTGGATGCGACGCGTTGCAGCCTGGCCCAGCAGTACCTGCAACACACCTCACTGACCCCGAAGGAAATCGCGTTCCTGCTCGGCTATGCCAACGTCAGTCACTTCCGGCGCGCCTTCCGCAGCTGGACCGGCAAGCGGGTCTCGGAGTTCGGCCGGCACGGCAGCGGCCGCCGGGCCCACCGCCGCTGGCCGCTGCTGGCCTCGCCACCGAGCTTTCAGGACTGACCGGTCGCACCCTGGTGCAGGTACAGCACCTGCAGGTCGTACAGCAGCGCCGGCCGGTCGCTGTCGACCACGTGGATCGCCACCTCGCTGGTCAGCAGCGTGCCGCGCCGGTGCTGCTCGACGTTCTTGAGACGCTGACGTGCGTGGATGCTCGACCCCGCGGGTACCGGCGCGAGGAAGCGCAACCCGGCTGAGCCGAAATTCACCGCGCTCGCATGGTTCACCGGCTGCCAGCTCCTGGGGGCCGACAAAGTCGGCAGCAACGACAGCAGCAGGAAGCCATGCGCGATGGTCGTGCCGAACGGGCTCTCACGCCGCGCGCGCTCGGCGTCGACGTGGATCCACTGCCGGTCCCCGGTCAGGTCAGCGAAGCGATCGATCATCTCCTGGGTCACGGTGACCGGCTGTGACCACGGGCCGAACTCCGGCGACACCAGGCTGGACAGCGTCTCGACATCCCTGACATCCACTTCCCGCACCGTCCGCTTACTCCCGGCCCAGGATCACGATGCCGCAGGCCTGCGGCGCGCCACCGATGTTGTGACTGAGCGCGATCGCCGCGCCCGGCACCTGTCGTGCCCCGGCCTCGCCGCGCAACTGCAGCGTGTTCTCATACAGCATCCGCACCCCGGTTGCACCGGTGGGATGGCCGAAGCTCTTCAGGCCACCATCGGTGTTCACCGGCAGCTCGCCGCCGAGACGGAAAACCTCGGAATCGATGAACTCCTTCGCCGCGCCGCGGGCGCAGAAGCCGAGATCCTCGTAGGTCAGGAGTTCCGTCAGCGTGAAGCAGTCGTGCACCTGCGCGACATCGATCTGCCGGAACGGATCAGAAATACCGGCCTGGCGATAGCAATCCTGCGCGGCACTGCGGGTCGGCTTCCAGCCGAGGAAGTCAAAATCCGGATCGGACTGCGGATTCGGGCCCAGCATCACCGACACGCCCTTCAGCCACACCGGTTCCCGGCGCCAGGAACGGGCCTGTTCCGCCCGCGACAGGACCAGTGCAGCGGCGCCGTCGGACTGTGCGGCACAGTCATAGAGCCCGAAGGGCCACGAGATCATGCGCGCCTTCAGCACATCGTCGGTCGTGATGATCTTCTTCAGCATGCTCTTCGGTGCCAGCGTCCCATTCGCATGATTCTTGACCGCGATCTTCGCCAGCTCGAGGCGCCCGGCGCCATAGGTCTCGAAGTACTTCGCCGCGCACAGCGCGAACCAGCCCGCCGGCGTCATCGGCAGGCCGCGGGTCGTCGTCATTGTCACGCTCGGTCCCGCGACGCCGCGGTCCTTGAGCTTGTCGAAGCCGACGACCAGCACCGTGTCGTACAGGCCCGCAGCGATCGACATTGCCGCGCAACGGAAGGCGTCGGTGCCTGTGGCACAGTAGTTCTGCACCAGCGTGATCGGCAGGTCGAACAATTTCAGGGATTCCGCTACTTCCGCGGTGCCGCGCGATGGGTACAGCGCGCCGCAGAAGACCGCATCGAGCTGTTTCTGTGGAGACTCGATGCCGGCATCGGCATAGGCTTCAAAGGCGGCCTCGACGATCATGTCCTCCGAAGACTGGGTCCAGTTCTCGCCAAAACTGGAGCAGCCAGCCCCGACGATAGCGACCCGGTCGCGCAGACTTTCACGCATCGGTTGTCACTCCGGGCTCCAGTGCCGGCGCTGCGGCGCCGGCAATCAAGCGACTCTTCCAGAAATATGCCGGCCGACCTCCGGAATGGTGGATGCGCCGGAACACGAACTCGACCGGCAGGCCCGTCTGCAGGGTTTCCCCGGCATAGTCCGCGAGCTGCAGGTAGGCCCGGGCGCTGCCACCCAGCGCGCAGACTCCGGCCACGACCGGGGGATTCGGCGCGGGGAAGAAGTAGTCCATGCTGTAGCTGAGCAGTGTCCCGGTCCGCCGCGCGAGCGCCACGGGTTCGAACCGGTCCCGGGCAAAGCAGCGGTAACAGACGCGGGTCGGCGGGTATTGCTCCGTGCCGCAGTCGCAGCAGCGCGCCCCGACAAAACCAATGTCGGCGTCCTGGTCCCGGTAGCTGACGGTCGCGGAAATGCCGTCCGACGATGCTCCGCTGCGCTGTCCGGGATCGAGGCCACGACATTGCAGGTACTGGCGGTAACTGCGCATCACGATACGTCGCTGCAGCTGCTCGCTGAGGCGCGGCGTCCGTTCCAGCGGCCGCTCCAGCACCCAGCTCATCAGGTGCGCGCCGTCGCCGGCGAACGCGGTGAGCACCCGGTCGCCCGGCTGCGCCCGCTCCAGCGCCTGCGCGAGCAGCAGCGGAACGAAGGCACTGCCGCAGTTACCGACCCGGCCGAACAATGGCTCGATCACCTGCTCCCCGCGGAATCCCAATTGGCCCGCCAGCTCGCGGTGACTGCGTACATCCGGGGCGTGGCAGGCGACGAAGCGGACCGATGCGGGCGTGAGAGCGCTCGCGCTTTGCAGCTGCTCCCAGGCCGCGGTGACCGGTTCGATGCAGCCATGGCGGACCACGAAGCGGTCCTCCCAGCTGCGCAGTGTGGCGGTTCCGTCGTCCCGCCAGACGTCGAAAGCCTGGCGGTTCACGGCGCTGTCACCCTCGAGACGCAGCGGTGCATCCGCCTCGACCAGCAATGCGACGGCAGCATCCCCGAGATCGGATTCCATCGCCGAATACGGCTCCGCGGTCCGGGTGTCGCTCGCCACCACCAGTACCGTACCAGCCGAGCCGGAGGCAACAGCGCTGACCGCGGCCCGAAGTGCGGCCGCTGCCCCCCGCAGGCTGCCACCGTAGTCGACCGTCAGCACATCCGGTCGCAGTCCCAGGGCCTTGGCCACGATCGCGGCAGCCGACTTTTCGGCAAAGTACGATGAGGTCGAGACCAGATAAAGGTGGTCGACCACGGCACGCTCGTAACCCCCGAGGCAGTCGCCGGCCGCCGCAACGGCCATCGTGATGCTGTCCTCGTCCGCTCCGGCAACGGCCTTCTCACGGCTGGAAGGTCGCTGCTCGGGCGAATGGATCAGGCTCAAAGGCAAACGCATGCGCGGCACATGCACGCCACAGGCAGAGATTCCCGCCATGATTTTCCCTTGTCCTGAAGACCGAACTGATGCTACGGGTAGCGCACCGGCGCCGCAAACCCGTCTGGCTCCCATGCGCCAGGCGCGGCAACAGATTGGCCACATCTGGCATTCCTGCCCGCAGACATTATGTCTTCAGGCTCGGCTGCACCGTCAGGGCGTCGGGGGCTGCCTCGATTCCGCGCTCGCCCGCTCGACGGCGGCGATCAAGTCGCAACGCCTCTCCACAGACTGAATGCGAGGCTAGCTAAAGGTTGGTTTGCGCTGTTGCAGAAAGGCATCAATCCCCTCGCGTCCGTGCGGGCTTCGAGCGGTTTCGGCGATAGCACGAGCCTCCGCCTCCATCTGTGTCTCCAGGGTCGCTGAGAAGCTCAACAACAACAGGTTCCGCATCTTGCCGAGGGCGAAGGTCGCGGACGCGCCGAGACTCGTGGCAAGAACCTCGGCCTGGCCAGCCAGAGACTCATCGTCCACCGCACGGGTAATCAGGCCGAGATCCGCTGCCTCGTCGGCGTCAATACGGCGGTTGGTGAGGATCAACTCCTGCGCGCGCCGCAGGCCGGCCAGCCGAGGCAGCAACCAGGTTACGCCGCCATCGGGTGACAGGCCGATGCCCCCATAGGCCAGAGTGAAGTGCGCCGAGCGTGCCGCCAGCACAATGTCGCCGAGCAAAGCGAGGCTGAAGCCGGCGCCCGCGGCTGGACCATTGATGATTGTGACCAGTGGCTTTTCCATGCGGGCAAAGCGCGCGATGGCCATGTGCAGCGCGGCCGTCAGTTCTTTGAGCAGCACGGGCAGTCGATCGCCGGCCTCGGCAAAGTCGGCCAGGTCACCTCCGGCGCAGAACAGGCGCCCTGCCCCGGTCAGCACTACGCAGCGCACTGCAGGGTCCTCATCGCAGGCGATCGCTGCCCTCAGCAGCTCTCGCGTTACGTTGAGATTCATGGCGTTGCCGACTTGCGGCCGGTTGAGGGTGATGGTAACGACGCCGTCTGCGCGACGGGCAAGCAACACTGCTGGTTCGGCGTCCACGCTGTTTCTCAGAGCGGTGTCAAACGGCCGGTGCCGCCGAACCGGCCCTGAGGCAGCCGCTGAGGCGCCCGGCAATAACCTGTGCGGCCTCCGCGACAATCCTCTCGATCAGGTCCTTCACTGTCGGAATGTCTTGGATCAGTCCCTGCACCATTCCTGCCCAGTAGATCCCCGAGTCGAGATTTCCGGTTCTGAGAAGGTCGCGCCCCTTGGCGCCGCTGACGAGCTCGGCCACATCCGCATAAGTGGCGCCGGGCACAGCCAGGCGACGGACGACTTCTTCCGACACGGTGTTCCTCCCAACCCGGGCTGTGTTTCTGAGGCTCCGGAAAATCAGGGCGGTGCCGCGTTCGTCGTTGTCAAGGTAAGCCTGTTTGACTCTGGGATGGATCGGCGCCTCCTGAGTGGCGCAGAAGCGGGTACCCATGTTGATGGCTTCGGCGCCAAGCGCAAGAGCGGCGACCAGCCCCCGGCCATCCCCGAAGCCACCACTGGCGATGATGGGAATCCTGACCTTATCGGCGGCGGCGGGAATGAGAATCAGCCCGGGGATGTCATCCTCGCCGGGATGCCCAGCGCACTCGAAGCCGTCAATGGAAATGGCATCAACCCCCTTCCGCTCCGCCGACAGCGCATGACGCACCGCCGTACACTTGTGCAGGATCGCGACATCCCGGGACCGCAAGACGTCCCAGACTTCGGAGACCGCCGACGTACCAGCCGTTTCGACGATCTTCACGCCACCATCAAGGACAGCCTGGACATAAGCCCGGTAGTCGGGAGCGTTCACTGTCGGGAAGACCGTGATATTGACCCCGAACGGCCGCTTCGTCATCGAGCGGCACCGTTCAATCTCCTCGCGCAGCGCCTCGGGCGACGGCTGTGTAAGCCCGCATATGATGCCCAGCCCACCCGCATTCGATACTGCCGCCGCGAGCTCGGCGAAACCAACGTTCTGCATCCCCCCCTGGACGATCGGGTGCTCGATACCGAGCAGTTCAGTGATGCGCGTCTTGAACATCATCAGCCAACTCCCTTCGTTTGCGACCTCGAGTGCCCTGACCTTTGCGGCACAGCACTCCATTTCCTGCTGACGCCGCCCGACCCGGCACACCTTCCCGGAGCGGGCGCGCCCATGCGCAGCTACTCTCCGGTGAAGTGCGGCTGGCGCTTATCCCGGAGCGCGTTCACGGCTTCCTGGTGGTCCTTCGTCAGGTTCGACAACGCCTCAAATGCGAATGAGGCCTCGACCACCGAGTTGACGACCTCTTTGAGCCGAATATTCACTGCGCGCTTGGTCCACTGTATGGCGCGCGATGCACCGCTGGCCAGCCGCCCCGCGAGTTCGTCCACCACCCGGTCAAGTTCCTCGGCGGGGACGGCACGGCTGATCAGGCCGATACGCGCGGCTTCCTCGCCCGTCAGTACATCGCCCAGGAGCAGGTACTCCTTGGCTTTGGCGTAACCGATGAGTTGAGGCCATATCGCCGCACCGCCGTCACCTGCCACGAGACCGACCTTGACGTGCGGATCGGCAATCTTGGCGTGATTCGCAGCGATGACGATGTCGCAGAACAAGGCGATGGTGGCGCCAAGACCCACTGCCGCGCCGTTGACCTTGGCGATGATGGGACAAGGGCAGTCGAGTATCCCATGGAGCAACCTCTTGCCGCGCGCAATATCCTCGAGAAAGAGCTCCGGACGATCGATGAGGCTCTGCATGTAATCGACGTCGCCGCCAGCACTGAATGCCCGACCAGCACCCGTGATCACAAGTACCTTCGTCTCCTCGTCCCGCGCGACATCCGGGAACAGTCTCTCGACCTCGCCTTGCAGCTTATCGTCCATCGCATTCAGCGACTCGGGTCGGTTGAAGGTCGCATACAGAACGCGACCATCGCGGCGGAACTCAATCAAGCTGTAGTCGGAAAATCGCATGGCAAGGTCTCCACAAGTACCCTCGATCTCAGCGTCGCCGCACCCAGCGGATCAGCGACACGTCCTCGGCCACGGGGACGAAGACGGCCTGCACCGGCTCGCCGATCCGGATCGTCTCGGCTTTCACGCCGTTGATCGGGCCGGCCGGCTCCTCGACCAGATTGCCGACGAGGCGAATAGAGGGCGCTTCCTCGAGCTCGACGACGATGACGTTATAAGGCGCCAAGGGGTTGAATACCGGAAAGAGCGGCGGATGGGGAACGATGAACGACCATATCCGGCCGCGGCCTGAGAGTTCGCGCCACTCCCGATGCACAGAGTGACAGGCGGGACACATGGGGCGTGGAGGGAAACGAAGGTCGCCGCACCTGCCACAGGCTTCCATCCTCAGAACGCCCCGCCGTGCGCCTTCCCAGAAAGGCGCATCGTGACCGTCCGTCGTCGGCAACGGCCATGACCTGATCATTTCTTCTTCGCCGGCCATGCTGATTTCGTCAATTTCTAAGAATGAGTGCCCCGTTCGGCACATCGTCAGCGCTCGTCACCAGACAGGAGTCGGCCCCGGGCACCTGATTCACCGAAGTGCCGCGCATCTGCCTCACTCCCTCGTTGATGAGGTTGAAGCCGTGCACATAGGCTTCCGATAAGCTGCCGCCGCTGGTATTCAGAGCGAGCCTGCCTCCGAGCTCGAGGGCTCCATTCTCCGTGAAGGCCGCACCTTCACCGCGGCCGCAAAAGCCGTAAGCCTCCAGAGACAACAGTACCATCGTAGTGAAAGCGTCGTAGATCTGGGCCACCCGGATGTCGCCAGGCTTGAGATCACTATTCAGCCACAGTCCGTGCGCCGCAGCGTACGAAGGGCTGCGCAACGGCGTGCCACAGAAGTCATTCATCATGCGCGGGTGCGGTGCCGACATGCCCTGCGCGCCGGCATGGATGTACACCGGCCGGTGCCGACCATCCCGGGCCCGCTCCGCCGAGACGATGACACAGGCCAGGGCTCCGTCGGTCTCGAGACAGTTATCGTAGAGGCACAGAGGCTCCGCGATCCAGCGCGCGGCCATGTACTGCTCACGCGTCAGCGGCCTGGAATACATCGTGGCGCGCGGGTTGTTGTTCGCCATGCGCCGGCAGGCCAATGCGACGTTTGCCAGATGATCGCGCGTGGCGCCATATTCATGCATGTAGCGGCGCGTCAGTACCGCCAGCTCATCGACTGGCCGCACCAGCCCGTAAGGACGGGTATACTTGTAGCCGTCGCCCAGCCGATCCTTCGAGGTTGCCCATACGCGCGGCCCCGAGCCTCGCTTGCGGGAACGCCACGCCACCGCCACGTTAGCCTGTCCCGTCGCGACGGCCATGGCGAGATGCAGCACAGCACCGCATCCGGCGCCGCCACCGTACGGGACTCGCGAGAAGAAGCGGATATCGCCAAAGCCGAGATTGCTGGCGATCTCGTTCTCGTCCGTCGTTTCCATGGTGTACGAGGACATGGCATCTACTTCCGACGGAGCGATTCCGGCATCTTCGAGCGCCGCCAGAATCGCCATGGAGGCCAGCTCGGTCTCACTCGGCTCCAGGCGCCTGGCGAAGGCCGTCTCGGCGATTCCGACGATTGCAGTCCTATCCTTGATCATCCTGTTTCCTGGCCAGTGCGGGACGGTTCGGCCGTCCGCGCTCAAGATCGTCCTTGCATGGCCTCGTATTCCGCCAGCAGCTGCTGGCGCATCTCGGCCTCGCGGCGCCGGATCGTCCAGAACTCGGCCTTGCGCTTGCTGACGAAAGCCGCCCCGCCCTCCTTGCCCTCGGGCATGTCGAACCAGTCCGGGTACATCGCCGCGGATATGATGCCGCACTCCTGGTACCCATCCATTTCCTGGTCGAAGGCTGCTTTGAGCACCTCGAGACAGCCGGGGCTCACCGACAGCAGCTCCTCGCACCACTGGTCGACCTCGGCCTCGAGCTGATCGAGCGGCACCACCGTGTTCACGAGCCCCATCTCGAGCGCCTGGCTCGCCTTGTACTTGCGGCAGAGCATCCACAGTTCGCGGGCCTTCTTCGCGCCGACGACCTTGGTCAGATACGGTACGTAAGCACCGTCGGCGGGTGACGAGACACGCGGGCCTGCCTGCCCAAAGATGGCGTTGTCTGCGGCGATGGTGAAGTCGCAGCAGTAGACCATGTGATTGTGACCACCGATGCAGTAGCCCTGCACCTGCGCAATGACGGGCTTGCGCGAGATGCGCATCAGGCGATTGTGGGGATAACGGTTGTAGAACACCTCCCGCAGGCCCCAGCGCTCCCATTCCACATCGCCACCGGCGCCGAAGTGCTTGCCCTTGCCCGCCGCGACGATGACGCCGATCGCGGGATCGTGGTTGGCGTCGTAGAAGGCCCGGAACATCTCCTGGATAGTGGCCGGATTCAACGTATTCATCTTCTCCGGCCTGTTGAAGGAGATGCGCGCCACTCCGCCCTCGAGCCTCAGATGATGTTTCTTTTCGTAGACGATATTCTGGAAGTTATCCAGCCCGTCCCCGGCGACAGTGGTCCAGTCGGTCCAGCTCATGTTCACTCCTGTTGGGTGTGCCACGGAACGACAAGGCCCAGCCGCATCAGCCTCGCTCCGGAATCCAGGACCTGCCTTACTGCCCCTGAGACCATCGTCGAGATTCTGCCGCCAATTGAACGGCGTTCGGACCGGCGAATATGGTGATGGCTCTCACGGGCCTTGTCAACGAATTCCCGGGGTGCCAATCTTCGGCGCTTGGCAGCAATATGTCGACTTTGTATACTAAATGGCGAACGAAGCTCCGATAGTTGAACTATCGCCCTTGGTTCGGCGGCCGCCAGGACAGGTTGAAACGCGCAGGGTCTGATACGAACCTTGGGACTACCGAGTGGCGCGAACCACTCCGGAGGATGCTGCATGGCCAGGCACAATTTCCCGAGCTTTTCCGCGCCTTACCGCCAGAGATGGCGCGACGCAGGGTTCTGGCTCGACCTGACCCTGCATCAGGGTTTCGATCAGACGGTTGCACAGCAGCCGCACAAACTGGCCTTGGTTACCGCCGATGGGGATTACACGTTCGCCGCATTCAAGGCGGAGTCCGATGCGCTGGCAGCGGGTCTTCTGGGGGCCGGCATCGAGCCGGGCGATATCGTCGCGGTGCAGCTGCCGAACTGGGTCGAGTTCTGCTTTCTGCAGATTGCGCTTTCCCGCATTGGAGCCGTCATTCAGCCCATACACACAGTCTTCCGGGAGCGCGAGACGGCCAATCTCCTTGCCTTCTGCGAAAGCGACGCGATCATCATCCCTGAGCGGTACAAGGACTTCGCCTTCGCGGACATGGTGCGTTCCCTGCGGCCCCAGCTGCCCACCCTGCGTAAGGTCGTGATCGCCCGGGGCGAGGCGCGTGCGGAGGCCGGTGAGTCGAGCCTGAGTGATCTGATCGAGGAAGGCCGGCGCAATCCGCAGCGTCTCGATGACGTCACAACGACGGCAGATGACATCTTCTACCTGAACTTTACCTCTGGCACGGAGGGCAACCCCAAAGGATTCCTGCATGTACACAATGCCGTGATCTCCATGACCAAACGGCTCATTCCATACATGCCACCGGATACTGTAATGCTGGCGTGCTCGCCCATGACCCACACTTTCGGGCATTTCGAGTTGTATTACACCGACCTGGCTGGATTTCCCATGGTGGTGGTCGATCGGTACAGTCCCGTTGAAATCCTTGCTCTGGTCGAGCGGTCACGCGTGACGAAGATCTCGGGAACGCCGGCGCATCTATTCGGTCTGTTGCGCCACCCGGACTTCACCAAATACGACACCTCGTCGATACGATCCGTTGCCGTTGGCGGAGCCCGCAGCTCGCCGGATCTGATCGAGGAAATGGCGCGTGTCTGGGGAGTAAAGAGCGCCAACACCTATGGGATGGGTGAAACCATCATTCACACCCGCACGGTCCCCGACGATCCGGAGGACAAGGTGCGCAACACCGTCGGGCGTCCGATATCTGGAGTCGAGCTCAAGATCGTCAGTCAGCAGGACCGCTCGGTCGTGCAGCCGCGGGACACTATCGGCGAAATCTGCTTTCGCGGACCGACACTGTTCGTCGGCTATCATAATCAGCCGGAGAAGACCGCCGAGACGCGCGATGAGGCGGGCTGGTTCTATACCGGCGATCTGGGCTACGTGGACGAAGAGGGCTATCTGCATTTCGTCGGAAGGGCTAAAGAGGTCATCAACCGCGGTGGCTCAAAGATCTATCCCAAGGAGATCGAGGATCTGCTATGTCAGCACCCGGCCATCGTTCAGGCAGCTGTGGTCGGCATGCCCGACGAGCGCCTCGGTGAGCGCGTGTGTGCTTACGTGGTCACACATGAGGGGCGAGAGGTCACCCTTGCCGAAATCGGCGACTTCTTTCGTGAGCGCAAGGCGATGAAATACCTGCACCCAGAGGTGCTCGTGCGGCTCGAGGAGATGCCCATGACTCCGACGGGAAAAATTCAGAAGGTCGCCCTGCAACAGGACGCGGCAGGCCGCGCGACCGTTCCGCAGCACCCGCGGTCGCACTGACGGCCCCGCTAAGAACGGCCGACGGTCGCGCATTTCGACTGGCACGAGCGCGAGGATGGAGTTCAGCGAGGCTACTGGCCGACAGCGGGCCCGAAGGAGAAGAGAATGGCTGACCCACCGGATGACCGATTTACCCGCGCCATGGAGACGTTGAGGACACTCTTCCCTCCCGACGCCGTCAGCCCGCCACAGTTTCGGTACCCGCCGGAGATCGAAAGGGACTGGTCCGTGTTCTCGATATCGACAGTCCTCGGGGACGTGTGGTCGCGGCCGGGACTGGAGATGAAGCACCGAAGTATGATCAGCATTGCAGCGCTGACGGCGTTGGACAAGCCCGCGCAGCTGAAGGCTTACATCATCGGAGCCCTGAACGTCGGGCTCACACGGAGCGAAGTGTGCGAAGTTATCTTCCAGATGGCGGTGTACGCGGGTTTTCCGGCAGCGATCCAGGGGTTCGCTGTCGCCAACGAGGTATTCGCGGATATCGATCGAGCCTCTGGCCCGGCCTGAGTGCAGACGCCTCAGCAGGAGAGCGGAGAGTCGGTTGCAGTAGGCGCGCAAACAAGCATTACAGCGGCATAGGCGTCCTGGATGGCGTCTCCGATCCGCCCGCCGCGGCGAGCATCGCCGATCACGACACCGCGGATGTCTTCATCGGCCAGCGACTGCGCGAACTGAGTGTCCGCCTGCTGATGGCGCTGGTAGCGGGCGATGTTTGCCTTGTAGGGCACCGAGGATGAGGCGATCAGCCCTCCGCCCAAGGTGAGGCGCAATTTGTAGAGTTTGGCGCGAAACCCCGCCTGTTTGAGCATCAGCACTCCAGCCACGCCCCCCGCCGATAACGACGGCGCGCTGACGTGACCAGGACGCATGCCGGTGCAGAGTCTTCAGCTCGCGACCCTTACGTGGATTGACAGAACACACGACGCTCTTGAAACCGCCGACGCTGTGCCCGCCCACGCAGTAATCGCACAAGACAGGGACGGATCGGGTGCTTCGCGCCACTGCGCGCACTCGAGTTTGGTCGAGTGCTTGGCCGAACGTACGTCGCAAGGCCCGACGGGAATACCTCCCTGAACCAGCGTGCCGGCCGCATGAGGTCCACAACTGCAGACAGACCACGGTACCTGCCCCAGTGAGCGCCCGGCAGCCAACTTAAGGGCACGTACCGATCAGCGCAAGCATCTGCTCCGGAGCGTGATCGAATGGATGGAAGTTGTCCCCTGCACGCACCGCCATTTCGCGCACGCCTGGCTGAAACGAGTAACACACCGTCCCGAGATCGAGCGAGCCTGCGGCTTGGATGGCTCGCCGATCGAATCTCCGGCCCGTTGCGACGAATAGTGCCCGCCGCAGAACCAGCGCGCGTTCGGCGTCTGTGCGCGTCATCGTTTCCGTCCATTCCCGAAAGCCGCGCTCGACCGATTGGCCCGCGGCGGTTGCCGGGGCCATGATCGTCGGCCCCTCGACCTCCCAGCACATCATCTCTTTACCGTCTTCGAACAACGCCGCCCGAAGCCGGTGATCATCGCCCGCAGCGGCGTTGGGAGCGCGAACCATGGCGTGGAAGGCTCGATGTTCGATCTCGTGGAAGGCGTGCGCCGCCAGCAGCCCCACCAGATCAAGAAAGTGCGTGCACTGCTGACGCATGTCGGTCAGCCGCCCGATCTCCGAGGCGCGGCTGACCAATGGCTTGCCGATAAGCTCGCGCAGAGGCTCAACTGCCCGCGGACAAGTTACCCATGGATGTCGCCGGAAATCGGTCCGAACATCCCGGATCGTAGTTCCATCGTGAGCGAGAGTGACGCCCAGATGGTGATAATCGTCCTCGAGCCAGCCGACGACCGTCTCCGGATCCCACCGCTGCAAATCGATTGCACGCCGCGAGATCCCCGTAAACAGAGTCCGTCTGCCATTCATATCAGTATCAGCGACCGCGAAACCTTCCTGACGGACACGGCGCCCTCGATCAGATTACAACGACTCGCAACTGGCGACTCCCCTGACTGGTCGGATGCACACTATATTGGCCACCCCTCCGTCCACATGCAGTATGTGGCCGGTGACGTAGGACGCGGCATCCGAGGCCAGAAAGACCGCTGCACCGCCAACCTCGTCTGGCCGGCCCCAGCGGTTGAGGGCAATGGCGTTCGTGAAGGCCTGAATCAGAGCCGAGTCGTCGGCCGCCGGCTCGATCATGTCGGTCAGGAAGTACCCGGGTGCGATGGCGTTGCAGGTGATCCCATGCCGGCCAAGCTCAGCGGCCAGGGACTTGGTGAGCCCTGCGAGGCCGTGCTTGCTTGCAGCATAAGCCTGCATGCGCTCTCGGCCCAGCACCGAGACGTAGGAGCCGACATTGATGATGCGGCCAGATTTCTGCGGGATCATCGCGCGCGCCGCCTCGCGCGCCAGCAGGTAGGCGGCGGTCAAATTGGTGTCGATCGTGCGGCGCCAGAGCTCCAGCGTCGAATCCAGCAGCTTGCTCGTTTGGTACATCCCCGCGTTGTTCAGGAGGATGTCCAGCCGCCCGAGACGCCCGACGATCCGAGGGACCGCTGCAACAACCGCGTCCTCGTCCAGCAGGTCGAATGCGTCCACGTGAACCTCGTGCCCCTCAAGACGGAACTCCGCGGCGACCTCCTCGAGGCGCACTTTGTCACGCGCCGCCAGCACAACAACGGCCCCAGCGCGAGCCAAAGCCTGCGCCATCGCCATGCCGAGCCCTCGTGATGCGCCGGTAACGAGCGCAATCTTGCCACTCAGTGAGAAAAGACTCATCGACTCCTCCGCGACTCGCAGGCCCTGGGGCCCGCCCATGTACACACTCTTGGCCGGCGACGGAATTCACCATCCGGCCGAACGAACGAGACCGGCGCAAGTTATATTTCTATATCAGAACGTCGTTCACGTTGCAACCTACAGCTTTTCCATTCTTGATTACCAATGAACCTCAGCCAACTTTACCAGCCGATACGGCATGGGCGGTGTGACCGTGGCAGCCCGGCCCAGCCGTCCGACCATGGCTTCGAGATCGAAGCGCCGGTTGAAACGATAGCTGAACTCGGCGAGGTAGCGTGGCAGGTGTTTAGCGCGAATGGCATGGTAGGTTCCGTGCATGGCGTTCTTGACGTTGCCGAGCATCGTATCGACCCAGATCATGGCCTCGCGATGCTGCCGGCCGGCGGGGCCGCTGGTCCGCAGCGGCTGATGGGTACAACCGGCCTGGTTGACGGCGGCAAAGCAGCGCAGCCCATCGGAACGGACCTGGGCGCCGGCCGTCAGATGCTTACGGCTCCAGCGGCCGAGCTCGCGGCTGCGAAATCCCCGGACCCGATCCATGCGCATGAACAG
>SCUD01000098.1 GCA_004297335.1 Gammaproteobacteria bacterium
GCGCCCGACTCGACGAGATCCCGGACCGCCCAGACCTTGCGCTCGGGTCCGAGCCAGGCCGCCCAGTCGAGCCCCGGGATCGGGTACCAGAGGATCGGGCACATCTCGGCCGCGACCCGGAGCTTGGCGAAGCGCGGCACATCATCGGGATGAATCAGCTCGGCGTGCGATACCTCGTGGATCGGGCCGCCCTCGCCATTGCTGCGCCGCGCAGCCTCGAAGGCGTCGAGTGCGACTCGCGCGGAACGGTCGCCGGTGGCGTGGATCTTGACCGTCAGGCCTTTGGCGTCGAGGCGGATGACGTCATCTCGCAGCACGTCCGGCTCCAGCATCAGCTTGCCGGTCCACTGATCGCCAAACGTCGCGTTCGGCAGGTACGGCTCGAGCATCGCGGCCGTGTAGGTCGGCGGGATACCGTCGAGCATGATCTTGGCGAAATCGGTGTTGATGCGGTCGTTCGCGAACTTCTGCCGCGCCTCGATCAGGGCGAGCTCCTCGTCGTGGGAACTGGCCCACGCGCTCTTCCAGGTGAGGCTGGTGTTGGCGCGGAGCGCGAGCCCGCCGCGGCGGTGCAGCTCCTGGTAGGCGGCCATCGTGCTGGTCGTGACGATCGCGTCCCGGAAAGTCGTGATGCCGTGGGCGGCGACCTGGTCGAGCGCCCAGCGCAGCGCCTGGACGCGCTGCTCGAGCGGGTACTCGGGCAGCCGGCGGCGATTCACGTAGGCGGCATTGTCGAGCAGGATGCCGGTGGCCTCGCCGGTGGCCGGATTGCGGGCGATGACGCCGCCCACCGGGTCGGGTGTCGCCTTGTCGATGCCGAAGAACCGGAGCGCCGCTGAATTGACCCAGGCGTTGTGCACCGTCCAGTCCATCAGGAAGACCGGGTGGTCGGGTGCGATCTCGTCGAGGATCTCCTTCGGCATCCGCTTGCTGCCGGCGAACAGGCCCTCGTTCCACTGGCCGCCGAGCAGCCACTGGCCCGGCTCCAGCTTCGCGAGGCAGCCCCGCAGCGTTGCCAGCGCCTCGGCGAGCTGGTCGGTCCGGAAGCGGCACTCGATGGTCTGGCCGATGCCGGCATCCGGCGGATGGACATGGGTGTCGTGGATGCCGGGCATGACCATGCGTCCGCCCAGGTCGATGACCGTGGCCTGCTCGCCGATCTGCGCCGTCACTTCCGCTGCGCTGCCGATCGCGACGATCCGGCCATCGGCGACAGCCATGGCCTCCGCCCACGGCTGGCGCTCGTCCACCGTGTAGATGCGCGCATGGGTGTAGACGGTGGTCGGCTCGGCCCAGGCCGCGCCGGCGAACGCGAGAAGCGCAATCAAATAAAGGGGACAGTCCCCTTTTCCGTTCGCACGCATCGTCATACTCCCGAAAAAGGTACTCTCCGGCGCTATTTTGCCACACGATCGAGGAGATCGTCAGTCGCTCTCCGGACGTAATGGGTGGAACCCCAGTGTTTCCTGGGACGCGCGTGCCTGTCCAAACGCTGTTGGACTACATTGAGGCCGATGACAGCATTGACGAGTTTCTGAAGGGCTTTCCGTCGGTGACTCGTGCGATGGTGGTCGCCTTTCTTGAGCACGCCACGTCCCTGGCGGTCCACGAGGCGGCTTGAGAGTCCTGCTCGACGAGTGCGTGGACAGTCGCCTCGCCGGTTACTTTGGTGAGCTGACTGTTGCCACTGTGGTCGGGCAGGGCTGGAGCGGCATCACGAACGGAAAGCTGCTGGCATTGGCGCAGCAGAAGTTCGATGTGTTCGTCACTGTCGATCGGAATCTGTCCTTCCAGCAACATCTGCCAAGATTTGACCTCGCAGCCCTGATGCCAAGAACCATCGAGCAACTCAGCGTCGCGCCGAAGGGTGCGATAACAAGCATCGGCGTCTGACTACTGATTGCACCGCGTCGGTGTCAGGACACGCCATTGAAAAAGGGGACTGTCCCCTTTTTCAGGGTACGTACGCTGGCAGCAGCGGCACCGCGGCGCGGGCGAAGCCGGTGAGCTCGGATTCGGCGGCGGCGATGTCCTGGCCCTCGGCCAGCGGGACGATCAGGCGGACGAGCGCGCCGTCGCTGCGGTTGCGCGTCAGCGAGTCCCAGAACAGGAACCACTTCACCAGGTATTCATTGGTCAGCACCCGGCCGCGCTGCTGGAACCAGTAGTACACGAGCTGACGGCTCGGGCCGAGCGCGATTACCGCGCGGTTCACCCGCAGTGGCGTTCCGGCGAGCGCGACGCCCTCGACCTCCACCTGCCCGAACTCGCGGATCTGCCAGCCGCCGCCGGGCAGGCAGGTCCGCGGAGAATGCGCCGACCGGCCGGCCTGCTGCGAGTCGTACCAGGCGACGTACAGGTTCACGCGCGCGCCCGTGGCGTTGCGGTAGTCCGCCATCAGGTAGTCATCGAGCTGCAGCTGGTCGAGATAGACCTGCTCCATGCCGCTGCGCCGGCCCTCCCAGTTCTCGAGCGCCAGCGGAAAGTCCACGAACGACTGCCGCGCCGGCACGACCTCGGTGCGCTCCGGCAGCGCGAGCGATACGCCGGCCATCAACACCAGCACCACGGTCGCGGCGATCAGGCTCGGCGGCGTCGGCCGGCGCAGGATGCGCGCGTCCTTCGGCAGCGGCGCCGGGAACTCGAGGCCGAACACTTCGCGCCAGGGCCGGCCCTCGCGGCCGATGCGGGCGAGAATCGCCATCTCGAGGAGCATCAGCGCGGCGCTCAGCATGAACACCGCCCAGCCCTGGAACTCGTGCAGGAAGCCCTCCGCCATGCGGATGCCCCAGTGCTCGACCATGATGCCGATCGTGCCGACCCGCAGGCTGTTCATCAGCAGCGTGATCGGGATGCTGGAGAGGAACAGCAAGAGCCGCTTCCACAGCGCGGCCTGGAAGAACACCGCCATGATGAAACCGAGCGTCATCAGCGGGAACAGGTAACGCAGGCCGTCGCAGGCCTCGGCCACCTGCAGCCGGTAGCCACCGAGGTCGATGACGTTACCCTCGAGAAAGACACTGACGCCGAACAGGCGCATGAACCAGACGCCGAAGCTCGAGGACAGGAGCTGCAGCTCCGAGGACAGGTTGGAAAGGACGAAGTCCGGCAGCGGGATCATGAACCCGAGGATCACGAGCGGTGCCCACAGGCGACGGCACACCGTCCAGCCGGTGAAGGCGAGGATCAGCCCCCAGAACGCCAGCAACGCCCCGATCTGGCCCAGCGTGAACACCGAGCCGAGCTTGCCGACCAGCGCCACCAGCGCGCCGATTGCACACAAGGCTACCCCGGACCAGGAGCCGGTAAACGGCTGGCGCGCCAGCCAGCCCTTCTGCTGCCAGGTAAGGAAGGCCGCCACCAGCGGGATCAGCGGGCCGTGGCTGAATTCAGGGCTGCCCAGCCAGACGGTCCACATGTACTCCAGGCCGTCGAGCGAGAGCGCGGCGATGGCGGCCAGCGCGAGCGCGACGACGCCGGCGATCAGCGGCGTCGGGCGAAGCAGCACGGGGTCGGTGTCGGTCGCCGCGCTCATGGTGAGGCGACGATACTACACGAGAAGTGCTGGCGGCCCAGAGGCGACCTCGGCTCGATCACCTCGCTGCCGCAGCCCGGCCGTAGGTGACGGCCATGGCCTCGGCCCACGGCTGGGGATCGTCAACTGAAAGCGCGCCAAGGTGTACACGGTCGAAGCCCCGGCATCGATCTTTGACGGCGCTGAGGAAGGGTCGCTGGCCGCTGGCCGTGCCGGCGACCGCGCAAGGCACCATCAGCACGCGGCATTTCATCTCGGGACGTCCATGGCATGCTGATCGTGCCTGCGGCCCAAACAGCAGTCGAGTCACCGGCCGGCTTCAACCGGCACAACCTCCACGGCGCGCTTACGGCGAGGAGCGTAGCGCTCGCCCGGTCATGTTTCATTCATCGTTCAAAGTTGCGGAACCCGACTATGCGGATTCGCCTGTGTTCCTGGCCCTACGTGGTGGGCCAGGCGGTCGGTACTATTCAGGCACTTACTCGGGACGGTTCGCAAGAAGAACGGCGGGCAACACCCCTCCGACGAAGGCGGGCAGGTTCAAGAATCCCCCGGGCGGGTCCTACAGTAGGATCTCTATGATCTTGACAACTGCCTCGGCGAGATCTTTATCTGGTATCTTGTTCGTTCCCGAACACTGATACTTGGTGCCCCTCCTCTCTATTCGAGCCAATACGCCCGGATCAGTTTTCCCGATGGACTCTACTCTTCGTTCCGTCGCGCCGCCAGAAAGCGCTGCACCTACGCCTGCAGCGTGCCTCACGACAATCAACGGTTTCTTATCCATGTCGAAAACTATCATGTTCGCCCAAAAGTGATCACCGTCAATTTTCTTTCCATTTGAGAAGGTCGTCTTCGCCTTGTAGGCTCCATTCGACCGCACTACAAGATCCGTGTAACAGTATTGTTTCTTGTCCTTTCTTCCTTCTTTATGGATCCGCAAGTCGGCCACAACAGCTGAACTGAAGAGACCGAGACAGGCTCCGAGCACTACATACCGGTTCATAACTGCTCCTTTGTCAATTCGTCGGCCGCAACCTTGACCAAAGCCATGAGTCCCGTGCTCAAACGTCGTCGCATAATTCGTTTCGACTAGTCAGCCACATAATGCCGAGCACCGTGTCGAAGTACGCATCCCGCGTCGCGTCACCGTCGAAGTTCCGCGGGAACAATGTTTTCTCCCACGTCCCCCTGCCCCGGCACACCAGTCGCCCAAGTCAGCGGAGCACACAGCGCATCCGCCAGCACGGTCAGTCGCGAAACCAGTCGACTGTCCATTTCGGTCTCCCCTCAGGATAGCCTCCGTTCCGCTCGGCTCCGCCACGCGCCAGCCCGCGCGCCGTCGAAAATGCCGAAGCTCTGGAAGCAGGCCATTCCGCGGCCCGCCAGAAACGCCTCCTGACCTTCCCTGATCGCCTCGCGCCCAGTCACGAGCTACCACTCCATGCTCCCTCTTATCAACCAGGCACCGCCGACCCGCATCACCCAAACTGGGTACGGCGCGTGTAGGAGCTATCGCGATTCCGGTTCGGGCGGCCGCACGCGATCCCGCACCAGGGCCACCAATTCGGCCTGGCGGTGCGTGCCGGTCTTCTGGAAGATGGATTTCAGTTGCGCGCGCACGGTGTGCATCGACGTGCCGCGGCCGCGCGCGAAGCCCGCGACCGTGGCGCCACGGGCAATCGCCTGCGCCAGGAATAATTCCGCGGCCGTGAGCCTCCGCAGGCGCTCCCGCGCTGCCGCCACGGTCGCGGGCAGGCGGGTGATCGTCAGCATCGCTGCCGGCCGGTCGATGCCGAACATCCGGCCCTGGAACATCAGCGGCGCGATCGACAGCTGGAACCGACTGCCATCCGGAGCGAGCGCCTCCAGTTCCTCCCCCGCCGGGGCGGGACTTCCCTCGTTCAGTTGCCGGCAGTCGCGCAGCGCGGCCTGCAGTTGCCGGTCCAGGTTCGGATTGGCGAGGTGCACCCCGGTGTTGCTCAATCGAATCCATTGGGAGCTGCGGGCCAGGTCCTCGGCGGCGCTGCTCGCGAGCAGGACTCGCCCGGATTCGCCCACGATCACGAGCGCTGTCTGCTCCCGGTCGATCGAATGTTGCAGCGCGCTGGAGAGCAGTGAGGCCGTGCCGAGCTGCCGGCTCACCCGCAAGGCCCGCTCGAGGTGCGGGACGAAGAGCTTCAGCCGCTCCAGGTGCTCGCGCCGGGCGTGACCCTCGGACTTACGGAACGGGAAGCTGATCCAGCTCGGTCGCCCGGCGGTCGGGAACAGCTGCGCGCCCAGGTAGTAGCGGATTCCGTCGCCGGTCTGCTGCAGCCAGTGGTAGTACTCGCTGTGGTCGATCCTGTTCTCGTCGATGCGCTGGTCGTCGTAGAGCAGGCGGTACTCCGGGTGCGCCAGGGCGTTCTCGACCCGCGGGCCGGCGGCGACCCGGCGGGGGTCATAGTCGAACATCAGTTTCTCGGGCATGCCGAAATTGACATCCTGGCGCACCAGACCGGTGTTCTCGTCGGTCAGGGACAGGTGGACGCCGGAGTTGCCGACGAAGCGGACCATCGCCTCGAGCGCCTGCGGCCAGAGCTGGGCATCGGTCGCCGCCTCGTACAGCCGCGTGACCAGCGTGTCGTACTGCGACACGCTCGGCGCGGACCGCGGCCGGCGGCGCCCGGTCGTCACCGGCCCCTCACGAACGATCCGGCCAGCGCGATCGGGCGGTGCGCTTCGGGCAGCCGGTCGTGGAACGGGAACCCGCTATGCGGGATATCGCTCCAGACCTGCGATTCCGTCGCCACGACACGCAGGTGCCGGTCGATCGCCGCGCGTGCCTGCGGGCCGGAGGTTGCTGTCGACTCGAACGAAGGCTGCATAGGCAAATCGGCCGGTGATCTCAGGTCACCTCATGGTCAGCAGCGGCGCTGTAACCCCGCCCGCCACCAGATGATCCGGGCATCCATGACGGCCGCCCCCCGGACTGTCACCCGCTCCCCTGTGCGGGCATTCAGATCCTGATCCTACTCCCGTTCGGCGGCCAAGGCAGCGCCGCTACGGAAGAAATCTGCCATACATTTGTATGACAGATGTAGGACACGGGTGGCCACGGATTTGCTCACTTTCGAAGAGGAACCATTGGCGGTCTCGCCAATTGCCCCGGACGCACTGCAGCTGTGCGGCGGCCGGGTGCAGCAGCAACCGCATCCACAGCGCAGCCTGGAAGAACACCGCCATGATGAAGCCGAGCGTCATCAGCGGGAACAGGTAACGCAGGCCGTCGCAGGCCTCGGCCACCTCAGCCGGTAGCCGCCGAAGGCCATGGCGACGACCTCCAAATGGACGCTGACTCCGAACAGGCACATGAACCGGACGCCGAAGTTCGAGGACAGGTTGGACAGGATGAAGCGCGGCAGCGGAATCATGAACCCGAGGATCACGAGCGGTACCCGCAGTCGGCGGCATACCGTGCAGCCGGCAAAGGCGAGGATCAGCCCCAGAACGCTAGTAACGCCCCGATCTGGCCCAGCGTGAACACCGAGTCGAGCTCGCCGACCAGCGCCACCTGCGGGATCAGCGGGCCGTGGCTGAATTCGGGACTGCCCTGCCAGACAGTCCACATGTACTCCAGACCGGCCAGCGAAAGCGCGGCGATGGCGGCAAGGGGGAGCAGCGCCACGCTCGGGGAGATGAGCGTCGAACGGTAGAGGGCGCGCCCTGGTCGCCGGGAGTACTCATGGGTGTGGGGCACAATACTGCATCGGGAGGCAGCTGCTGGCTTGGCCGGTACGAACTGTTGCAGCGGCCGGAAGGCAGACATGGCTAATGAGGCGGAAACGCGTTCTCGCTCGCCACGAGTCGGGCGACAGTTGCTATGCTCGGCCAGAGTAAACCAATGCAACCCGTGATTCTGCCTACAACCTGCTCCTGACTTAGTACTCGGGCTCATAAATATGGCAACGTATAAGATTTGCCAGTTTCGACCTTCTCGGCTATCGTGTAAAGACGGGAGGTCACCTCTATGCCCAGAAAAAGCCCTTTCACGATCCGTCTCTCACGCCAGGAGCGCGAGATCCTGGAAAGCCGTGCACGCAAGTATACGTTGCCGTATTGTGAAGTACTCCGCGCCAAGATTGTGCTGCTGGCCGCGGACGGACGGTCCAATGACCAGATCGCTGCCGAACTGTCGGTCGGCCGTGATGTGGTGAGCCTGTGGCGCAAGCGCTTCTTTCATGAACGACTACCGGGACTCGAAGAGCGCCCACGCCCGGGCCGCCCCCGGGTCTTCCCCCCCAGAGCTGGTGGTGCAGATCAAGGCTATCGCCTGTGAGCTGCCGGCGACACGCGCGCTGCCGCTGTCGCGCTTCAGTTGCGCCGATGTCGCACGCGAAGCGCTGCGCAGCGGCATCGTTGCGAACATCAGTGACGCGACCGTGTGGCGCTGGCTGCACGAAGACGCCATCCGGCCCTGGCAGCATCGCACCTGGATCTTTCCCCGCGATCCGCAATTCGCGCTGAAGGCCGGGCGTATTCTGGACCTGTATGCCAGGCGCTGGCAGGGCAAACGCCTGCGCTGGAACGAGTTCGTGCTCTCCACTGACGAGAAGACCAGCATTCAGGCCCGCATCCGCAAACATCCCGGTTCGCCACCACGCCCGCACTGCACCGCCCGGGTCGAACACGAGTACACGCGCGGCGGGGCGTGGGCCTACCTGGCGGCGCTCGATGTGCATCGCGCCAGGGTCTTCGGGCGTTGCGAGAGAACCACCGGCATCGAACCCTTCGGCCGTCTGCTCGCCCAGGTGATGAGTCAGCCTCCCTACCGCGACGCCCGGCGCGTCTTCTGGATCATGGATAACGGTTCCTCGCATCGCGGCGAGCGGTGCGTGCAACGCCTGACCAGAGCCTATCCGAACCTGGTCCCGGTCCACGGTCCGATTCATGCCAGTTGGCTCAACCAGATCGAGATCTACTTCTCCATCGTGCAGCGCAAGGTCCTGACGCCCAATGACTTCTCCTGTCTGGAGGAAGTCGCGGAACGACTGCTCAGCTTCCAGGACTATTACGAGCGCATGGCAACGCCGTTCGACTGGAAGTTCACGCGAGATGACCTGGCCAGGCTCATCAAGAAGCTCTCCCCAGAGCCCGTTCCCACGTGCTTGGCCGCTTGACACAATACGTTGCCGAACTTATGAACCGATGTACTTAGCGCACCAACCAAGACCTCATTCAACCAGCGTCCCATCCATGTGCGGAATCGCCGGCTACGCCGGAACCCATAGGCCAGAACTGCTGCCAGGCATGTGCAGGGCCATGGGTCATCGCGGTCCAGACGACGAGGGCTTCTGGCACAACGAGGCCTGCGGGGTCGGCCTCGGCCACCGGCGGCTGTCAATCATCGACGTTAGCCAGGCCGGCCACCAGCCGATGGTGTCCACCGATGGGCACACGATTATTGCTTACAACGGCGAGGTCTATAACTTCCCGGAACTCCGCCAGGAGCTCGAGCGGGAGGGCCGTGCCTTCCACAGTCGCACCGACACTGAGGTGATCCTCCAGCTCTACGAGCGCGACGGTCTCGCGTGCCTGCAGCGACTGAACGGTATGTTCGCTTTTGCGATCTGGGACGGTCGCACCAAGCGACTGCTGCTTGCGCGCGATCACGCCGGCGTCAAGCCTTTGTACTACTGGCAAACGAACGGCGCGATCTACTTCGCCTCGGAACTCAAGGCGCTGCTCAAGATTCCCGGCGTGCCGCGCACGATCAATCATGCAGCCATTGTTGACTATCTCACCTTCCTGTGGGTCCCGGGCGCGGAGACGATGCTTGCCGGCATTCGCAAACTTGAACCCGGTCATTACCTGACATGGGATGGCGGCCGCGTCACAATTGCGCCTTGGTTTAGCCTGACCTACGATCCCGACCCGAATATCAGCCTCGCCGATGCAACCGACGCCGTGCGTAGCGCCATGACCCGCGCCGTGCATCGCCAAATGGTGTCTGACGTTCCGCTCGGAGCCTTTCTTTCTGGCGGGCTCGACTCCTCAGCCATCGCCGCGGCAATGCGTGCCGCATTTCCAGATCGAGAAATCACAGCCTACACAGCGGTCTTCCCTCCAGGCGAAATCGCCGAGGAACAGGGCGTCGACGATCTACCCTACGCCGAGCGCGTTGCCCGGCACCTGGGCTTGACTCTTTCACGCGTCGAGATTCGGCCAAACGTCATCGAGCTTCTGCCGCTAATGATCTACCACCTCGACGAGCCCGACTCTGATCCAGCCATATTTCCTTCTTATCTCATTGCGAACCGTGCCCGCGACGACGGCATCAAGGTTCTGCTCTCCGGCACCGGGGGCGACGAAGTCTTTTTCGGCTACCGCAGCCACGTCGCGCTGGGGCTGTACCAGCGCCTTGATTACCTGCCGCGTTGGCCTACGACGGGCGCGATGGCAGCCGCCTCAAGGGGAGCAAATGGCTTCCTCGGGCACACCCACATTCTGAGCCGACGGATCAGGAAGTTCGTGCGCGGATTCACAGCTGCGTCAGGCGTACCTAGACACATGGCACTAGTCGATTGGTCGGAGCCTCAAGTCCGTGAGAGACTGCTCCTGCACCGGGACGCCCGACAAGCGATGCAAAGCGACGCCTCCGCCTATATCGAACAGTACAGCACCGCGTTCAGGGGTTGCGGCCATCTGAATCATCATTCCCATATTCTGATACAGACATTTCTCGCCGCTCACAATTTCCTTTACACGGATCGCACAAGCATGGCGGCCTCGATTGAGGTACGAGTCCCGTTCATGGACCTTGAGCTGATGCAGCTAGCAGCGCGCCTGCCTGAGAACTTCAAGCAGCGCGGCAAAGTGAGTAAGCTCGTGCTGAAGAAGGCAATGGAGTCCCGTCTGCCAGAGGAGGTGATCTACCGATCAAAGGTGGGTTTCGGGGCGCCGCTTCGAAGGTGGCTGCGCGATGACCTGAACGGAGTCATTCGCGACACACTTTCCGCTGATAAAATTCGCGAACGAGGCCTATTCGATCTCAGTCAAGTTGAGGCGATCTTGCGCAGTAACGATAACCAGACAGCCGATCATGCCTACTTGATCTATGCGCTGATCAACTTCGAGCTTTGGGCTCAGACCTTTGTCGACCGCCCGGGCGAGCCGGTCACACTGTAGTCGCAGTGAAGGGTGACCGTTCAGTGTGGCGGCGGGAGCTACAATCATGACTGAACTCAAAGATACCGTGCGTTCCTTCTGGGAACAGACATCGTGTGGCGAAATCTATGCAGCCGGCGGCGATGCACAACAATGTTTCGAAGCGCAGGCTCGCGCTCGATACGCGATGGAACCTTTCATTTTTCCGTTCGCCCAGTTTCCCCAGGGGTTGAACAAGGATGTCTTGGAGATCGGTGTGGGCATGGGCGCCGATCATGTCGAATGGGCCAGGTGCGGGCCCCGATCACTGGCCGGAATTGATCTAACGGATCGCGCAGTAAAGTTTACGCAGGCGCGTCTGTCTCAGTTCGGACTGCATTCTGACGTCAGGGTTGCCGATGCAGAACATCTTCCATTTCCAAGTAGCAGCTTTGACATCGTTTATTCATGGGGTGTCCTGCATCACACCCCAGACACATCGCGGGCGATCAACGAAGTTTGGCGTGTACTGCGACCTGGCGGTTCTGCCCGGGTCATGATCTATCACCACCCTTCCCTTGTGGGGTACATGCTCTGGGTCCGCTACGCGCTTGGGGCGGGGCGGCCGTCGACGTCCATCAGGGAAGTCTACTCACATCATCTCGAGAGCCCCGGGACGCAGGCGTTCTCAGTTTTGGACGCCCTGCGTCTTTTTGGCCGGTTTTCCAAGATCACAGCCAGCATTCAGTTATCCAACGGCGATCTGCTCGAGGGTGAAGCCGGACAGCGTCACAAAGGGCATGTGTTAAGCGCTGCGCGACTGATCCGGCCGCGCTGGTTGATCCGTCGCGCGGGACGCAGGCTGGGGCTATTCTTGCTTATCGACGCGGTCAAGTGGCATGCCGTCGTTCATTCGTGGCGCCCCGCAATGAGAGGTGGCTCCGCTTGTTTGGACAGATTTCCGGTCGGGATAAGTGGAACTGCCTGAGGGGTTGATGATGATTTCTCGATCTCTCGTTCTGGTCAATTGTCCAGCTGAAACGGAGTCTGACGCCGCAGGCGTCAGAAGCTCTTCGGTTCGGCTCTTCGGCATCGGTCAGGCCGCCAGCGCCGTGGCAGCCGCGGGGCGGCCGAAGTACACCTCGTCCGGTGTCGGGTAATCGAGGGTCTCATGCAAGCGGCGGCCGTTGCAGATGGCGAAGTAGCGGGCCAGGGATTCACGGGCCTCGCGGCCCTCGGTATACGCCCGCAGGTAGACCTACTCGTACTTGACGCTGCGCCACAGCTGTTCGATGAACACGTTATCGATCCAGCGGCCCTTGCCGTCCATGCTGATCGCCACGCCGGCGTCCTTGAGGGTCGCCGTCCACTCGGCGGCCGTGAATTGTGCGCCCTGGTCGGTGTTGAAAATCTCGGGTCGGCCGTAGCGCGCCAGGGCCTCCTCGAGCGCCTCGACGCAGAAGTCGGCGCTCAGGGTGTTCGACAGCCGCCAGGTCAGCACCTTGCGACTGTAGACGTCGAGGATGGCCATCAGGTACAGGAAGCCGTGGGCCATCGGCGGGTAGGTGATATCCGCCGCCCAGACCTGCCCGAACCGCTCGATCGCGAGATGGCCCAGCAGATACGGGTAGACGGCCGCGCCCCGGGCCGGCCGGCTGGTCCGGCGCTTGCTGTACAGCGCCTCGATCCCCATCCGCCGCATGAGCTGCAGGTCCCGCTCCGGCAACGGCCGCGGCTCGTAGTACACACTCGAGCGCGACAGCTCCAGCAGCGCCGCCTGACGCTCCACCGGCACCTCGCCACCCCGCTCGATCATCGCTTGGCGCTCAGGCCGGGGAATTTCCCGAGCGCGCCTTCTAATATATCCCGCTCGACGGTCAGCTCGCCGATTTTCCCGTGCAGTTCCCGGATCCGCTCGCGACTGTCCGCCGCCACCGGGTTGCCGTCGAAAATCGCCGCCGCGTTCTCAAGTAGCTGCCCCTTCCAGGCCGTCACTTGGTTCGGATGTACCTCGTGGTGCGCCGCAATCTCGGCGATCGTCTTGTCTCCCCGGACTGCCTCCAGGGCCATCCGCGCCTTGAACGCCGCTGAGTGGTTACGTCTCGGCTTCTTCATGGATTTCACTTCTTCGGTCACTATGGTACCCGGACTGAAATCCACTCATCCCCGTGTTCGAAATTGCGGCGCCACCTCTGTACGCGGCATATCCTGGCAGGAGACATGTATGCCAGAAGCAATGTTGACCAAGTGCCGTCCGATCTCATCCCTCCTTGCCGTAGCCTGCGCGCGAACGCGACTTGCTCTCACCTCAGCGGCTATTCACTTGGCCTTGACCTTTGCTTGCCACGGCGCTTTGGCATCGGTCGCGGATGATATCCGGATTGAGGCAACGCGGCCGAACCAGGATGCCGAGGGTTATGCGCTCCCATTGATTTCTCACTGGACTACCGGGAACCACGCGCTGTCGCGTGGCTGGGCGCCCGCCAGGCAGTTGGAGCTGATCGACCAAGGGCATTATCTGCTGCCCTGGTTCCAACTCCCAGGAAGAACAACATCCGACTACCCTCAAACCGCCGCCGAGTTCACCGAATACTACGAGGAATCGATCAAGAGGGCCGCTGTGCTGCGTCTTCCGCTGGTCTTTATTGCTAGTCAGTGGGAGGCCGGCTTGTCGAAGGATCCGTATCTACGGTTGCCTGCAGAATTGAATCCAAATGTCGTCACCGCCGATGGCATCGTGCTCCCGAAGGTAAGTCCTTTCGGACCTGTGCAGCCGTGGATCGAAATCGGGCTGGCAACCACGGCAACATCCTGGATGAAGCAGATTGCCGAGTGGTATCCCGATCCGCCACTGGTAATTTTCCTGTCAAACAATGAGCACGCGAAGCTCATGTGGAAAGATGCAGAGCTTGACCGCCGATATGTTGCAGCCAATGGGACCGGGACAAGCAAGTCGCTGAAGAAGGACCTGGTCTCCAAAGGCTGGATTGAGCGCTACCGAGCGTTGCAGGCCGGCATGCGGAGCGGTCTAGCTAGCCCGGCATGGCGCTCCGCCAGCATATTCATTGGCTACGATGCGGCAGGCCCTCCTCACTTCGGGCGGTGGGCTGAGTGGGATTCATACGCCTTGAATACCAGCGAATTCATCGATCCGTCTCCGTTGGTGTGGGATGGAGGGAGCCCCTCGTTCTATACCGATAACTGGCGAGAAAGCACTGATTTTACGATGTACTGTCCGCAGATCGAGTTCATGAATCTCGTGTTCATGAACGCAAGCGCACGGCTTGTTAACCCTCGCTTCTGGTATGAAATGTCAGTGTGGGATGGGCATATGCCAGATGACCCGGCGACGGACAAGCGGGGATACTACGAGTCGCTGGGCCAGTCGTACAGCCCAGCGAGGTACGGCGGGATGGTCAGGTTCGGCATGTGGTTGACCAGGCCACGGGCGGTACGTGAATTCCGAGACTGGGTCTATCCGCGCGAAGACGGCAATGACTACTTCATGAGCTTGGTCGCAGCTGTCGACGAGGTCCACAATACGCCTTTGCTGCGTGATTGGTGGCAAAGGGGCACGCTCGTCGTAAATCCCGCGGGCATGCATCCCTATCAGGTGCAGATACCACCTGAGTACCAAAGCGTCAACCGCTGGTTCCTGCTCGATTCGGACGCCAATCCTCCGAAGCCTTGGGCGCCGTCTACGCGGCTGCGCGTCTACGCGCTTGCGATGAGTCGTGTACGGGATCACGGCGCAGAATGGTTGGTGTATGCGCACGCGCCGACCGGGCCTGTCGCAGATGCTGACGTTAAGTTGCCCGGATACGGTGTGCTCAGGATTATGGTCCCAACGGAGGGTGCCTTTTATCAGGTAGGCAGAGGCGAGGTCCGCCGCGTAATGCCATGGTCAACCGAGTTGCAGCCACGCGCTCCGTTGGGCGTTCGGGCAGACTAGTCTGTTGCAATTGCGTGTTCTCTGGCTCTAATGCTTTTTCGAAGTGTAGAAAACTCTCGTAGGGCCTCATCGTTCGCCGCGACACGATTTGAAGTGATTGAAATCATCAGCAAGGCCTACCGGGCATCTATACGGTGCTGGCGATTGCGATTGCGTCAATCGGCGAGTGAGTCTATGAGCAAGATCTGGATGCATGACCGCCCCAGATGCCTTGGTGCGGCGCGCGCATGAAATGGTTTGATGGCACATTCGTATTGTTGGTCGTCGCACTAAGACTTGCGTCGGCGGAAACCGCCAATGTCAGCTTTGCTGCACTGGCATGCTATGCCCTTCTCGGCCGCGCCCGGGCGATACAGGCGTTGTTGCTATCGTGGCTGTTCGTAATGCTCAATCCGGGGATAAGTCCGACGCCCTCAGTGGCCGGTGTCGGCCGCTACGGAGTTCTGCTTTGCGCAGCGATTTCTGTATTGTTGAGAAGCGGCATTTTGACTAGACACTTTCGGATGCACCCGATGACCCGAGCAACAATGTTGCTCGGAGGGTTCTTTGTATTCCATTCGATAGCCACTAGTCCATTTGTCGATGTTTCCGTACTGAAGTCGGCTTCCTGGATGATTGCAACCAGCACTCTAATTTCGGGCTGGCATAGTTTAAGCGTCGACGAGCACAAGACATTGAGTACGCAGGTGTTTGTCGGCCTCACAATCTTGATGTTGTGCAGTTTGCCCTTTCTGCTGCTTCCGCAGGGGTACCTCGTCAACGGAACTGGCTTTCAGGGCGTGCTCAGTCATCCGCAGGCGTTTGGTCCAACGATGGCACTGCTCGGGGCGTGGGCAGTAGGTCACATCGTAGGGAATCGGTCCGAGACCTGGTACTTCACTGTTCTTGGCGCGACATGCCTTTCGCTCATAGTGGCGTCGGAGGCACGAACCGCTGGCTTCGGGTTGATACTCGGCTGCATGTTTGCAGTCATTATCACGCCATTGCTGTCCCGATCACGTACGCGAGTCGTTTTGCGAGGCCTACTTTCTCGACGAGTGCAGATTCTATTGCTGATATTGCTGGCTGGTGCCGCAATGGCATGGCCACTGCTCGAGAGCCGCATGGTGCAGTATGTGGAAAAGCGATCAGAGGCCGATGACGCCTCCGAAGCGTATCAAATTTCGCGTGGTGGCCTCATTCAGCAAATGTGGATCAACATCCAACACCGCCCTCTCCTCGGGATTGGCTTCGGCATCGCATCGAGTCCGAATCAGATGGTCGTCGAGCGCGAACCAGTTCTTGGGTTTCCGGTTAGTGCTGCAATTGAAAAAGGTGTGCTGCCGCTCGCGGTATTGGAAGAGGTGGGTGTGATAGGTGCTCTCGCAGTGGCAGTGTGGCTGTTCACCTTGTTGCGCCGCAGTGCGAGCGGCGGTGTAATAACGATGGCAGTGGTGATGACCGTGCTTTCCATGAACATGGGGGAGTCCACGCTCTTCTCTCCCGGAGGCTTCGGTCTGTTACCGCTGGCGCTCTTGGGTTGGGCGGCGTCGAGCAGATCAGTCTGAAGGCATGCGGCAAGCCATGAGCAATGCGGCGCGTGAGATGTGGCTCTGGCAGCAAATCGTGAGCCCGCATATGGCAGGTCTTGCCAGCGCACTCGCCGCACGTGGCTGGTGTGTTACATATGTTGCCAATACTAGAATGTCGGCTGAGCGTGCCCGTTTAGGTTGGCAGTGCCCGGACTTGGGCGGTGCGCGGTTGATGATCGGCTCGTCTGCATCGGATGTGACGACGCTGGCGCGCAGCGCGCCGCGTTCCGCTGTTCACCTGTGTGAAGGTATTCGGGGCAACGGACTGGTGGGTACCGCACAGCGCGCTTTGATGTCGAATGATGCGCGCGTATGGGTCGCAATGGAAACAATTGATTTAGCTGGCATTCGGGGTCTGCTCAAAGCACTTGAGTACCGACGATTGATGCTGCGGATGCGTAGCAAGATTGAAGGTGTATTGGCGATCGGGCACCGGACAGCGGCGTGGGTTGAATCGTGCGGAATGCTAGCGCAGCGCGTTTTTCCTTTCGCGTACTTCTTACAGGACCGCGGCAGAGTTCCTTATCAAGTTCATTGCCGCCGCGACGGCTTTCGCGTCGCGTTCGTTGGCCGAATCGATGCAAACAAGCGGCTATCGCTTCTGATTTCGGCTCTAGCAACCATTAGGCGCCCCGACATTGAGCTGATAGTAGTCGGCGCGGGACCGCTGGAGCCTAATATGCGCGCATTGGCCAGACGTTCACTTGATGGTCCGGTTACTTGGACCGGAATTCTGCCAATGGGCCAAGTTCAGGCGCTGCTCGCAACAGTGGATTGCCTTGTGCTACCAAGTCGCCATGACGGCTGGGGAGTCGTGGTCTCAGAAGCATTGATGGTTGGAACGCCTGTAATCTGCAGTGATGGGTGCGGGTCGGCTGGGGTGGTGCGCGCGTCATGCCGGGGCGGCGTGTTTGAGAGTGGGAGTGCGGCCCAACTGGCCGAGGCACTTTCGGCAACCCTGGAGGACGGTCACTATTGTGGTGCTCTAAGGCAACAGTTGGCCGAGTGGGCCGAGGCATTGGGCGCTGACGCGGGCGCCACCTACCTTGAACGCATCATCGAGCACGCGACCGGCCACAGCGAGCGACCGCGACCACCGTGGACGAAGTCTGCTCATGACGCGTGATCTATGCACTGATCTGTGGGGCGACGTCGGAGTAGCCGCAGCGCACCCGTGGCAATCCGTCTGTGACTTGGGCTTGACCCACACGAGTGCCAATTGTGGCTGGATTAATTCTGGCAGTTCGTTGGTCGCAAGTGTCATCACCTCGTTTCTCGGTGGACAGATGTTACGCGGGAGTCAGATCGATGAATATACTTACGCTCTCGATCTGCTACCTTCCGGGCTACAAGGCGGGCGGCCCAATCAAGAGTATCGCCGGTCTGGTCGAGCGCCTCGGCGATGAACTTAAATTCAAAATTGTAACGATGGACCGGGACTGGGGTGACGATAGTGCCTATCCTAGCATCGCGCGCGATTGCTGGAACCCGGTCGGCAAGGCGGAGGTATTCTACCTAGCCCCCGGTCAAGTCAATCTCCCATTTCTCTATCGCTTAATCAAGAACACGCCCCACGATGTTCTTTACTTGAACAGCATATTTGCCCCGGATTTCACCATTCGGCCGTTGCTGTTGCGCAAGGTGCGATTGATTCCGAGAGTCCCAACAATAGTTGCGCCGCGCGGGGAGCTTTCGCAGAGTGCACTGACAATCAAGTTCAGAAAGAAGCGTCTCTACCTTGCGTTCGCGCGAATTCTGGGCTTGTACCGCAACGTAATCTGGCAAGTATCGTCGGAACACGAACGAGATGATCTGAGCCGCAATTTGGCGGACATTGTGCGCGTTCATGACAAGATGCATCGAGTGTTTGTCACAGCGGTCGTTGCACCCGACTTGGTCGCGCGTACGATGTCATCGCCAGCGCGCGAGCGAACTGCCCACAAGGTGCCCGGCGCTCTGAGAGCCGTATTCTTGTCACGCGTTTCGCGCATGAAAAACCTAGATGGTGCGATTAAGCTGCTGCGTCAGGTAGCGGGTACGGTGGTGTTTGACATTTACGGCCCGATAGAGGACCAAGAGTACTGGCGCGAGTGCCAGCAGGCAATCGCGACACTACCACCGAACGTGTCAGCACGGTACTTGGGTAGTGTCCACCCGGACAACGTTCCCTTGGTGTTGAGCGGCTACGATTTGTTCTTGTTGCCTACTCGCGGCGAAAACTTTGGTCATGTCATTCTAGAAGCGTTGCTGGCAGGTTGCCTCGTATTGACCAGCAATCGCACCCCATGGCGAGATCTTGAGTCGCGCAATGCAGGATGGGACCTGCCCCTCGAGGTTCCAAGTCGATTTGTCGCAGCGCTGCAGGAATGTGTTGCCCTCAGCGCCGCCGAGCTGAGTCGTCGATCTGAGCACGCCCGCATTTTGGCGCGGCAGTATGTCCTCGACGAGACTGCCACGGAGCAAAACAGGCGACTTTTTCGCAATGCACTTGCACAGAGCCCTCTTGCGTGACGTTAGACATTGTGGCCTGACACGGTACGGGATTTCGCTTTAATGTCTGGCGCATTCGGCGTGGATTCTTTCTTGCTGAAGCATAAACAGCGAGTGGATGTGCGCCTTGCTTCTCGTCGCGGTCGGATGATGGCCTTCTCGATTGTCCTGGGGAGAAGTGCACTGTGACTGTGCGGAATCTGGCGAGTAACGCTCTTTGGGCGCTGCTGAGCCACATCTTGTCACGCGGCAGCCTTATGGTGTCTGCGATTGTACTTGCGCGATCGCTAGATAGTTTGTCGTTTGCCGCCTACAGCTATTTTCAGATCACAATTTCGATGCTTGCTGCTTATGCGTCGATGGGACTTGGGGTCACTGCTTCCAGGTTTTTTGCTGAAGTGGGTATTGACATTGCTGGACGAGAACCGCCGCCGCTAAGCACTCTTTGTTGTCTCGCAGTAGTCCTTGCGGGATTTGCCTTTCTTGTCGTATTGGGTCTGCCAAGTGCGTGGTTGAATGCGGGCCTTCCGGTTCCTCGTTGGATGCTGGCGCTCGGCATGTTCCTGCTCGCACTTGGTGTCATGCTGAACGGCGCGATCCTCGGTTTGGAGAAGTTTCGACAGGCGTCGTTGGTGTCTGCTGTCAGTGGCACGACTATGCTCCTCGGCACCTGGCTGGCGGCCAAGCATCACTCCGCACCAATCGGAATGGCTTCACTCTTGCTGGCCGTACTTGTGCAAAATATTGGTGAGGCAATGATTGTTTTTCACGCAATTGGTTGGCGTCGGTTTGTTCGCGATCTAAAGGTGCGCCGGAGCGACGTAGAGCGAGTGTTTGGCTTTGCTGGCCCGATGCTGATAGTCTCGCTGGTGTCTGCATCGGGAGCTTGGTTGCTGGGTCGCCTAGTTCTGCAAGGAAAGGGAGGCAGTCATGCATTTGCTCTGTACGCGATCGGCTTGCAGTGGTTTTCGCTCGTTCTCCTACTGCCCGGAATGCTGTCTCGGGTGATCCTTCCGCGACTCGTGCGGAGAAGCGCTGGCGGCTCTGATACCAATGCAGTTCGCGCGCTGGTTCGCCGTGGAGCTTGGATGGCGATGGTTGCTGCCACGGCGATGACGGTGGTTGGTCTTCTGCTTGGGCCGTGGCTGCTGTCGATCTATGGCGCACACTACGCTGCGGGGCGCTGGTTTATCGGTGCTTTCATGGCTGCGGCCATTTTGAGCGCGCCAGCGAACACGATTGGAAACGCAATTGTCGTCCATGATGGACAGAGACAATGGTTGTTGCTTACTTTGGTTTGGCTTGTTGTGTTGCTTGCGGCAGGCTCTTCTTTCAGCTCTGCGGGAGCGTGGTCTGGCGCCATTGCGCAGGCGGTGGCGGCGCTTGTCTTATCGACGCTAGCTCTCGCTGTGGCTCGATCGAGGCGGCTAGTGTGACCCAATGAATACAAGTCGACTGTTCTTGACGTATTGTTTGTTCGGATTGATTCCTCTTACACGCGGATTTTGGCTAAAACGCGTGCTGCTGCGGTGGTCCGGTGCAAGTATTGGCTCTAATGTTCGAATTGCTTCAAGTGCTCGGTTTCAACTGACTGGACGACTTACTGTTGGAGACGATACATGGATTGGTCACGATGTTCTCGTGATTGGTGGGGACGCCGACGTTATGTTTGGCGCGAGGGTTGATGTGGGGCCAAGAGCCACTATCGTTACCGGATCACACGAGTTTGTCGTCGCATCTGACAGGGCCGCTGGCCGAGGGTTTTCGTTGCCAGTTACGATCGAAGATGGTGTATGGATCGGCGCGGTTTCGACGATTCTTGGTGGCGTTACTATCGGTCGTTGCAGCATGGTGGCAGCGGGTGCTCTTGTAGATCGCGATGTAGCCCCGGGCGCGGTGGTCGGCGGAGTTCCTGCACGGGAGCTTAGAAGAGCCAGCGGAGAAGCTAGCGCATAGTATTCGGAGGAAGTCGCCCGCCGACCTCGCCGGGCCTCTCAGGCAATCTTGTGTGATTCGGGCAGGATGATTCACTGATGCATCTCGAACCGCTCACTGAACAGCAGGGCGCACTGCGCGTTCGCCGCGTGCCACTCCGTGGCCGGCGTCTTTCGGTTCTTGGTGACCTGCCGCAACTGCAGCCAGATCAGCTTGATGGCCGCCTCGTCGCTCGGGAGGTGACCACGGGCCCGTACCGCGCGCCGGATCGTGCTGTTCAGGCTCTCAATAGCATTCGTCGCATACATGAACCGGCGCACCTTTGGCGGGTAGACGAAGAGCGGGATGACCTGATCCCAGTTACGCCGGCAGGCCGAAGTGATCGCCGGGTACTTGCGGCCCCAGCGCCTTTCGGCGAACTCATCCAGGGCAATCGCCGCCGAGTGGGTATCCGGGGCGCGGTAGACATCCTTTCGGCCGTCGGCGCTGACCCCGATGGCCAGGTACACGGCCTTGTTGCGGACCGTCCCCTCATCCCGCATCCGGACCCGCAGGGCATCGGAGAACATCAGCGCGTAGAGCCCGTCCAGCGGCCGGCTCTGCCAGCGGCCGACCTCCTCCAGCTCCGCCTCGGTCACGATCGAAATCAGCTACGACTCAAACGTCCCGCGGCGGTTACGTGGAATGTCCAGCTCGACCTGGCTGGTGTCGGTCATGACGGTCTAGTTGCTGGAGCCGTTGCGGTGATTGCCCCCGCGCTCGCCGCCGGCCACGGCAGCCGCCGCGCGCGCCCAGGGCACGGGCCCGCGTGCCCTGCCCTTGCCAGAAATGACCTTCTTGATGTCCGATCCGTCTTACCAAGACTTGTCGAAGACGATAACAAAATGTGTGGCAAACCGTCATTCGAACCCGGATGTGCTCATTTCAGCGACAGCCAACTGCCTGATCTTCCATCCTGGACCGGCGCATGAAACAAGTCCTCCAAGACCTCTCCAACGGCGAAACCCTGGTCGAGGACCTCCCCGCCCCCGCCCCCCGCCCCGGCCACCTGCTGATCCGCACTTCGGCCTCGGTCGTCTCCGCCGGCACCGAGCGCATGCTGGTCGAGTTCGGCAAGGCGAGCTACCTCGACAAGGCCCGCCAGCAGCCGGACAAGGTCCGCCAGGTGCTGGACAAGATCCGCACCGACGGCCTGGGGCCGACCGTCCGGGCGGTGCGCTCCCAGCTCGACCGGCCGCTGCCGCTCGGCTACAGCAATGCCGGCGTCGTGCTCGAGGTCGGCGCCGGGGTCACGGGCTTCGTCGCCGGGGACCGCGTGGCCAGCAACGGCCGCCATGCCGAGATCGTCTGCGTGCCCGCCAATCTCTGCGCGCGCATTCCGGCGGACGTCAGCGACGAGACCGCTTCCTTCACGGTGCTCGGCGCCATCGCCCTGCAGGGCGTGCGGCTGATCGCGCCGACGCTCGGCGAGACGGTCGTCGTCACCGGGCTCGGCCTGATCGGCCTCCTGGCCGTGCAGATCCTGCGCGCCAACGGCTGCCGCGTGCTCGGTATCGACCTGGACCCGGCGCGCGCGGCGATTGCCCGGCAGTACGGCGCCGAGACCTGCGTGCCCTCGGCCGGCGAGGATGCGCTCGCGGCCGCCGCGCGCCTGAGCGACGGCCGCGGCGTCGATGCGGTGCTCATCGCGGTGGCGAGCACGAGCGACGAGCCGATGCACCAGGCCGCGCAGATGTGCCGCCAGCGCGGGCGCATCGTGCTGGTCGGTGTCACCGGACTCGGCCTCGCGCGCGCGGACTTCTATGCGAGGGAGCTCAGCTTCCAGGTCTCCTGTTCCTATGGCCCGGGCCGCTATGACCCCGGCTACGAGGAGGGCGGGCACGACTACCCCTTCGGCCTCGTGCGCTGGACCGAGCAGCGCAACTTCGAGGCGGTGCTCGAGCTGATGGCCGCCGGCCAGCTGGATACGACCGCGCTCGTCACCCGGCGCTGCCCGATCGGGGATGCCGCCTCGGCCTATGGCGAGCTGGCCGGCGGCAGCCCGCTCGGCATCGTGCTGACCTACCCCGGGGCGGTTGCTGATGCGCCGCTCACCCGGCGCATCGAGCTCGCGCCCGCCCCCGCTGCCGCCAGCGGCCAGGCGTGCCTCTCGGTGATCGGCGCCGGCAACTATGCCTCGCAGATCCTGCTGCCGGCCCTGCGCGCGGGCGGGGCGGCGCTGCGCGTGCTGGTCAGCGAGGGCGGCGTCAGCGCGGTGCATGGCGCGCGCCGCCAGGGCTTTGCCGCCGCGGCCAGCGATCCGGCCGAGGCGCTGCGCGATGCCGGCAGCAATGCGGTGGTCATCGCCACGCGCCACGACAGCCATGCCCGGTATGTCGTCGCCGCACTCGCCGAGCGCAAGCATGTGTTCGTCGAGAAGCCGCTGGCGATCCACCGTGACGAAATCGCGACGATCACCGCGGCGGTCGCGGCCGCGCGGGCCGGCGGTTTCGAGCCCATCGTCATGACCGCCTTCAACCGCCGCTTTGCCCCGCAGGTGGTGCGCATGCAGGCGCTGCTCGCGGCGCGCGCCGCGCCGAAGTGCCTGGTCCTGACGGTCAACGCCGGCGAGATTCCCGCCGCGCACTGGACCCAGGACCGCAACATCGGCGGCGGCCGGATTGTCGGCGAGGGCTGCCATTTCATCGACCTGCTGCGTTTTCTCGCCGGCAGCGCCATCACCCGCATCGACGCGCACCGGATCGGCGCACATCCCGGTCTCGCGGTGCGCGAGGACAAGGTCACGCTGGTGCTCGAATTCGCCGACGGCTCGCTCGGCACGATCCATTACTTCGCCAACGGCCACCGCGCGCTGCCCAAGGAGCGCCTCGAGGTGTTCTGCGGCGGCGGTGTGCTGCAGCTCGACAACTTCCGCCGGCTGCGCGGCTACGGCTGGCCGGGGTTCACGCGCATGAACCTGTGGCGGCAGGACAAGGGCAACGCGGCCTGCGCGGCCGCCTTCGTCGCCGCGGTCGCCGCCGGTGCACCCTCCCCGGTGCCGCTCGAGACGGCCATCGAGGTCACGCGCGCGAGCTTCGACGCGCGCGACGCACTCGACGCCGGCCGATGAGCGCGGCGGGCCTGCCGCCGCGGCCCGTGCTGCTGTGGCACACGCTCCGCCACCTGCCTCCCGCCCAACTCGCCTGGCTGCTGCGCCGGCGCCTGCTGCCGCGGACGCGGCCGCGGCGGATCGGCGCTGCCACGCTGCGCACCCCGGTGCATGGCCTGCGGACCTGCCCGCCGCCGCTGCCGGAGCTGCCACCGGGCCAGATCGTGTTCCTGAACCGGGCCCGCGCCTTCGACCCGGCGCAGGTGGACTGGCGCGCGGCGGAGATGCCGAAGCTCTGGCGCTACAACCTGCATTACTTCGACTTCCTGCACTGGCCCTGCTGGAGCGCGGCGCAGAAGAGCGCGCTGATCGACGGCTGGATCCGCGCCAACTCGCCGGCGCAGGGCGATGGCTGGGAGCCGTATCCGGTCGCGCTGCGCGCGGTCAACTGGCTGAAGTGGTGGTTCGCGGGCACCGCCGCGCCCGACCCGGCGCACTGCGCGAGCCTCGCCGCGCAGCTCGACTGGCTCGCGCGCAACCTCGAGTTCGAGCTGCGCGCCAATCACCTGCTGAAGAACGCCTGCGCGCTCATCTGGGGCGGGCTCTGCCTCGAGACTCCGCGGGCCGCCCGGTGGCTGCGGAGCGGACTCACATTGCTGCTGCGCGAAGCCGACGAGCAGTTCCTCGCCGACGGCGGGCACTTCGAGCGCAGCCCGATGTATCACGCGCTGGCGCTGCAGGACCTGCTCGAGGTCCTGGCACTCGCCGATGCCTTGGGCGATGCAGCGATTCCGGCGGCGGCCCGGGCCCGGCTCGCCGCGCAGGCCGGCCGCGCGCTGCGGTTCTTCGCGACGCTGTGCGGACCAGCGCAGCGCCTGCCGCTCTTCAACGATGCCGCGCAGGGCATCGCGCCGGCGCCGGCCGAGCTGATCGCCTACGGGCAGCGCGTGCTCGGCAGCGGGGCGCTGGCGGCCGGTTTCGCGCACGGCACCGGCGCCTTCGAGCTGCCGGCCACCGGCTACTGGGGCCTGCACACCGCGGCGCAGCGCCTGGTCATCGACTGCGGGCCGGTCGGGCCCGACTACCAGCCCGGGCACGCTCACTGCGACACGCTGTCCTTCGAGCTCGATGTCGGAGGCGTGCCGGTGATCGTCGATGCCGGCGTGCATGACTACGAGGACAGCGAGATGCGCCGCTATGTCCGCTCCACGGCCGCGCACAACACACTGCGCGTCGACGGCGCCGAACAGAGCGAGATCTGGGGCGCATTCCGCGTCGCGCGCCGGGCGCGGCCATGCGCCGTGGAGTTTCACTGTGATGAATCCGGCCGGCTCCGGTTTCGTGGCGCGCATGACGGCTACCAGCGCCTGCCCGGTGCCGTGCGCCATCAGCGCGAGATTCTGGTCGAGGGCGACCGGAGCTGGCGCATCGACGATGCCCTCGAAGGCCGCGGCCGGCACCGGTTGGAGAGCTTCCTGCACTTCCACCCGGCCGTGCGCCTCAACGCCGGCGCCGGCGGCGCCTTCCACGCCGAGGCGCCGGGCGGCCTGCGCCTGCGGCTAGTGCCTCATGGCTTCGATGAGTGCCACATCGAGCGCGGCTGGCATTGCCCCGAGTTCGGCCGGCGCGAGGCCAACGCCGTGCTCATCGGCACCGCAAGCGGAGAGCTGCCGCTGCGCTGCGGGTTTGGGGTGGTGCGGGACAGCACCTATTTCCAGGGGCGCTCGCCAATCCGCGGAGCGTTTACGTAGGGCACCCGGAGCTCTCGCCGTTCCGGCTTCAGCTGGGCCGCCAGCTCCGATAGCTCATCTACTACTTTCTTCAGTGCCGGGTCACTCTCCATCAGCCGCCTGGGACGATCTAACGCCTTGGTTTTCCGCGATTTTCGCGCCATCAGAATCTCCTCAAACCATTCCTGGTGTGAATGACGGTCCCGTCATTTCGCAGGCCGAGCTTGCTGCAGTAGTCCGTGAATAGCTGGTAGTAGTTCACGACAAGCGGATTCAACTCAGGGTCATCGGCGAAGTTAACAATGTCAAGTTTAATCTCTTCGCTGGTAAGTTCCTTGATACCGATTCCGCGGCCGTGGGAATGCCAGCGTTCCGGGTTTCCCAAGGTAGTGGCGATTTCCTCGGCCCGCTTGCGACGCATCGCGGGGGTGACCCTCAGCCCCCTACCGCGGGTCTTCTTCCAAGACTTGAATTTGTGCATCGGGAGCCAGGTCCGCAACAGCGAAAGGGAGTGATTCTTGGCCTGCTCCAGCAGAAACAGCTCGGCCGGATCAAACTTTTGTAGCAGATAGGCCAACTCTGCCCGGACGGTCTCCGGATCAACGGCTCTATTGATCTTCTCTGTCAGTTCCTTGTACTTCTGCAGGTAACCCAGCCCGGGAACGAACCGACCCTCGTTCGATTCGATCTGTGGGTCAATCGGCCCCAGAATCGAGTAGTAGTCCATATAAATTTCATCGCCAGACAGCACAAGCACCGTGCCGGCGGAGTAAGCATAGTCAGGCACCAGGAATGAGACATGCCTGTAGTGCCTGCGGAATACGCCATAGATGCGCTCAACGACCTCAATATGCCCGCCATTCGTCTCGACGAGAACGCATAGCTTGCCCGGTCGACGAGGGGCTTGATCCCCATCATGGAGATTGTCCACCTCGTACCGGACGATCTGATCCAGCCCGAAGGCAATCGGAGATCGGATAGTGACAACATCAGCTCTCAGGTGGCGGGCCAGGGCCAGATTCCCGCGGATCAGAAGATCCTGAATGTAGTCATCGGCCTTGATCGCCTTCACCCTTGTGCTCCCCATGGGCTTTCTCGGCAATTCTAGTGATTTGACTTCGCTTGCTTTCTGCCCTTCCGGCGCCTGCCGACCAGCTGCATGAATGCATGCGTACCCTGTTCCTGATCCACAATTTCCCGTCTGAGATCAATCCGGATCGGTTGCCATATCGACCGCGTCAGGCTTTGCCCGCGGTGCGGGAATATCCCCATTTACACCAGATATTTGCGTACGAAGCACAATTCCTCAGCGGCGCAGCTCCCAGGTGCATCCTCCCGCCCGTGCCGGCATCATGGGCGCACCCATGCGCATCCTGTTCCTGACGCACTACTTCCCGCCCGAGGTCAACGCCCCGGCCAGCCGCACTTTCGAGCACTGCCGCGCCTGGGTCGAGGCCGGCCATGAGGTCACGGTGCTCACCTGCGCGCCGAACCACCCCGCCGGCCGCGTGTATCCGGGCCACCGCAACCGGCTGTGGCAGACCGAGACCAACGCCGGCATCCGCGTCTGCCGGGTCTGGACGCTGCTGGCGCCGAACCGCGGCACCGTGCGCCGCACGCTGAATTACCTGAGCTACCTGCTGATGGCGGTACTGGCCGCACCGTTCCTGCGCCGCGCCGACGTCGTCGTCTCCACCTCGCCGCAGTTCTTCTGCGGCCTGGCCGGCTACTTCGTCAGCCGCCTGCACCGCGCGCCCTGGGTGCTGGAGATCCGCGACCTGTGGCCGGAGTCGATCGTCACCGTCGGGGCGCTGGCCCCGAGTCGCGCCACCCGGCTGCTGGAGCGGCTCGAGGCCTGGGCCTACCGCCACGCCGACCGCATCGTCAGCGTCACCGACTCGTTCGTGCCGCGCATCGCCGAGCGCGCCGGCGACGCGGCGAAGATCCGCGTGATCAAGAACGGCGTGGACCTCGACTTCTACCGCCCGGACCAGGACGCGAGCGCATTGCGCGCCGAGCTCGGCATCGGCGCGCGCTTCGTCGCCGCTTATGTCGGCACGCACGGCATGGCGCACGGCCTCGAGGTGATCCTGCGCGCCGCCGACCGCCTGCGCGACCGGCCGGAGCTGCTGTTCCTGATGGCCGGCGACGGCGCCGAGCGCGCGCGCCTGCTGGCCGAGAAGGAGCGGCTGCGGCTCGACAACGTGCTGATGCCCGGCCAGCTGCCCAAGGAACGGATGCCGGCGCTGTGGGCGCTGACCGACGTCAGCCTGGTGCTGCTGCGCGATCAGCCGCTGTTTCGGACCGTGCTGCCGTCCAAGCTGTTCGAGGCCCTCGGCGCCGCGAAGCCGGTGATCCTCGGCGTCCGCGGCGAGAGCGCGGAGCTGCTGCAGGCGAGCGGCGCCGGCATCTGCATCGAGCCGGAGAACGACGCCGAGCTCGCCGCCGCGGTCAGTGCGCTCGCCGCCGACCGCGCGCGCTGCACCGCGCTCGGCCGCGCCGGGCGGGAGTACGTGCAACAGCACTTCGACCGGCGCAGGCTCGCAGCGCGGTTCGAGGCGTTGCTGGCAGAAGTGGTTGGGGGGCGGCGGGAGGGGTCGGCCCGCAGCGGCCTGCATAAATGACAAAGGCCGCCCGAAGGCGGCCTGAAATAGCAGCCCTGGGAGCTTGTCATCGCGCCCCAAGGCCACCCCGGCTTCCCGGGGATTTAACGGGCATCTCTCAGCCCTCGACAAAGCCGATCATGTGCGATTCGTGGGCTGATTTCAACCCTCCTCCGCTCCCTTGTCCGCTCCTGCCACTCTGACATGTCTTGCTGGTTGAATGCCCAATGCCCACAGCACGCATCGCTCGATCGCGGTGATATCGGCCTCGACCGCCATGACTCGTACGTAGTGCCGAGCCCGAAGAGCCGACCTGTAATGAGGGTCGACGCAGCGATAAAGGGAGACCGTCGCCACGTAATCACACTTCGCCCACCGCGCCAGCCCCGCATTCCCCCAGCCACGCGGCAAATCGCGGAACGAGCGATGGTCCATCAGGTGGTGATAGGGCATCAGACGCTTTGGTTCCGTCATGCTGAGCGGGACTACCGTAACGAGCCCGGCTCGTCCAAGCTTGTTGTTCTGAAGGACTACGCATGGCCGGCCGGGCTTGCACATTTCCGGGGGAACGGAGCTGCCGGCCAGTTCGAAGTTGACGATAATGATTCGGCCCCGGTCTGGGGCTACTTTCAGCGACGCCACACCTGGCACCTGTTCGATTTCTTGTGTCGGTAGTTTGAATGAAACACGTGACCACGACCCTGGCTGACCTCGCCGGCAAATCGGCTGTGTACCCATGCGAACAGGCTGGATTGTCGACCGCGGCTGACGATTCCCGCACTGCCGAAATGTCCTCATTTGCGCCAGAAACTCACCCTGGCAGCGCCGTGCGCCGCACGCTGAACTACCTGGGCCACCTCCTGATGGCGGTGCTGGCCGCAGTCGTCACCGTCGGCGCGCTGGCCCGAGTCGCGCCACCCGGCTGCTGGAGCGGCTCGACAACGTGCTGATGCCCGGCCAGCTGCCCAAAGAACGGATGCCGGCGCTGTGGGCGCTGACCGACGTCAGTCTGGTGCTGCTGCGCGATCAGCCGCTATTTCGGACCGTGCTGCCGTCCAAGCTGTTCGAGGCGTTGCTGGGGGAAGTGGTTGGGGGGCGGCGGGGGCGCGGCCGGACACCTAATGAGCCCAGCCCGCCATAGCCGCACCATTCCTTACTGCTTTTCATGACACTTGTCTAATTAAAACAGTACGTTATGTGATTCATCCCACTGGATAGCTCTGCCCGGGCAGGGTCGGGTGGTCGGCTCATCAAGCGGTTGATTCACATTTCTCTTCACAATCGTTCTCCTGTGCGCTAACTTGTTCGGCAGCGCGATCGAGCAATGAACCCTCCGAGGAGACGCCGACCGTGACTTCCAACAAGACTCCACTGACGGGCCCACCGCCAGTCGAGGTACGGCTGATCGACGCCCCCCTGGTACGCGTTATCGTGCAAGTTCGGTTTCCGTTGGTAGCGTCGGTGGAGAAGCGCGACTTCATCGCACCGTTCCAGGAAGCCATCCGCGCTGAGTATCCGGTCCTTCGACCCGAGCAAAGCCGGACAGTCGTTCTAGGTCAGCAGCGAGTGATGGACTCCCGCTCGAACACCTTGTGGCGATTCCATGATGCCAGCAGTGCGTGGCGCGTCACCTTGGCTCCCGACTTCCTCGCACTGGAGACCAGTCGGTACACGAGCCGCGGAGATTTCCTCGACCGACTTAAGCGTGTCCTCGATGCTCTCGTCACCCACGTGGATCCAAAGGTCATCGATCGCCTCGGTGTCCGCTACATCGACCGCGTGGCTGGTCCCAACTTCATCGACCTGCCGCTCCTCGTCCGGCCGGAGGTGTGCGGAGTTCTTTCGACACCTCTGGCTCCCCACGCCCGCCAATCGATTTCCGAAACTCTGTTCGACCTTCCAGAGAGTGCCGGACAAGTGATGACTCGCTGGGGCCTCGTTCCCGCACACGGTACGGTCGATCCGGCTGCAGTTGATGCCATCGACGCACCGAGTTGGTTGCTCGACGTGGACGCGTTTCAGGTGAAGACGCGGGAGCTTGATGTCGAGGCAATCGTGCTGCAGGCGCGAGGATTCGCGGAGCGTATCTACAGTGTCTTTCGTTGGGCAGTTACCGACGAGTTCCTCCGTCGCTACGGAGGCCAGTTATGAATCTACAACCGCAAGTCTTCGAGTCGGCATGTGCGGACGACATTGCGCCCACGACCGCGTCTACCGCCAGTCGCGCACACCTGCCTCAGGTTTCTGCGATCATCGTCAGTGTTGCGCTCTCCGTCTCCGGAACCTCGTCCGCAGAGCTGGCTTATCCGTGGGAGGCACCATACGTTTTCGAGTCCGAAGCAACGAGCAGCGGGCTCAGCGGGCAATGTCGCTCCTCGACGGATGATGCGGAAGCCACGAGACGGGCGATCTCTGAGTTGCGTCGGATTTCCGGCCTGACCTGGGAACAGCTCGGCGAGCTCTTCGATGTGTCGCGGCGAAGCGTGCACTTCTGGGCGAGCGGGAAACCATTGAATGTTGGCAACGAACAACGCCTGATGCAGATTCTGGACGTGGTTCGTGCGGCAGACCGCGGCGACGCACGCGCAACCCGTGCGAGTCTCTTTGAGGCCAAGGATGGAGTCACCGCATTCGCGTTGCTGACCGCGCAGCGCTTCGAGCAAGCCCGCGCCATGTTGGCGTGCGGCGCTGGCCGACCAGCACCCGCGCTCGCCCAGCTGAGTGCCGCGGCCAAGGCCGCCCGCGAGCCTCTGCCACCGGAAGACCTGGTCGATGCGCAACAGGACCGCGTGCATCGCGACCTTGGCCGGGGCCGGATTGCCCGCACCGTGAGGAACCAGCGGCGTGGAACCTCTTGATGCCGCCGGGCGGACCAGAATCAATGAAGCACTTACGCATTGGCGTCAGGGTGACTGTGTCCTTGGCGAGCAGTGGTTCGTCTTCCGCATGGCACCCGACGCGCCACTGACGGAGGAGGCGGTCACCGCGGCCGCAAATGGAGTAGAGAGCGCCGAAGGGGCCGTTAGCGGCTTCGCCGTTCTCAGCCAGACGTGCGATATCGTCCGAAACTGCGGGGAACGGCCGTTCATCGAGGTCTGTCCGCTGGTCGAGGTGGACGAGAGCATTCTCGACGAGATCGAGCGTGGCCGCCGACCGAACTACGCCCACATCCGGGGTGTTTCGGATCTACGCCTCGTCGCGGATCTGGACCGGGTAATGACGGTGGAGAAGACCGTCGTCGCCCAATGGAATCGGGTAGCGGGGTGCCGTGACGACCATGATGCCCGCCGCCTTTCCCTCACGCTCGCCCGCAAGCGGGCACGATTCGCGTTCCCCGACGATTTCGTGTCGTTCGTCGGACCTTTGAAGAACCGCTTGTCCACCAAACACGGCAAGGGGAACGACGAGGGTCGGGCACTGCGAGCTCTGCGCGAGATCCGGATCCGGGCGACGCCATCGTGGGATTCCGGAAGCATCCAGCTCATGTTCTGGTTCATCCGGCATGAGAGCCAGGCAACTTTCGGCGGGCGGACGTGGGACATCCTCCTCGAGGACTGGCTGAGGCGAGTTCCAGCCAGCGGGCGCTTCGCCGAGGTACAAGGCATGGTGCTGACCCTTGATGACCTGACGGCCCGTGAGTACGTCGAGAGCGATCCCATGGACCTCGACCACCTCTCCAGCTGTAGAGAGTAGGCTGGGTCAGCAGTAGCGCATGCCGGCGCTGCGCTCACTGTCAAACGTTTCCGCGGAAACGTCCCCTCACCCGCCAGCCGCGCGCTGCCGCTCCAGCCACAGCAGATGATCGACGGCCATGCCGTAATCCATCCGCTCTCCCAGCCAGAGGGTCTGCGCCGTCCGCGGCGTGATGGCGACGGCCCGCGCCTGGTTGCCGGCGACCAGCTGCAGCCAGTCCGACTGGCCCGGCCCCTCGCGCAGCGGACTGTCGATCGGCCGGCAGTCACTGTGCTGGAAGCGCAGCGCGCCATCGTCCAGCACTTCGACGGCGATTCGCCCCTCATGCACCAGCCGGTGATGGAAGCGGCACAGCGAGACCAGGTTGCTGAGCTTCGTTTCGCCACCATGCGCCCAGTGCTGCAGATGATGGCCGTCGATGAAGCGCGTGTGCGTACAGCCCGGGAAACGG
>SCUD01000099.1 GCA_004297335.1 Gammaproteobacteria bacterium
TTGACGAGGCGGGAGAGGGTCTGATCGACGGACGCACGCGTGCCGCACTCCAGGAATGCCGTTGGGGTGAAAGGCTCCCCGATCGGCATCGCCTCGATGCGCTTGCGAATCAGCTCGGCGGTCTTGGTCGTCGTGTTCATGTACGAAAATATATGCGAGTTTCTGACAAACTGCAAGTGCGATGACTCCAAGGGAGATGCTCGTGTCCCCTCCGGTAGCCAATGCTGCAATCCAACCGCTTGATTCGTCCGCGCGTAACCCTTTGATCTGTATGGGCCTGCGTTGCGGCCTTTGCGGACTTCGGGCCAGTTTCAGGGAGCGAGGTCGGAGCGAGGAATGTCCAGGAGAGAGTGGAATGTGGCCCGGAACGGCCAGTTCATGCGGCTGGCGAAGTCCGCAGGCTTCCGCAGGAACCCCCAGCAACACGCGGGAACCGGCGCAAACAGACAAGAAAAAGCCCCAACTGATAACAGTTGGGGCTTCAGTATTGGTGGAGGCGGCGGGAATCGAACCCGCGTCCGCAAGCCCTACGCTACAGAATCTACGTGCGTATCCAGCCTATTGATCTCGCCTCAGGCTACCCGGCGGGCGGGGAAAACCTGGGGCCAGCTCAGGAGCGTTTTAGCGGTTCCAGCCCGGAGCACACCGGTCCCGCGATCCTGTGAGCGCGTCCCCCGATTTGGTCGCACAGGCACGGACCAGTCGGAGGTTAGGCGGGATTAAGCCGCCAGAGCGTAGTTGTCGTCGTTGGCAACTAAAGTTTGCAAGCTGATTTACGAGGTCGCCTGCACCTCGGCACGCATCTGGAGTTTCGCAGCCCACGTCGAAGCCGATCGCCCCCATTTGCCAGCGAAGTATAGCAGATTCAGCCGCGCCGGCTGGCTTTCATCACCCGCGCCTTCTCGCGCTGCCAGTCGCGCTCGCGCAGGTCGCTGCGCTTGTCGTGCTGCTTCTTGCCGCGGGCGAGGCCGATCTCGAGCTTGGCGCGACCCTTCTTCCAGTACACCGCGAGTGGCACGAGCGTCGCGCCCTTGCGCTCGACCGCGCCGACGAGCGCGTCGATCTCGCGCCGGTGCAACAGCAGCTTGCGACTGCGGGTGGGATCCGGGACCCGGTGGGTCGAGGCGGTTGGCAGCGGCGACACGTGCGCGCCGACCAGCCAGGCTTCGCCGTCCTTCAGCAGCACGTAGCCCTCGGCGATCTGCAGGCGTCCGGCGCGCAGCGCCTTCACCTCCCAGCCCTGCAGCGCGATCCCGGCCTCGAAACGCTGTTCGATGAAATAGTCGTGCCGCGCCTTGCGGTTGAGGGCGATGGTGCTGGCGTGTTCGGCGGGTGCGGGCATCGGGGCATTCTATCTGCTGCGGGCGGTTGTCCGGGCGCCGGCGCTCGGAGACAATCGGCCGATGCACGAGGTCCGACGCAGTGCGTTGCTGCCCTATTCCGCCGGCCAGATGTACGGGCTGGTCACCGACGTGACGCGCTATCCCGAGTTCCTGCCGTGGTGTACGGCCTCCGAACTGCTGGCGGAGGAGGGCGAATTCGTGACCGTGCGGCTCGGGCTCGCGCGCGGACTGGTGCGCGGCAGCTTCACGACCCGCAACCGGCTGGTGCCGGACCGCACCGTCGACATGCGCCTCGTGGACGGGCCATTCAGCCTGCTCGAGGGGCGCTGGGACTTTCATTCGATCGGTGACTCCGGCAGCCGGGCGGAGCTGACCGTCCGTTTCCAGCCGCGGGGCCTGCTCGGGGCCCTGACGCTGGGCACGGCTTTCGAGGGCATCTGCAACCAGATGGTGGATGCCTTCGGCCAGCGCGCCCGCTCGGTGTTCCGTGCCCGCTGAGACGATCGCGATCGAGGTCGCCTGTGCGCAGCCCGGGCGCCAGACCGTGGTTGCGCTGGAGGTGCCGTCCGGCTGTACCGCCGGCGCGGCGGTCGCACTGTCCGGAGTGCTGGCGCTGCACCCGGATCTCGATCCGGCGCGCTGCGGCCTCGGCATCTTCGGCCAGCTCGTCGCTGCCAGCGCGACCCTGCGGGCCGGGGATCGCGTCGAAGTGCTGCGGCAGCTGGTGGAGGATCCGCGCGAGCGCCGGCGGCGCCTCGCCAAGCAGGGCCGGACGATGGGCCGGGATTCAGCCGGCGGCCGCTGATTCCTTCGCCGGGACCGGATCCGGTTCCTCGATGCGCTTGACCTTGTCGCCGTCGAACCAGACGATCAGGTGGCGTTTCGTGACCTTGCCGGACTTGCCGCGCTCGAAGCGGAACGCGTAGTCCCAGCGCTCCGGGTCGAACACGTCGATGACCATCGGTGTGCCGAGCAGGAATCGCACCTGGCTGCGGGTCATGCCGACCTCGAGCTGGTCGATCTGTTCGCGGTCGAGCAGGTTGCCCTGCTGGATGTCCATCCGATAGATGCAGCCGGCGACGATCAGTGCCAGCGGGGGAACCAGGAGGGTACGCAGTCGGGCCAGTCGCATGGTCAGGGGTCCTGGGCGATAATGCCCCTCATCATAGCGGAATCGCCGCCGCACGCGGTGGCTGGAGCGTGACCGTGGAAAGCAGCGATCTGCGCAAGCTGGGCCTCAAGGTCACGCTGCCCCGGATCAAGATCCTGGAGATCCTGGCCGCGAGCGCCGTGCATCTCTCGGCCGAGGACATTTACCGCCAGCTGCTCGAGCACGGCGAGGACATCGGCCTGGCGACGGTCTATCGGGTGCTGACGCAGTTCGAGGCCGCGAGCCTCGTCCGGCGCCATCACTTCGAGGGCGGCACCGCGGTCTTCGAACTCAACCGCGGCGAGCATCACGACCACATCGTCTGCATGGACTGCGGCAAGGTCGAGGAATTCCTCGACTGCGGCATCGAGTCCCGCCAGCTCGACGTCGCGAAGAAGCTCGGTTTCCAGGTCGAGGAACACAACCTGATCCTGTACGGCCGCTGCCGGCGCAAGAACTGCCCTCACCGGCGTACCGACAGCTGAACCCGCGTCCTCAGGCGCTCCCGGCGCCGCGCAGCATCTCGCGCGCGTGCTCGCGCGCCTTGCGCGTGATCGCGACCCCACCCAGCATGCGCGCCAGCTCCTCGACGCGCTCATCGGCGCCGAGGGCCACGACGGTCGTCCGGGTGCTGCGGCCGTCCGTCAGCTTCGCGACGCGCAGCTGGTGATGGGCCTGGCTCGCCACCTGCGGCAGGTGGGTGACGCACAGTACCTGGCCGCGTTCGCCGAGCCGGCGCAGCTGCCGGCCGACGATCTCGGCGACACCGCCGCCGATGCCGGCATCCACCTCGTCGAAGATCATGCAGCCCTGCGCGCGCTGGTCGGCGGCGGCGACCTGCACGGCGAGGCTGATGCGCGACAGCTCGCCACCCGAGGCCACGCGCCCTACCGGGCGCACCGGCTGGCCGGGGTTGGCACTGACCTGGAATTCAATGCGGTCGACACCGTCCGGCGCCGGATCCGTATCCGCGGCCGGCTCAACAGCGATCTCGAAACGACCGCCGGGCATGCCGAGGCCTTTCATCAGGTTGGTGACGCTGGCGGCGAGCTCCGTGGCGCTGTGCCGGCGTGCCGTGCTGAGCGCGGCGGCGGCGCTGCGGTAGCGCATGCTGGTTTCGGCCAGCCGTCGATCGAGATCGGCGAGCGTCACGCCGGACTGTTCCAGCGCTGCGAGCTCCTGGCGCAGCTCGACGAGCCGCTGCGGCAGTCCGGCCGCCGCGATGCGGTGCTTGCGCGCGAGTTCCTCGAGGGCCGCGACCCGGCGCTCGACCTGGTCCTGGCGGGCTGGATCGGCATCGAGTGCCTCGAGCCACCCGGCGAGGCGGGTACCGGCCTCGCCGAGGCCGATGACCGCCTCCTCGAGCAGGCGCAGCGCTTCGACGAGTCCGGGGTCGAGCGCGGCCGCGGCGCGCAGCTGCGACACCGCGCGTGCAGCCAGCGCATGGGCATCGGCGCCATCCCCCTCGAAGGCCAGCGCGAGTGCGTTGCGCCCGGCCTCGGCCAGCCGGCCGCGGTTGGCATGACGGGCGCGCTCCGCGAGCAGCGTCTCGACCTCGCCATCGGCGAGTGCCAGCGCCTCGAGCTCCTGCACCTGGTAGCGCAGCAGCTCGAGGCGCCCAGCGCGCTCGCTCGCCGCGCTCGCGAGCCCGGCGCGCTCGGCGGCGAGCGTGCGCCAGGCGCGAGCCAGCTCGCGCACCGGCGCCGCCAGCGGCTCGAGGGCACCGTGTCCATCGACGAGATCGCGCTGCGCGTCGCGCCGCTGCAGCGACAGGTATTCCTGCTGGCCGTGGATCTCGATCAGCGTGTCGCCGAGCGCGCGCACGGCCTGTGCGGGAAAAGTCTGGCCGTTGATGTACTGCCGGGAGCGGCCATCGGCGCCGATCACGCGGCGTAGCACCAGGTCCTCCACATCGTCGGCCAGGGCCTGCTCCTCGAGCCAGGCACGCGCAGCGGTGTTGCCGCGCAGGTCGAAAGTCGCGGTGACTTCCGCGCGCTCGGCGCCGTGGCGCAACAGGTCGGCGCCGGCGCGGCCGCCAATCGCCAGCAGCACCGCATCGACCAGGATGGACTTGCCGGCGCCGGTTTCGCCGGTCAGGGCCGTGAGTCCGGCGCCGAGCTCGAGCTCCACGGCGTCGATGATCGCGAGGTCGCGGATCTGCAGATGGACCAGCAAGCTCAGGGGTCCGCGGCGTTGCGGGCGCTGCGCCCCCAGTGCAGTTTGGAGCGCAGCAGGCGGTAGTAATCGTGCCCGGGCGGATGCAGCAGCGTCACGAACTCGCCCGACAGCGCAACCTCGAGCGTGCCGCCGCCATCGAGTTCGCCGAGCGGGTGCCCGTCCCCGGTGATCTGCGCGTGGCTCGCCGACCGGGTCACGAGGCGGACCTCGAGCCGGCTCGCCGGGCCGATCACCAGCGGCCGATCGCTCAGCGTATGCGGGGAAATCGGCGCGATCACCAGGGTGTCGAGCGACGGGTGCACGATGGGCCCGCCGCAGGACAGCGCGTAGGCCGTGGACCCGGTCGAGCTCGCGATCACCAGACCGTCGCCGCCGTGCGCATTGACGAACAGGCCGTCGATCCAGGTCTCGAGTTCGATCATGCGGCCGCCCTCGTCGCGCCGCACGACCACGTCGTTGAGCGCCTGGCAGCTCCGGCCGCCGCCGTCGGCGTGGACCAGCCGCGCGCTGAGCAGCCGGCGCCGGTCGGCGCTGAAGCGCCCCGCGAGCACCGCGTCGATGCTCTCGATCATCTGGTCCGGCGAGACATCGGTCAGGAAGCCGAGCCGGCCGCGATTGACGCCGAGCAGCGGGAGGTCGCGCCCGATCGCGAGCTGGGCGGCGTAGAGCATGGTGCCGTCGCCGCCGATCGCGACAATGAGGTCCGCGCCGTCCGTGAGTGTCCCGGCCGGCCGGCGCGCGACCGCTTCCGGCAACAGCGCGGGGCCGACGGCAGCATCGGCACTGACGCTGCAGCCGCGATCGAGCAGATGCCGGGCGAGCGCGCTCATCGAGTCCGCCACGCGGGCATCCTCGACTTTGCCGATCAACGCGATCCGGGAGAAACGTTGCTGCATGGCGCGGTGGTCCTTTTAGCACGCGGGCGGTTGCGGCGGCCAGCCGGGACGTGGCGGTCCGCTACTCGCCGCGAATGCGCCTTGACACTGACCGACCGTGGTTGCTAGTTTCCGTCCATGGACGGACCGCAAGGAAGTATTTCTTTATCTGACAGATACTTATGGCAGAGCCCCTGAGACCCGGCGAGGATGCCCTGAGTGAGCGGGCGCAACAGCTGCTGCGCACGCTGATCGAGAGCTATATCCGTGACGGACTCCCGGTCGGCTCGCGCACGCTGTCCCGGGAATCCCAGCTCAACCTGAGCGCCGCGACCATCCGCAATGTGATGGCGGACCTGGAGGAGCACGGCTTCGTCATTTCGCCGCATACCTCGGCCGGGCGCGTGCCGACCGACAAGGGCTACCGGTTCTTCGTCGACACCTTGCTGCGCTACCGGCCGCCGGAACTTGCCGAGCTCGACGAACTGCGCCGCAGCCTGGAAATGCGGGCCGGCGACTCCAAGGCGCTGGTGACGGCTGCTTCCCAGCTGCTGTCCAGCCTGACCCAGCTCGCCGGCGTCGTCACCGTCACGCGTGAGGTCCACGCCGAGCTGTCGCAGATCGAGTTTCTGGGCCTCTCCGGCAACCGGGTGCTGGCGATCCTGGTCGTCAACGAACACGAGGTGCACAACCGGGTGCTGCAGCTGCAGCGCCACTTCACGGCCGAGGAACTGCGCGGCGCGGCGCGTCATCTCAATGAGCAGTTCCGCGGCCAGCAGATCGCCGGGGTGCGTGCGCAGCTGCTCGCGCAGCTGCAGGAGACCCGCGAGCAGATGAACCGGCTGATGCTGGATGCGATCACGCTGGCGCAGGGAGCCTTCGCGCTGCAGCCGCAGGAGCGGGAGTCCGACGTGGTGATCGCCGGCGAGACCAACCTGATGGGTTTCGCGGGGCTGTCGAACGTCGAGCGGCTGCGGCGCTTGTTCGAGGCCTTCAACGAGAAGAACGATATCCTGCACCTGCTCGACCAGAGCCTGCACGCGCAGGGGGTGCAGATCTTCATCGGCCATGAGTCCGGCTACCAGATCCTCGACGACTGCAGCGTCGTGGCGGCACCCTACACGGTGGATGAGCAGGTCGTCGGCGTCGTGGGCGTGATCGGACCGACCCGGATGGCCTACGAGCGCGTGATCCCGGTGGTGGATATTGCCGCCCGGATGCTCGGGTCGGCCTTGAATCCGCGCGGCTGATCCCCAAGACTGCGTTCCCCGGGGCGGGCGGCCCGCGAGCCGTCCCTGCCCGCCAGTAACTGGAGCCCATCCGGATGACAGAAACCGATTCACAGGTGGCGGGCACCGCCGCAGGTACGGAGGAATCCGCGCCGCCCGCTGGTGCCGGGACGCCGGAGGAACGGCTGGCCGCGGCCGAGGCCCGCGCCAGCGAGAACTGGGCAGCGTACCTGCGCGCGGTCGCCGAACTCGACAACTACCGCAAGCGGGCAGCCCGCGAGGTCGAGGGCGCCCGGCAGTTTGGCGCCGAGCGCCTGGCCGCGGAGCTGCTGCCGGTATTGGACAGCCTCGGGCTCGCGCTCAGCGCAGCGAATGGGGCCGATGCCGCGACCCTGGTCGAGGGCCAGCGGGCGACGCTGCGGCTGCTGCTGAAGGCCTTCGAGCGCGCCGGCATCAGCGAGATCGATCCGTCCGGCCAGCCCTTCGACCCGCAGCTGCATGAAGCCATGGCCATCCAGCCGACCGCCGAGCTGGCGCCGGATACTGTCCTGCAGGTCGCGCAGAAGGGCTACGTCCTGAACGGCCGCCTGTTGCGGCCGGCCCGGGTCATCGTCGCCCGGGCCCCCGATCCGGCTGCGGGCGGTTGAAACCACACCGTCGCGACCCCATTTCCCGATTCAGTCCAGACACCGATTTACGGAGCCAACGCAATGGGCAAGATCATCGGCATTGACCTCGGTACGACCAATTCCTGCGTCGCGGTGATGGAGGGCGGCACGTCCAAGGTCATCGAGAACAGCGAGGGTGACCGCACGACCCCGTCGGTCATCGCTTTCACCAAGGACGGCGAGGTGCTGGTCGGGCAGCCGGCCAAGCGCCAGGCGGTCACCAACCCGCAGAACACCTTCCATGCGGTCAAGCGCCTGATCGGGCGCCGCCACGAGGACGCGGTCGTGCAGCGGGATATTCCGCTCGAGACCTACAAGATCGTGCGCGCCGACAACGGCGACGCGTGGCTGGAGGCCCAGGGCAAGAAGATGGCCCCGCCGGAGATCTCGGCCCGCGTGCTGATGAAGATGAAGAAGACCGCCGAGGACTACCTCGGTGAGGCCGTGACCGACGCGGTGATCACGGTGCCGGCCTACTTCAACGACGCGCAGCGCCAGGCGACCAAGGATGCCGGGCGCATCGCCGGCCTGAACGTCCGGCGCATCATCAACGAGCCGACGGCGGCGGCACTGGCCTACGGCATGGACAAGAAGGGCCGCGACCGCAAGATTGCCGTGTATGACCTCGGCGGCGGCACCTTCGACATTTCGATCATCGAGATCGCCGACGTGGACGGCGAGCGCCAGTTCGAGGTGATGTCCACGAACGGTGACACCTTCCTGGGCGGCGAGGACTTCGACCGGCGCGTGATCGACTACATCGCGACCGAGTTCCAGAAGGAGAGCGGGGTCGATGTCCGCACCGACCCGCTGGCGGTACAGCGCCTGCGCGAGGCGGGCGAGAAAGCCAAGATCGAGCTGTCCTCGGCACAGCAGACCGAGATCAACCTGCCCTACATCACGGCCGATGCCTCCGGGCCGAAGCACCTGACGCTCAAGCTGACGCGAGCCAAGCTCGAGTCGCTGGTCGAGGATCTGGTGCAGCGCACGATCGAGCCCTGCCGCGTCGCGCTGAAGGACGCCGGGCTCGCGATCGGCGAGGTCGACGAGGTGATCCTGGTCGGCGGCCAGACCCGCATGCCGATGGTGCAGAAAGCGGTCAAGGACTTCTTCGGCAAGGAGCCGCGCAAGGACGTCAACCCGGACGAGGCGGTCGCGGTCGGTGCGGCGATCCAGGGCGGCGTGCTCGCCGGCGACGTCAAGGACGTGCTGCTGCTCGACGTGACGCCGCTGTCGCTCGGCATCGAGACCCTCGGTGGCGTGATGACGCGACTGATCGAGAAGAACACCACGATCCCGACCAAGGCGACGAACGTGTTCTCGACGGCCGACGACAACCAGACCGGCGTGACGATCCACGTGCTGCAGGGCGAGCGCGACCGGGCGTCTGATAACCGTTCGCTCGGCAAGTTCGACCTGTCCGATATCCCACCGGCGCCGCGTGGCCTGCCGCAGATCGAGGTCACCTTCGATATCGACGCGAACGGCATCCTGCATGTGTCGGCGAAGGACAAGGCCACCGGCAAGGAGCAGAAGATCGTCATCAAGGCTTCGAGCGGCCTGTCCGAGGACGAAATCAAGAAGATGATCAACGATGCCGAGGCCCATGCCGCTGAAGACAAGCATTTCCGCGAGCTGGCTGAGACCCGCAACCGGGCGGATGCGCTGCTGCACGCGACCGAGAAGTCGTTGAAGGATCTCGGCGACAAGGTCAGCGGCGAGGAGCGGGTGGCGATCGAGGCTGCGGCCGGCGACCTGCGCACGGTCCTGAAGGGTGACGACAAGGATGCGATCGAGCGCAAGGCCGAGGCGCTGGCGCAGGCCAGTGCCCCGGTCGTGCAGCGCGCCTACCAGGCCGAGGCGCCGCAGCCGGGCGAGTCGGCCACGGCGGGCGCCGCCGATGGTGGCGGCAAGGGCCAGGAGGACGTGCTCGACGCCGAGTTCGAGGAGGTCAAGTCGAAAGGACCCAAGCCGAACTGACGGCCGTATGCGACGATTCGCCGGCCGCCGGGTGACATCGGGTCGCCCGGCGGCCCTGCGTGCGGAGCGATATGTCGAAACGTGACTACTACCAGGTGCTGGGGGTTGCCCGGAACGCGGCCGAGGACGCCATTCGCAAGGCGTACCGGCGCCTGGCGATGAAATACCACCCGGACCGCAATCCGGACGATGCGGAGGCCGAAGAGCGCTTCAAGGAAGCGAAGGAGGCCTACGAGGTCCTGACCGACGCGCAGAAGCGGGCTGCCTACGACCAGTTCGGGCACGCGGGCCTCGACGCGGCGCGCGGGGCCGGGGCGGGCCCAGGCGGGGCCGAGGCCTTCGGCGACATCTTCGGCGACGTCTTCGGTGACATTTTCGGCGGCGGCGGTGGCGGTGGCCGCAGGCGCGGCGGACGGTCCAACGTCTACCGCGGTGCCGACCTGCGTTACGAACTCGCGCTCGACCTCGAGCAGGCGGTGTTCGGTACGACGACCGAAATCGACTTCCAGACCACGGCGGACTGCCAGGAATGCACCGGCAGCGGGGCGGCCAAGGGCCACCCCCCCGTGAAATGCGAGTCCTGCAACGGTGCCGGCCAGGTGCGGGTCAGCCAGGGATTCTTCTCGGTTCAGCAGACCTGCCCGCGTTGCCGCGGCCGCGGTACGGTGATCGAGAAGCCCTGCGCCAGCTGTGCCGGCCAGGGCCGGGTCCGGACCCCCAAGCGGTTGTCCGTGAAGGTGCCGGCCGGGGTGGACACGGGCGACCGGATCCGTCTGGCCGGCGAGGGCGAGGCGGGGCGCAATGGCGGCCCTCCTGGCGACCTGTATGTCGAGATCGCGGTGCGCGAGCATCCGATCTTCGAGCGCGACGGCGCACACCTGTCCTGCGAGGTGCCGGTCAGCTTTGCTACCGCGGCGCTCGGCGGCAGCGTCGACGTGCCCACACTCGAGGGACACGCCATCATCAAGGTACCCGCCGAGACGCAGTCCGGGCGGGTGTTCCGGCTGCGCGGCAAGGGTGTACGGCCGGTCCGCGGCGGCGCCACCGGGGACCTGTTCTGCCGCGTCGTGATCGAGACCCCGGTGAATCTCAGTGACGAGCAGAAGGCCCTGTTGCGGAAGTTCGAGGCCGCAATGGCCGCGGACACCCGCAGCCACAACCCGCGCGAGCGCTCCTGGCTCGAGGGTGTCCGGCAGTTTTTCAGCCGCATGGGGAGCTGACATGACCAACGTCGCGGTACTGGGCGTCAGTGGTCGCATGGGGCGCTGCCTGGTGCGCGCGCTGCGTGAAGCCGGGGACCTCGTGCTGAGCGGCGCGCTGGCCTCCGCGAGCAGTGTGGCCCTGGGCCGCGATGCCGGCGACGTTGCCGAGACTGGACCCGTTGCCGTCGAGATCACCGCGGACCGGCGCATCGCGCTGGCCGGTGCGGAGGTCGCCATCGACTTCACGCTGCCGGCGGCGCTCGCGGACAACCTGGCGGCGGTCACCGCACTCGGCATTCCGGTCGTCATCGGCATCACCGGGCTGGAGGCGGAACAGCATGCGGCCATCCGTCGGGCGAGCGCGACCTTGCCGGTGCTGGTCGCGCCCAACATGTCGCTGGGGGTCAACCTGCTGTTCGGGCTGGTCGGGCAGGCTGCCGCAGCCCTGCCGGAGAGCTACGACATCGAGATTCTCGAGGCGCATCACCGCCACAAGGCCGATGCACCCTCCGGGACGGCGCTCCGGCTGGGTGAGATCGCCGCCGGTGCGCGCGATCGTGCCCTGGCGGAACTCGCGGTCTATGGCCGGGTCGGCCGGACCGGCGAGCGGACTCCCGGGACGATCGGCTTCGCGAGCCTGCGCGGCGGCGACCTCGTCGGTGAGCACCGGGTACTGTTCGCCGGCGTGGGTGAGACCCTCGAGCTGGTGCATCGCGCGACCGACCGGATGAATTTCGCGCACGGCGCACTGGCCGCGGCGCGGTGGCTGATCGGCCGCCCCCCGGGGCTCTACGGCATGGCGGACGTGCTGGGCATCTAGTACAATTCCCGCCCGGGTTGCGGCCCCCTTTGAATGTGAACAATGCTTGGCGGGTGGAGTCCGGTGGCTCCATCTGCCAGCGGCCTGCGCCCTGCTCCGGCAGGGCCCCGGGCCCGGAAAATGGAGTAAGGAATCGGTGACAGCCACGCCCGCGGTGCTCGCCCTCGAGGACGGCACGGTGTTTTCAGGCGTCTCCATCGGAGCGCCCGGCAATACCACCGGCGAGGTCGTATTCAATACCGCGATGACGGGCTACCAGGAGATCCTGACCGACCCCTCCTACAGCCGCCAGATCGTCACCCTGACCTACCCGCACATCGGCAACACCGGCGTGACGCCGGAGGACCTCGAATCGGATGCGGTCCACGCGGCCGGCCTGGTGATCCGCGACCTGCCGCTCGCGCACTCGAGCTGGCGCGCGAGCCAGTCGCTCAGCGGGTTTCTGGCCGAAGGCCGTACCGTGGCCATTGCGGGTATCGATACCCGCAAGCTGACCCGGATCCTGCGGGAGAAGGGCGCGCAGGCGGGCTGCATCATGGCGGGTGGCGACCCCGATCCGGCCACCGCGGTGCAGCTGGCGCGGCGTTTTCCGGGACTGAAGGGCATGGACCTCGCCCGGGTCGTTTCGGTCCGCGAGTCCTACCAGTGGAACGACGGCAGCATCGGGCGCGAAACGGGACGGGTCCTGCGGCCGGGCTCGCGCCTGCACGTGGTGGCCTATGACTTCGGCATCAAGCGCAACATCCTGCGGCTGCTGGCGGACCACGGCTGCCGCGCGACGGTCGTGCCGGCCGAGACGCCGGCCGCCGAGGTGCTGGCACTCGCGCCGGACGGGATCTTCCTGTCGAACGGTCCCGGCGATCCCGAACCCTGCGTCTACGCGATCGAGGCGATCCGGCGCTTCCTCGAGACCGACATTCCGGTGTTCGGCATCTGCCTCGGCCACCAGCTGCTGGCGCTGGCGAGCGGCGGGCGCACGGTCAAGATGAAGTTCGGTCACCACGGGGCCAATCACCCGGTCCAGGACCTGGCGGCCGGACGCGTGCTGATCACCAGCCAGAACCATGGTTTCGCGGTCGACGAGGCCTCGCTGCCGGCGTGCCTGCGGGCCACCCACCGTTCGCTGTTCGACGGCTCGCTGCAGGGCATCGCCCGCACGGACCGCCCGGCGTTCGGCTTCCAGGGCCATCCGGAGGCGAGTCCGGGTCCGCACGACCTGCGGCCGCTGTTCGGGCATTTCGGCTGGCTGATGATGCGGCGCCTGCAGCGGCAGCAACGCCTGCAGGCCGCCGGTGAACCGGCGGCGGGCTGACCATGCCGAAGCGCACCGATATCGAGAGCATCCTGATCATCGGCGCCGGGCCGATCATCATCGGCCAGGCCTGCGAGTTCGACTATTCGGGCGCGCAGGCCTGCCGGGCGCTCCGCGAGGAGGGCTACCGCGTCATCCTGGTCAACTCGAACCCGGCGACCATCATGACCGACCCGGAGATGGCCGACGCGATCTACATCGAGCCGGTCGAGTGGCGCACGATCGCGCGCATCATCGAGAAGGAACGGCCGGATGCGCTGCTGCCGACGATGGGCGGCCAGACCTCGCTGAATGCCGCGCTCGACCTGGTGCGCGAGGGCGTGCTCGAGAAGTTCGGCGTCGAATTGATCGCGGCTTCCCGCGATGCCATCGACATGGCCGAGGATCGCGAACTGTTCCGCAACGCGATGCGCTCGATCGGGCTCGAGTGCCCGCGTTCGTACATCGCCCACGGCCTCGACGAGGCGCTCGCGGTCCAGGGCGAGGTGGGCTTCCCGACGGTGATCCGGCCCTCGTTCACGCTCGGCGGCTCCGGTGGCGGCATCGCCTTCAATCGCGAGGAGTTCGAGGAGATCGTGCAGCGCGGCCTCGACGCCTCGCCGACTGGCGAGGTGCTGATCGAGGAGTCGGTGCTCGGCTGGAAGGAATTCGAGATGGAGGTGGTGCGGGACCGCAAGGACAACTGCATCATCGTCTGCTCGATCGAGAACCTCGACCCGATGGGCGTGCACACCGGCGATTCGATCACGGTGGCACCGGCGCAGACGCTGACCGACAAGGAATACCAGCGCATGCGCGACGCCTCGATCGCCGTGCTGCGCAAGGTCGGCGTCGAGTGCGGCGGATCGAACGTGCAGTTTGCGGTCAATCCAGCCGACGGCCGCCTGCTGGTGATCGAGATGAACCCGCGCGTGTCGCGGTCCTCGGCGCTGGCTTCCAAGGCCACCGGCTTCCCGATCGCGCGGGTCGCGGCCAAGCTGGCGGTCGGCTACACGCTCGACGAGCTGAAGAACGAGATCACCGGCGGCGCGACGCCGGCCTCGTTCGAGCCGACGATCGACTACGTGGTCACCAAGATTCCGCGCTTCACCTTCGAGAAGTTCCCGGGCAGCAATCCGCGCCTGACCACCCAGATGAAGTCGGTCGGCGAGGCGATGGCGATCGGTCGCACCTTCCAGGAGTCGTTGCAGAAGGCGCTGCGCAGCCTCGAGACCGGCTGCGACGGCTTGACGCCGATCCTGGAGCTGCCGCTCGATGAGGATGGTGAGCTGCGGGTCGCCGAGGAACTGCGCCATGCGGGCGCCGATCGCATCCGCTACGTGGCCGACGCGTTCCGCGCCGGCTGGTCGCTTGCGCGCGTGGCGGCGGAGTCCGCGATCGATCCGTGGTTCCTCGCCCAGGTCGAGGACCTGGTCCGCGAGGAGCAGCAGGTCGCCAGCGAGGGCATGACGGCACTGACGGTGGACCGGCTGCTGGCGCTGAAGCGCAAGGGTTTCGCCGATGCCGCGCTCGCCCGCGCGCTGGACGCACCGGAGGCGCGGGTCCGGGCGCGCCGTCTCGCCTGCGGCGTGCACCCGGTGTACAAGCGCGTTGATACCTGTGCCGCGGAGTTCGCGACCTCGACCGCCTACCTGTATTCGACCTACGAGCAGGAATGCGAGGCCGCGCCGACCGACCGCCGCAAGATCATGATCCTCGGTGGCGGCCCGAACCGGATCGGCCAGGGCATCGAGTTCGACTACTGCTGCGTGCATGCGGCGCTGGCGCTGCGCGAAGACGGCTTCGAGACCATCATGGTCAATTGCAACCCGGAGACCGTATCCACGGACTACGACGTCTCGGACCGGTTGTACTTCGAACCGCTGACCTTCGAGGACGTCATGGAGATCATCGGCCGCGAGCAGCCGGTCGGTGTCATCGTCCAGTTCGGCGGCCAGACGCCGCTGAAGCTCGCCCGCGCGCTGGCCGCCGCCGGTGCGCCGATCATCGGCACGAGTCCGGATGCGATCGACGTGGCCGAGGACCGCGAGCGCTTCCAGCAGCTGCTGCGGCGGCTCGAGCTGCGCCAGCCCGCGAACGCGACCGCGCGCGACGAGGAGCGCGCGCTGGTGCTCGCGCGCGAGGTCGGCTATCCGCTGATCGTCCGGCCGTCGTACGTGCTCGGCGGGCGCGCGATGGAGATCGTCTACGAGGAGGACGACCTGCGCCAGTACATGAAGGAAGCCGTGCGGGTCTCGAACGACAGCCCGGTGCTGCTCGACCGCTTCCTGGATGTCGCGACCGAGGTCGACGTCGATGCGGTCTGCGACGGCCACGACGTGCTGATCGGCGGCATCATGGAGCATGTCGAGCAGGCTGGTGTCCATTCCGGCGACTCGAGCTGCTCGCTGCCGCCGGCGAGTCTGTCGCCAGCCATGCAGGATGAGCTGCGCGCGCAGACCCGCAAGCTCGCCTTCGGGCTCGAAGTCGTCGGGCTGATGAACGTGCAGTTCGCGATCCAGAATGGGGCCGTGCATGTGCTGGAGGTCAATCCACGCGCCTCGCGGACCGTGCCCTTCGTCTCCAAGGCGACCGGACTGCCGCTCGCCAAGATTGCGGCGCGGGTCATGGCCGGCCGCCGGCTGGCCGAACTCGATGCGCTGGTCGAGCGGGTGCCGCCCTTCTTTTCGGTCAAGGAGGCGGTGTTCCCGTTCAGCAAGTTCCCGGAAGCCGATCCGATCCTGGGCCCGGAGATGAAGTCCACCGGCGAGGTGATGGGTACGGGTCGCACCTTTGGCGAGGCCTACGCCAAGTCCCAGGCCGCGAGCGGCGTGCGGCTGCCGACCCGGGGCGTCTGCCTGCTGTCGGTCCGCGACCGCGACAAGGACAGCGTCGTCGAAATCGCGCGCCGGCTGGACGCCCGCGGCTTCGAGCTGGTCGCGACCCTGGGGACCGCGACTGCGCTGGCCGCTGCGGGCATTCCCTGCCGTCGCGCGCTCAAGGTGAGCGAGGGCCGGCCCAACATCGTCGACATGATCAAGAACGATGAGTTCGACCTGATCGTCAACACGACCGAGGGCAAGCGCGCGATCCGCGAGTCCCGCTCGATCCGCCGGGAGGCCGAGCTGCGACGCGTGACCTACTACACGACGGTCGCGGCGGCCCACGCCACCTGCGAGGCACTCGACCACCTCGAGGACCTGGACGTCAACCGGTTGCAGGACCTGCACCGGGAGGTGGTCTGGTCATGAGGGCGCCGATCACGCTGCGTGGTGCCGAGAAGCTGCGCGCCGAGCTGCGCCGGCTCAAGTCTGAGGCCCGGCCCGCCGCGATCCGCGCGATCGCCGAGGCCCGCTCGCATGGCGACCTGTCCGAGAACGCCGAATATCACGCGGCCCGCGAGCAGCAGAGCTTCATCGAGGGGCGCATCAAGGAGATCGAGTTCCGGCTCGGCGATGCCCAGGTCATCGATCCGGCGACCCTGGCCGGATCGGGCCGGGTCGTGTTCGGCGCGACGGTGCAACTCGCGGCGGTGGACGGCGGTCCCGAGGTCAGCTACCAGATTGTCGGTGACGACGAGGCCGACATCCGCCAGGGACTGATTTCGATCAACTCACCGATTGCCCGGGCCCTGATCGGCAAGTCGGTCGGTGACGAGGTCGAGGTGCTGGCGCCCGGAGGCAAGCGGGTCTACGAAGTCCTCGAACTGCGGTTCGAGTGACTGGGCCTGCCATCCGATATCAAGAATCTGGAAGAAGAATATTCTTTAACTTATTGTTTTTCTTGTAGAACAAACCTACATTTCCAATCTCATGGATCAGTTCGGCGCCAGCAGCCGCCGCCATCCGCGCCAGGGTCTCCCGACGTTCGTCGCGGCCACCGATGCGGGCCCGCACCTTGATCAGTTCATGGTCATGCAGCGCGCGCGCGAACTCCGCCTGCACGTTGTCGGTCAGGCCGCGTTGTCCGATGAGCACGACGGGTCGCAGCGCATGGCCGAGGCGTCGCAGGTACTTGCGCTGGTGGTCGCTGAGCGGCATCCGCGCATTATAGGCCGGCGTCCCGCCGGAGGCTGCCGATGAGTCGCCGCAGCCGTTCGAGCGGCCGCTGGCTGCAGGAGCACTTCGCCGATCCATTCGTCCAGCGGGCTCGCATGCAGGGCGCGCGCTCGCGCGCGACCTTCAAACTCGAGGAGATCGACCGCCTCGAGCGCCTGCTCGCGCCCGGTCGGGTCGTCGTGGATCTCGGCGCCGCACCCGGTGGCTGGAGCCAGTACGCGGCCCGCGTACTCGGCGCCCGCGGGCTGGTCGTCGCGCTCGACCTGCTGCCGATGGACGAACTGCCCGGGGTGAGCTTCCTGCAGGGGGACTTCCGCGATCCGGAGACGGTGGTCAGGCTCGAAGCGCTGCTCGGCGGGCGGCCGGTGGACCTTGTAATGTCCGACCTGGCCCCCAACATGACCGGTGTGGATGTCGTGGATCAGGCCCGGGCCGAGGAACTCGGTGAACTCACCCTCGGTTTCGCTGGTCATATTCTGGCCCCGGGCGGCGCGCTGCTGATGAAGGTCTTCCAGGGCGCTGGTTTCAACGCGTTGCTCGCCGATGCGCGCCGCCGCTTCGCCAGCGTGAGGATCCGCAAGCCCGCGGCCTCGCGCCAGCGCAGTGCCGAGACGTATCTGGTGGCGAGGAACCGCCGGGAGTAGTAATGTCCAGGCAGGCATTGACGCCGCGGTCGAATTTCCACCGGTGGCCCGCGCCGGTAATCGCGCCAGGAGTGGCTCCTTGAACGACCTGACCCGCAACATCGTCCTCTGGGTGATCATCGCGATCGTACTGCTCGCGGTATTCTCCAACTTCGGCCAGCGCGCCAGTGCGCCCGAGCCGCTGAAGTACTCCCAGTTCCTCACCGAGGTCGAGTCCGGCTCGATCCGTACCGCCACCTTCCGCGGCGACATGATCACCGGCGTGCGGGCCAGCGGCGACCAGTACGTGACCTACAACCCGGAGACCGACAATTCAGCGGTGATCGGGCTGATGCAGCGCCAGAACGTGATGTTCGACGCCGCGCCGCCGGAGCGCCAGTCGTTCCTGATGCAGTTGTTCGTGTCCTCGTTCCCGATCCTGCTGCTGATCGGCGTGTGGATCTATTTCATGCGCCAGATGCAGGGCGGCGCCGGCGGGCGCGGCGCGATGTCCTTCGGCAAGAGCCGCGCGCGGCTGCTGTCCGAGGACCAGGTCAGCGTGACCTTCGCCGACGTGGCCGGCGTGGACGAGGCCAAGGAGGAGGTCAGCGAGATCGTCGACTTCCTGAAGGATCCGTCCAAGTTCCAGAAGCTGGGTGGCAAGATTCCCAAGGGCGTGCTGATGGTCGGCGCGCCGGGTACCGGCAAGACGCTGCTGGCGCGCGCGATCGCCGGCGAGGCCAAGGTGCCGTTCTTCACGATCTCCGGCTCGGATTTCGTCGAGATGTTCGTCGGTGTCGGTGCCTCGCGGGTACGCGACATGTTCGAGCAGGCCAAGAAGCATGCGCCGTGCATCGTGTTCATCGACGAGATCGACGCGGTTGGCCGCCACCGCGGCGCGGGCCTCGGCGGCGGCCATGACGAGCGCGAGCAGACGCTGAACCAGCTGCTGGTGGAGATGGACGGCTTCGAGGGCAACGAGGGCGTCATCGTCATCGCCGCCACCAACCGGCCGGACGTGCTCGATCCGGCCCTGCTGCGGCCCGGCCGTTTCGACCGCCAGGTCGTGGTGCCGCTGCCGGACGTGCGCGGGCGCGAGCAGATCCTCAAGGTCCACATGCGCAAGGTGCCGGTCTCCGAGGACGTGCGCCCCGCGATCATCGCGCGCGGCACGCCGGGCTTCTCTGGCGCGGACCTGATGAACCTGGTCAACGAGGCGGCGCTGTTCGCGGCGCGTGCCAACCGGCGCTTTGTCACGATGGAGGAGTTCGAGCGCGCCAAGGACAAGATCATGATGGGCGCCGAGCGCCGCTCGCTGGTGATGAGCGAGCAGGAACGGCTCAATACCGCCTACCACGAGGCCGGGCATGCGATCGTCGGCATGAGCCTGCCGGAGCACGACCCGGTGTACAAGGTCACGATCATCCCGCGTGGGCGCGCGCTCGGCGTGACGATGTTCCTGCCCGAGGAGGATCGCTACAGCTACAGCCGGCGGCGCCTGCAGAACCAGATTGCGAGCCTGTTCGGCGGGCGCATCGCCGAGGAACTGCGCTTCGGCCCGGATTCCGTGACCACCGGTGCCGCCAATGACATCGAGCGGGCGACGAATCTCGCGCGCAACATGGTCACCAAGTGGGGCCTGTCCGACAAGCTCGGCCCGCTGTCCTACATGGAGGATGCCGGCGAGGTCTTCCTGGGCCGCTCGGTGACCCAGCACAAGCAGGTCTCCGACGTGACCGCGCACGTGATCGACGAGGAGATCCGCCGCGTGATCGACACGGCTTACGGCCAGGCGCGCCAGATCCTGATCGACAACCGTGACAAGCTCGACACGATGGCGGCGGCGCTGATCCGATTCGAGACGATCGACGAGCACCAGATCCGGGACATCATGGAAGGTCGCGCACCGCGCGAACCGCAGGACTGGGAGGAGAGCGGCGCCTCCGGTGGCCGGGCTGCCGCGGCCCCGCCGTCCGAGCCGGTGATCGGCCCCCCCGCCAGCCAGACCTGAGTCCGGTCCGGGCGCCGCGCCGATGCAGTTGCATTGCGGCAGCCACGTGCTCGACCTCGCGACGCCAGTCGTGATGGGGGTGCTGAACCTGACGCCGGATTCGTTTGCCGATGGCGGCCGGCATGCCACCCGGGCCGCGGCGGTCGCGCATGCCTTGCGCATGGTCGACGAGGGTGCGGCATTCATTGACATCGGCGGCGAATCCACGCGACCGGGCGCCGAGCCCGTGCCGGTGGACGAGGAACTGCGGCGCGTGATCCCGGTGCTCGAGGACCTGGTCGCACGCGTGGCGGTCCCGGTGTCGGTCGATACGCGCCATCCGGTCGTGATGCGCGCGGCCGTGGCTGCCGGTGCCGCGATGATCAACGACGTCGCCGCCCTGCGCGAACCGGGCGCGCTCGCGGCGGTCGCCGGGAGCGGGGCAGCGGTATGCCTGATGCACATGCAGGGCCAGCCGCGCGGCATGCAGCGGGATCCTGCCTATGCCGACGTCACCGGGGAGGTACGCGAGTTCCTGCGCGGGCGGGTGGCCGCCTGCGTGGCAGCTGGCATTCCCGCCTCCCGGCTGGTCGTGGACCCGGGGTTTGGCTTCGGCAAGGCGCTCGCGCACAATCTCGAGCTGCTGCGGCGGCTGCCGGAGCTGGCGGCCGATGGCCTGCCGGTGCTGGTGGGGATGTCGCGCAAGTCGATGGTCGGCCAGCTGACCGGCCGTGGCGTCGATGAGCGCCTCCCGGGCAGCCTCGCGCTGGCGGTGCTGGCGATTCTGGGCGGCGCACGAATCGTGCGCGCGCACGACGTTGGCCCTACAGTGGATGCCGTGAAAGTTGCCGCGGGGTTTGCCGGCGTGCAGGGAAGGGTGGGATGAGCAGAAGGTATTTCGGTACTGACGGGGTCCGCGGCCGGGTCGGCACCCACCCGATGACCGCGGAGTTCGCGCTGCGGCTGGCCGGCGCGGCCGCGCGCGTGCTCGCGCCCGCGGGCGGTCGCGTGCTGGTCGGCAAGGACACGCGCCTGTCCGGCTACATGTTCGAGTCGGCCCTCGAGGCCGGTTTCGTCGCGGCCGGCGTCGACGTGCTGCTGGTGGGGCCGCTGCCGACGCCGGGCATCGCCTACATGGTACAGCGACTGAACTGTGACTTCGGCACCGTGATCAGCGCCTCGCACAATCCCTACGACGACAATGGCATCAAGTTCTTCGACCGCAGCGGCGGCAAGCTCGCGGACGAGATCGAGGAGCGCATCGAGTCGCACCTCGACGAGCCGGCGCTCACGCTCGAGTCGGCCGCGCTCGGGCGCGCTTCGCGGGTCGACCGCGAGCGCGTGCTGTACCAGGCATTCTGCGCCGGGACGCTGCCGGCCGGCATGACCCTGCAGGGGTTGAAGCTGGTGATCGACTGCGCGAATGGAGCCGCCTACAAGGTCGCGCCACGCGTGCTCGCGGATGCCGGCGCCGAGATCATTCCTATCGGTTGTTCGCCGAACGGACGCAACATCAACGATGGTTGCGGGTCCACGCAGCCGGAGCTGCTCAAGCTGACCGTCGCCGGCGTGCGTGCGGATGCCGGCATCGCGCTCGACGGTGATGGCGATCGCGTCGTCATGGTGGACCATCTCGGACGGGTCGTGGACGGCGACCAGCTGCTGTACGTGCTGGCGCGCGCCGGGCTCGCGGCCGGCACGCTGCGCGGGCCGGTGGTCGGCACCGTGATGAGCAACATGGGCCTCGAACTTGCGTTGGGGCAGCTCGGGGTCCCGTTCCTGCGCGCGGCCGTCGGTGACCGCCACGTGCTGCAGCTGCTGCACCGGCATGGTGGCGCGCTGGGCGGGGAGACCTCGGGCCACCTTCTGTGCCTCGAGCATACGACGACGGGAGACGGCCTGATCGTCGCGCTGCAGGTGCTCGCGGTGATGAAGCAGACCGGCAAGAGCCTGGCCGAACTCGCGGCGGGCATGACCCGGCTGCCGCAGCAGATGATCAACGTCCGCGTCGCGCGGCGATTCGACGCCGGCGCGGATCCCGGCGTCAGCGCGGCGGTCAGCGCGGTCGAACGCTCGCTGGCCGGACGCGGCCGGGTCGTGCTGCGGGCCTCGGGCACGGAGCCGGTGATCCGGGTGATGGTCGAGGGCGAGGATGCCCAGGCCGTGGGCCGACACGTCACCGCGATCGCCCAGGCGGTCGAAGCGGCCGTGGCCGCCGGCGCGAGCCGCGACGAGAATTGATCCCGGCGGCCCGGCCGCGTATCCTTGCCCGCCCATTTTTTCCGGAGGAACCTGCGGATGCGGCGTGCGCTGGTGGCCGGCAACTGGAAGATGCACGGCAGCCTGGCTGAATCCGGCCGCCTGGTCGATGAGCTGGTCGCGCTGCGGGCGGGAGCCGGCGGCGCGGAAGTGATCGTCTGCCCGCCGTTCGTCTATCTGTCCGAGATCGCTCGCCGCGCGGGCGGCGCCGCCATCGGCCTCGGTGCACAGGACGTCTGTGCGGAGGAGAGCGGTGCGCATACCGGCGAGGTGTCGGCGGCAATGCTCGCCGACGTCGGCTGCAGCTACGTGATCGTCGGCCATTCGGAGCGCCGCTCCCTGTACGGCGAGGACGATGCGCTGGTGGCCCGCAAGTTCGTCGCGGCGCAGCGCCACGGCCTGGTGCCGATCCTGTGCGTTGGTGAGTCACTGGCCGAGCGCGAGAGTGGGGCCATGCCGGCCGTGGTCACGCGCCAGGTCGATGTCGTGCTGCAGGTGGCCGGGGTCGCCGCCTTCGCCGGGGCCGTGGTCGCCTACGAGCCGGTCTGGGCCATCGGTACGGGACGCACCGCATCAGCCGGCCAGGCCCAGGAAGTGCACGCGCTGATCCGGGGCCGGATTGCGGCGAGTGATGCTACAATCGCCGCTTCCCTCAGGATCCTGTACGGGGGCAGCGTCAAGGCGGCGAACGCCGCGGAGCTGTTCGCGATGCCCGATGTGGATGGTGGTCTGGTCGGCGGTGCATCGCTGCAGGCCGGGGAGTTTGCAACAATCTGCGCTGCAGCGGGTCCCTGACCGGCGGCGCGGGAAGGCTGGCATGCTGCGAAACCTGCTGATGGTCCTGCACGGATTCCTGTCCTTCGCGATCGTGGGACTGGTGCTGCTGCAGCGCGGCAAGGGTGCCGACGCGGGCGCCGGGTTCGGCGCCGGAGCTTCTGGTACCGTGTTCGGGGCGCGCGGTTCGGCGACGTTCTTCTCGAAGATGACCGCTGTGCTCGCGACGCTGTTCTTCATGAGCAGCATGTCCCTGGCCTGGTTTGCGACCCGGCCGCTCGCGGAGCGGCCGTCGAGCGTCGTGGATACGCTGCCGCTGCCGGCGGCGGAAGTGCCGGCCGGCATCGACAGCGATGCGCCGCCCGCGCTCGCCGCGCCGGAACCGGCGCCACCGGCCCCAGCAGGCGAGTGACAGGGCAGGAAACGAAATTTGCCGACGTGGCGGAATTGGTAGACGCGCTAGCTTGAGGGGTTAGTGGGGAAACCCGTGTCGGTTCGAGTCCGACCGTCGGCACCATCAGTGTTTTCCGAAACCGGGCTACAAGGGAGTCCCATGCGGACAGGCCGGCGGTTACAATGCCGCAACTTTTCCCGCGGGCCCCGACGTCGCCCGCCATGGTCGGCGTAGTGCTGGATAATTACCTGCCCATCCTGATTTTTCTTGCTGTAGCCGGCGGCTTCGGCGTGGTGCTGCTCGGGCTTGGCTTCGTGCTGGGCCCGCGCCGCCCGGACGCCCAGAAGGTCTCGCCCTACGAGTGCGGCTTCGAGGCCTTCGAGGACACCCGCGCGCGCTTCGACGTGCGTTACTACCTGGTCGCGATCCTGTTCATCGTCTTCGACCTCGAAATCGCGTTCCTGTTTCCCTGGGCCGTATCGCTCGATGCGATCGGTGGCTTCGGACTGCTGTCGATGGGCGTGTTCCTGGGCGTGCTCGTCGTCGGCTTCATCTACGAGTGGAAGAAGGGCGCGCTCGAATGGGACTGACCGCCGAAGCTCCAATCGTCCAGGGTCGTGGCTTCCTGACCACGACCGTCGACAGCCTGATGAACTGGGCGCGCACCGGCTCGATGTGGCCGATGACTTTCGGTCTCGCCTGCTGCGCGGTCGAAATGATGCACGCGGGGGCCGCGCGCTATGACCTCGACCGCTTCGGCGTCGTGTTCCGCGGCAGCCCGCGCCAGTCCGACGTGATGATCGTGGCCGGCACGCTGGTCAACAAGATGGCGCCGGCGCTGCGCAAGGTCTATGACCAGATGGCGGAGCCGCGCTGGGTGATTTCGATGGGCTCCTGCGCCAACGGCGGCGGCTACTATCACTATTCCTATTCAGTGGTGCGTGGCTGCGACCGCATCGTGCCGGTCGACGTCTACGTGCCGGGCTGCCCGCCCACGGCCGAGGCGCTGATCTACGGCATCCTGCAGCTGCAGGACAAGATCCGCCGCACCAGCACGATCGCGCGCGGCTAGGCCATGAGCAGGAACGAGGCGACCGCACAGGCGATTGCAGAACGGCTCGGCGCGCGGGCGCCGCGCGTGGCGGCATTGCCGGGCGAGCTCGCGATCGAGGTGTCACCGCCGGACCTGCTCGAGGTCTGCCGGGAGCTGCGCGACCGGCCGGAGTTCGCCTTCGAGCAGCTGATCGACCTGGCGGGCATCGACTACCTGGATTATGGCCGTGCCGAGTGGACCACCGCAGCGGCGACTACGACCGGCTTCAGCCGCGGCGTGGAGCGGGCGCAGCCGCGCGAGGCGGTGCCGGAACGCCGCTTCGCAATCGTCTGCCACCTGCTGTCCGTGTCCCGGAACGTGCGCCTGCGCCTGCGCTGCTACTGCCCGCCGGGCGATCCGCCAATGGTCGACTCGCTCACCGGCATCTGGGCCGCGGCGGACTGGTATGAGCGCGAGGCCTTCGACCTGTTCGGCATCCTGTTCCGCGGGCACCCGGACCTGCGCCGGATCCTGACCGACTACGGCTTCATCGGTCATCCGTTCCGCAAGGACTTCCCGCTCAGCGGCAACGTCGAGGTGCGCTACGATCCGGCGCGCGGGAGGGTGGTGTACCAGCCTGTCAGCATCGAGCCGCGCGTGAACCAGCCGAAGGTGATCCGCCCGGATACCGGTCGCAGCCCCCCGGAGTCGCGCAGCGATGGCTGAGATCGGCAACTTCACCATCAACTTCGGCCCGCAGCATCCGGCGGCGCACGGCGTACTGCGCCTCGTGCTCGAGATGGACGGCGAGGTGATCCGCCGCGCCGATCCGCACGTCGGGCTGCTGCACCGGGGTACCGAGAAGCTGGCCGAAAGCAAGCCCTTCAACCAGTCGATCGGCTACATGGACCGGCTCGACTACGTCTCGATGATGTGCAACGAACACGCCTACGTGCGCGCCATCGAGAACCTGCTCGGGCTGCGCCCGCCCGAGCGCGCGCAGTACATCCGGACCATGTTCGACGAGATGACGCGGATCCTGAACCACCTGCTGTGGATCGGCTCCCACGCGCTCGACGTCGGCGCGATGACCGTGTTCCTGTATGCATTCCGCGATCGCGAGGACCTGATGGACTGCTACGAGGCGGTCTCGGGCACCCGCATGCATGCGACCTACTATCGCCCGGGTGGCGTGTATCGGGACCTGCCCGACACGATGCCACGCTACGAGGCCTCGCGCTGGCGCAGCGAGCGCGACGTGGCCCGGCGCAACGAGGCCCGTTCCGGCACGCTGCTCGACTTCATCGCCGATTTCACCGAGCGCTATCCGGCCTGCATCGACGAGTACGAGACGCTCCTGACCGAGAACCGGATCTGGAAGCAGCGCACGGTCAACATCGGCGTGGTCTCGCCGGAACGCGCGCTGCAGCTCGGCTTCACCGGGCCGATGCTGCGCGGCTCGGGCGTCGAGTGGGACCTGCGCCGCAAGCAGCCGTACGCCGCCTATGACCGCCTCGAGTTCGACATCCCCGTCGGGGTCAATGGCGACTGCTACGACCGTTACCTGTGCCGGGTCGCCGAGCTGCGCCAGTCCACGCGGATCATCCGCCAGTGCGTGGACTGGCTGCGCGCGAATCCCGGCCCGGTGCTGGCCGGCGACCACAAGGTCACGCCGCCGCGGCGGGAGGAGATGAAGGGCGACATGGAATCGCTGATCCATCACTTCAAGCTGTTCAGCGAGGGCTATTGCGTGCCGGCCGGCGAGACCTACGCCGCGGTCGAGGCGCCCAAGGGCGAGTTCGGCGTCTGGCTGGTATCCGACGGGGCCAACAAGCCCTACCGCCTGAAGTGCCGGGCACCGGGTTTTGCGCACCTCGCGGCGATGGATGAGATGGTCCGCGGTCACCTGCTCGCCGACGTGGTCGCGACGATCGGCACGATGGACATCGTGTTCGGGGAGATCGACCGGTGAGCGCCACGGCCGCTGCGACCGCCCTGCTCAGCGAGCACTCCCGCCGGGAGATCGACCACTGGCTGGCGAAGTTTCCGCCGGAGCGCCGTCGCTCGGCGGTGATCGCCGCCCTGCGCATCGCCCAGCACCAGAACCATGGCTTCCTGACCACGGAGCTGATGGACGCGGTGGCCGATCATGTCGGCGTGCCGGCCATCCAGGTCTACGAGGTGGCGGGCTTCTACTCGATGTTCGAGACGAAGCCGGTCGGCCGCATCCACGTCTCGATCTGCACCAACATCTGCTGCATGCTGCGTGGCGCCGACGAGATCGTCGCCGCGGTCGAGCGGCACCTGGGTATCCGCACCGGCGAGAGCACCCCGGACGGGAAGATCTACCTGAAGCGGGAGGAGGAGTGCCTGGCCGCGTGCAACAACGCGCCGATGATGATGGTCGATCACGTCTACTACGAGAACCTGACGCCGGAATCGGCGGTCCGGGTGCTCGACGCGCTGGAGTGAGCCGATGCCCGCCGCGATGAACCAGGTCGTGTTCGAGCCGCTGCAGCATCCCCAGAGCTGGACGCTCGCGGTCTATCGCCGGTGCGGCGGCTACCAGGCCTGGGAGAAGATCCTGCGCGAGAAGACCCCGCCTGAGGCGATCATCGAGGAGGTCAAGGCCTCGGGGCTGCGTGGCCGTGGCGGCGCGGGCTTCCCGACCGGCGTCAAGTGGAGCTTCATGCCGCGCAACGCCCCCGGCCAGAAGTACGTCGTCTGCAACTCGGACGAAAGCGAGCCCGGAACCTGCCACGACCGCGACATCCTGCGCTTCAACCCGCATGCGGTGATCGAGGGCATGGCCATCGGCGGTTACGCGATGGGTGCGACCGTCGGCTACAACTACATCCGCGGTGAATTCCTCGGCGAGCCGTTCCCGCGCTTCGATGCGGCGGTGCAGGAGGCCTACGCGGCCGGCCTGCTCGGGCGCAACGTGCTGGGCAGTGGCGTCGATTTCGACCTCCACGCGGTGGCCGGCGCCGGCGCGTACATCTGCGGCGAGGAGACCGCGCTGCTGGAATCACTCGAGGGCAAGCCCGGCCGGCCACGCTTCAAGCCGCCATTCCCGGCCAGCTTTGGCCTGTTCGGACGGCCGACGACGATCAACAACACGCAGAGCTATGCCAGCGTGCCGTCGATCATGCGCCGCGGTGCGCGCTGGTTCGCCGAGCTCGGCGTGCCCAATTCCGGCGGCACCGTGATCTTCTCGGTGTCCGGCCACGTCAACCGTCCGGGCAACTACGAGCTGCCGCTCGGCATCCCGTTCCGCGAGCTGCTGGAGATCGCCGGTGGCGTGCGCGACGGCCGACGGCTCAAGGCGGTCATCCCTGGCGGATCGTCGGTGCCGGTGGTGCCGGCGGCGACGATCCTCGAGAGCACGATGGACTTCGATGGCCTGCGCAAGGCCGGCTCCGCGGTCGGTTCCGCGGCCGTCATCGTGATGGACGAGACCACCTGCATGGTGCGCGTGCTCGAGCGCCTGTCGCGCTTCTACATGGCCGAGTCCTGCGGCCAGTGCACCCCCTGCCGCGAGGGCACCGGTTGGATGCAGCGCATCCTGCGGCGCATCCTCGACGGCCAGGGCCGCCGTGAGGATCTCGACCTGGTGGTCCAGGTCGCGAACCAGATCGAGGGTCATACGATCTGCGCACTCGGCGATGCCGCTGCCTGGCCGGTACAGAGCTTCCTGAAGCACTTCCGCCACGAGTTCGAGTACATGGTCGAGCACCGCGGGCAGAGCATCGTCAACGCGCCGGCCGGAGGCGTGCGCGCATGAGCGACGATCTGGTCAACATCGAGGTGGATGGCCGGCCGCTGCGCGCGCGGCGCGGCCAGATGCTGATCCAGGCGACGGACGGCTCCGGCATCTACGTGCCGCGCTTCTGCTATCACGAGAAGCTGTCGGTCGCGGCCAACTGCCGCATGTGCCTGGTCGAGGTCGAGAAGGCGCCGAAGCCGCTGCCGGCCTGCGCCACGCCGGTCGCCGAGGGCATGAAGGTCTTTACGCGCTCGCCGAAGGCCATCGCCGCGCAGAAGGCGACGATGGAGTTCCTGCTGATCAATCATCCGCTCGACTGCCCGGTCTGCGACCAGGGTGGCGAGTGCGAGCTGCAGGACCTCGCGCTCGGCTTCGGCAGCGCCGGCTCGCGCTTCGATGAGGGCAAGCGCGCGGTCGCGGACCAGAACATCGGGCCGCTGATCTCGACCGACATGACACGCTGCATCCACTGCACGCGCTGCGTGCGCTTCACCAGCGAGATCGCCGGCATCCAGGAGCTCGGCGCGATGGGTCGCGGCGAGAACATGCGGATCAGCACCTGGATCGAGTGCAGTGTCGACCACGAGCTGTCGGGCAACGTCATCGACCTGTGCCCGGTCGGCGCGCTCAATTCGAAGCCGTTCCGGAATCGCGCGCGCTCCTGGGAGATGACCGAGCACGCACTGGTGTCGCCGCACGATCCGGTCGGTACCAACCTGAACGGCCACGTGCTGCGCGGCCGGCTGATGCGCGTGGTGCCGCGCCCGAATGAGGCGGTCAACGAGACCTGGATCGCCGATCGTGACCGCTATTCCTATGAGGGCGTCTACGCGCCGGACCGGCTGCTGGTGCCCATGCTGAAGAGCGAGGGCCAGTGGCGGGAGAGCGGCTGGGAGGCGGCGCTGGCCGCCGCGGCCGAGGGCCTGCAGGCGGCCGCACGGACCGGCGCCGGCCCGCTCGGCTTCCTCGGCTCGCCCGGCGCGACGACCGAGGAGTTGTGGCTGCTCGGCCGCATCGCCCGGGGCCTCGGCCCGGGCAACATCGATACGCGCCTGCGCCAGCTCGATTTCCGCGACCAGGAACAGGATCCCGCCTGGCCGGGTCTTGGCCTGGAACTCGCCGACGTCGACCGGCTGGACGCGCTGCTGCTCGTCGGCTGCCGGCCGCGCGAGGAAGCGCCGATCTTCGCCCATCGTGTGCGCAAGGCCGCACTGGCAGGCGCCCGCGTGAGCCTGCTCGACACGCGCCCGCAGGAGCTGCATTTCCCGGTCCTGCACCAGCTCGTGGTGCCGGCGGCAGCGATGCTGGGAGAACTCGCGGCGCTGCTGCAGGCAGCGGCAACCCAGTCCGGCCGGCTGCTGCCCGCGACCGTGGCGCCGCTGGCCGCGGCCGCTGCACCGACTGAGGCCCATCGCGCCGTGGTTGCGGCGCTCCTTGCCGGTACACGCCGCGCGATCGTGCTGGGCGGGCTGGTGCAGCGGCACACCCGCTTCGCCGACCTGCGCGCTGCCGCCGCGGCGCTCGCAGCGCTGACCGGCGCGACCTTCGGCCAGCTCGCCGATGGCGGCAACGCGGCCGGCGCGGCGCTCGCGGGCGCGCTGCCGCACCGCGAGCCGGGTGGCCGGCCCGCGCGGCAGGCCGGCCTCGATACCAGTGGCATGCTCGGCGCGCGGCTCGGAGCCTGCGTGCTGTTCGGCGGCATCGAGCCTGATGCCGACTTCGGCGCCCGCGACGCGACGGCGGCGCTTGCGGGCTGTCCGTTCGTGATCGCGATGACGCCGTTCGCCAGCGAGTCGCTGCGCCAGACAGCGCATCTGCTGCTGCCGATCGGCACCTTCGCCGAGACCTCCGGTACCTATGTCAACTGCGAGGGCCGCTGGCAGGAATTCGCGGGTTGCGCGCGCCCGGTCGGCGAGGCCCGGCCGGGCTGGAAGGTGCTGCGCGTGCTCGGCAACCTGCTGGGACTTCCGGACTTCGACTTCGCGACGCCGGAGGAACTGCGCGCGGCGTTGCGCCAGGCCGTCGGCCAGCCGGCGCGCGGCGAGTGCACGGGCACGCGGGTCATCGATGGCGGCGCCGCGGGCAGCACCACGGGGCTGCCGATCTACCGGAGCGACGCGATCCTGCGCCGCGCCACGGCCCTGCAGGCAACCCGCGCGGGCCAGGCCGCGGCGGCGGACTGAGCGGGAGCCCAGACCAACATGCAATGGCTGATCGCGCAATGGGAGCTGATACCGCCGGAGCTGCAGGCGCTCATCATCGTGACGCTGCAGATCGTCGGCGTGATGCTGGCGGTCATCGTCATCGTGGCCTTCCTGACGCTGGCCGAGCGCAAGGTCATCGGCTACATGCAGTTGCGCTACGGCCCCAACCGCGTCACTTTCTTCGGCCTGCGGCTGCTGCGCGGCGTCGCCCAGCCATTTGCCGACGTCGTCAAGCTGCTGCTGAAGGAAATCATCATCCCGGGGGTGTCGTCGCGCTTCCTGTTCCTGCTGGCGCCACTGATCGTGCTGGTGCCGGCGCTGGCGGCCTGGGCGGTGATCCCGTTCGCGCCGGAGTTCGTGCTGGCCGACGTCGATGCCGGGCTGCTCTTCCTGCTGGCGCTGACCTCGATGGGCGTCTATGGCGTGATCATCGCCGGCTGGGCCAGCAACTCGAAGTACGCGTTCCTCGGCTCGATGCGCTCGGCCGCACAGATGGTTGCCTACGAGATCGCGATGGGCTTCGCGCTGGTCGGCGTGCTGATGGCGGCCGGCAGCCTGAACCTCGGTGCGATCGTCCGCGCCCAGATGGGCGGTTTCCTGAGCTGGAACTGGTTCTGGCTGTTCCCGCTGTTCGTCGTCTACTTCATCGCCGGGCTGGCCGAGACCAACCGCGCGCCATTCGACGTTGCCGAGGGCGAGTCCGAGATCGTCGCGGGCTTCCATGTCGAGTATTCGGGTGCGGCGTTCGCGACGCTGTTCGCGCTGCCCGAGTACGCGAACATGATCCTGATCTCGGCGCTGACCGCGACCCTGTTCTTCGGCGGCTGGCTGTCGCCGCTGCAGGGCTACCTGCCGGACGGCAACTGGCTGGCGCTGTCGGGCTTCCACTGGCTGTTCCTGAAGACCGGCTTCTTCCTGTTCGTGTTCCTGTGGGTGCGGGCGACCTTCCCGCGCTATCGCTATGACCAGATCATGCGGCTCGGCTGGAAGGTGCTGATCCCGGTGACACTGGTGTGGATCGCGGTCGAGGCGCTGCTCGCCTGGCTGCGGATCGGACCGTGGGCCGCGTGAGGAATGGGATGCCACGCCTGAAGTCACTGCTGCGCACGTTCCTGCTCACCGAGATGCTGGCCGGCATGCGGGTGACGCTGCGCAACCTGTTCCGGCGCAAGATCACGCTGCACTACCCGGAGGAGAAGACCCCGCAGTCGCCGCGCTTCCGTGGCCTGCACGCGCTGCGCCGCTATCCCAACGGGCAGGAGCGCTGCATCGGCTGCAAGCTGTGCGAAATCGTCTGCCCGGCGCTCGCGATCACGATCGACACGGCCGAGAGCGCGGATGGCACGCGCCGGACGACCCGCTACGACATCGACCTGTTCAAGTGCATCTACTGTGGCTTCTGCGAGGAGGCCTGCCCGGTGGACGCGATCGTCGAGACCCGGATACTCGAATACCACATGGAGAACCGCGGCGAGAACATCATGACCAAGGAACGGCTGCTCGCGAACGGCGAGCGCCATGAGGCGATGATCGCCGCGGACCGCGCCGCTGACGCCCGCTACCGGTGAACTGACATGCTCGTGAACATCCTGTTCTGGATCTATGCGGCGGTGCTGGTCGGCGCGGCGCTCGGCGTGATCCTGGCGCGCAACCCGGTGCACTCGGTACTGCTGCTGGTGCTGTGCTTCTTCAATGCCGCGGTGCTGTGGCTGCTGATCGAGGCCGAGTTCCTGGCGATCGTGCTGGTGCTGGTCTACGTCGGCGCGGTCATGGTGCTGTTCCTGTTCGTGGTGATGATGCTCGACATCAACGTCGAGCGGCTGCGCGAGGGCTTCGTACGCAATGCGCCGCTCGCCGCACTGATCGCCGTGATCGTCGCGATCGAGCTCGGCTACGTGCTGTGGGTGCGGCGGCTGGGCGTCGAGCTGCCCGCGGGCACGGCGCCGCTGCCGGCGGGCCACAGCAATACCGCGGAGATCGGCGCGGTGCTGTACACGGACTTCGTCTGGCCGTTCCAGCTGGCCGCCATCGTGCTGCTGATCGCGATCGTCGCCGCCATCGCGCTGACGCTGCGGCACCGGCCGGGCGTCCGCCAGCAGAACATCGGCCAGCAGGTCGCGGTGCGGCCGGCGGATCGGGTCCGCCTGGTGCGCATGAAGTCGGAGCGCGAGCCATGATCACGCTGGCGCACTACCTGACCCTGGCCGGGGTGCTGTTCGCGATCGCGGTCGCGGGCATCTTCCTGAACCGCCGCAACGTGATCGTGCTGCTGATGTGCATCGAGCTCATGCTGCTCGCGGTCAACTTCAACTTCGTGGCCTTTTCGCGCTTCCTCGGCCTGCTGGACGGGCAGGTGTTCGTGTTCTTCATCCTGACCGTCGCCGCCGCGGAGGCGGCGATCGGGCTCGCCATCCTGGTCGTACTGTTCCGCCAGCGCCGCAGCATCAACGTCGAGGATCTCGACGCCATGAAGGGTTGACGATGGCCATGCAACAGGTCGCGCTGCTGATCGTGCTCGCGCCGCTCCTGGCCGCGCTGCTCGCGGGCCTCGCCGGCCGGCAGATCGGGCGTACCGGCGCACACCTGGTCTGCACCGCCGGCGTCGGCCTGGCCTTCGCGCTGTCGCTGTGGGTGCTGCTGCAGCTGGCCAACGGCGCGCCGGACTACAACGGCGCGGTCTATACCTGGGGCGTCAGCGACGGCCTGCACATGGAGGTCGGCTTCCTGATCGACCGGCTGAGCGCGCTGATGATGGCGGTCGTGACCTTCGTGTCGCTGGCCGTGCATGTCTACACGATCGGCTACATGAAGGACGACCCGGGCTACCAGCGCTTCTTCGCCTACATCTCGCTGTTCACCTTCGCGATGCTGATGCTGGTGATGTCCAACAACTTCCTGCAGCTGTTCTTCGGCTGGGAGGCGGTCGGACTGGTCTCGTACCTGCTGATCGGCTTCTGGTACAAGCGGCCGACGGCGATCTTCGCCAACCTGAAGGCCTTTATCGTCAACCGCATCGGCGATTTCGGCTTCATCATCGGCATCGCCGCGGTCGTTTACTACATGGGCAGCCTCGACTACATGGAAGTGTTTGCCCGCGCCCCGTCCGTGGTCGAGCTGCGGGTGCAGCTGACGCCTGGCGAGACCACCCGGGCGGTGACGCTGATCTGCATCGCACTGTTCATCGGTGCGATGGGCAAGTCGGCGCAGGTGCCGCTGCACGTGTGGTTGCCGGACTCGATGGAAGGTCCGACGCCGATCTCGGCGCTGATCCATGCCGCGACCATGGTCACGGCGGGCATCTTCATGATCGCGCGGATGTCGCCGCTGTACGAGCTGTCCCATGACGCGCTGCACTTCGTGCTGGTGATCGGCGCGACCACGGCGCTGTTCATGGGCTTGCTCGGCCTGGTCAACAACGACATCAAGCGCGTCGTCGCCTATTCGACGCTGTCACAGCTCGGCTACATGACGGTCGCGCTCGGGGCCGGGGCCTATGGCGCCGGCATCTTCCACCTGATGACCCATGCGTTCTTCAAGGCGCTGCTGTTCCTCGCCGCCGGCTCGGTGATCATCGCGATGCACCACGAGCAGGACATGCGGCGCATGGGCGGGCTGCGGCGCTACATGCCGGTGACCTACTGGACCTGCCTGGTCGGCTCGCTGGCGCTGGTCGGCTTCCCGGGCCTGTCCGGGTTCTTCTCGAAGGACATCATCATCGAGGCCGTGCATCATTCGGACATCGAGGGCGCGACCTATGCCTACTGGTGCGTGCTGCTCGGCGTGTTCGTGACCGCGCTGTACAGCTTCCGGCTGGTGTTCATGACTTTCCATGGGCGCGAGCGCATGGACGAGCACACGCGCGAGCACCTGCACGAGAGTCCGTGGGTCGTGACGCTGCCGCTCATCGCGCTGGCCATACCCTCGGTCGTGATCGGCTGGCTGACCGTCGGGCCGGTCGTATTCGGCGACTGGTTCCGCGGCTCGGTGCAGCATGGCGCCGATGGCCCGCTGGCGATCCTCGGCGAGGACTTCCACGGCCCGGCGGCGTTCCTGCTGCATGCGGCGTCGTCGCCGGCGCTGTACCTGGCCCTGGCCGGTATCGCGACGGCCTGGTTCCTGTACCTGAAGCGGCCGGACCTGCCGGAGGCGATCGCGCAGCGCTTTGCCGGCCTGTACCGGCTGCTCGACAACAAGTACTACTTCGACTGGTTCAACGAGAACGTCATCGCCGCCGGTGCGCGCGGCCTCGGCGGCGGGCTGTGGAAGCGCGGCGATGAACAGGCGATTGACGGCCTGCTGGTCAACGGCAGCGCGCGCACGGTCGGGGCGGTTGCGGCGGTCGTGCGCCGGGTGCAGACCGGATATCTCTATCACTATGCCTTTGCGATGATCATCGGCCTCGCGCTGCTGCTCGGCTGGCTGCTGCTCAGGACCTGACATGCCGACCGTACCCCACCTGTTGAGCTGGCTCATCTGGCTGCCGATCGCGGCCGGCGGCGGCGTGCTGCTGCTCGGCGAACGCCGCGTCGCCGCGGGGCGCTGGCTGGCACTGGTCGCCGCGCTCGCGACGCTCGCGCTGTGCCTGCCGCTCTGGGCCGGGTTCGACCGGACGACCGCGGCGATGCAGTTCATCGAGGTCGTGCCGTGGATCCCGGTGATCGGCGCCTGGTACAGCCTGGGCGTCGACGGCATCGCGCTGCCGCTGATCGTGCTGACCGCGTTCATCACGCCACTCGTGGTGGTGGCCGGCTGGACCACGATCGAGCGCCGCGTGGCCCAGTATTTCGCCGCCTTCCTGGTCATGACCGGGCTGATGATCGGCGTATTCGCGGCGCTCGATGCGCTGCTGTTCTACGTATTCTGGGAAGCGATGCTGATCCCGATGTTCCTGATCATCGGCATCTGGGGTGGCACCCGGCGGGTCTACGCGACGCTCAAGTTCTTCCTCTACACCTTCCTCGGCTCGGTGCTGATGCTGGTGGCGCTGATCTGGCTGTACCTGCAGGGCGGCAGCTGGGAGATCGCCGCGATGCAGCGCCTGCCGGTCGACCTGGCGGCGCAGACGCTGATCTTCCTGGCCTTCTTCGCCGCCTTCGCGGTCAAGATCCCGATGTGGCCGGTGCATACCTGGTTGCCGGACGCGCACGTCGAGGCGCCGACCGGCGGCTCGGTGGTGCTGGCGGCGATCATGCTGAAGATGGGCGGATATGGCTTCCTGCGCTTCAGCCTGCCGATCGCGCCGGATGCGAGCCGCGAGCTGGACTGGCTGGTCATCGGGCTGTCGCTGGTCGCGATTGCCTATATCGGCCTGGTCGCGCTGGTGCAGACCGACATGAAGAAGCTGATCGCCTATTCGTCGATCGCGCACATGGGCTTCGTGACGCTCGGTTCGTTCATCGCCTTCGACATCGCCGCGAACACCGGCGCGCTCAGCGGCGCGGTGATGGGTCTCGACGGCGCAATGGTGCAGATGGTCTCCCACGGCCTGGTGTCCGGCGCGCTGTTCCTGTGCGTCGGCGTGCTGTACGACCGCCTGCACACCCGCGAGATCAGCGCCTACGGCGGTGTCGTCAACACCATGCCGGTGTTCGCCTCGCTGCTGGTGCTGTTCGCGATGGCGAACTCCGGGCTGCCGGGGACCTCGGGTTTCGTCGGCGAGTTCCTGGTGATCATCGCCAGCTTCAAGGCCAACTTCTGGTATGCGATCGTGGCCGCGCTGACGCTGATCCTGGGCGCCGCCTACACCTTGTGGCTGGTCAAGCGCGTGGTCTGGGGCGACGTGGCGAACGCCAGCGTCGCCGGCCTCAAGGACGTCAATGCCCGGGAATTCCTGGTGCTGGCCGTGCTCGCCGGTGCGGTGCTGCTGCTCGGCCTGTGGCCGGCGCCGCTGCTCGACGTGATGCGACCGACGCTCGAGCAGCTGGTCCAGCAGCTGATGGTCAGCAAGCTGTGAGGCCCGCATGATCGAGCACGCAGTCCCCGTCCTGGCCTCCAGTGAGCTCGTCCCTGCGGCGGCGGAGATCTTCATCGCGGCGGCGGCCTGCGTCGTGCTGCTGGCCGAGGTGTTCCTGCCCGAAAGGCGACGCGGCTGGACCTTCGTGCTGGCGATGCTGGCGCTTGCTGGCGCCACCTGGGTGACCTCGCTGGTCGCGATGCCGGAGCGCACGGTCGTGCTGTACGGCCAGTTCGTCGCCGACCCGCTGGCCACCGTACTGAAGCTGTTCACCTACGGCATCGCGGCGGTATCGCTGCTGTATTCGCGCGACTACCTGCGCCGGCGCGGCCTGCTGCGCGGCGAGTACTGCGTGCTGACGCTGTTCGCCGTGCTCGGCATCCAGGTGATCATCTCGGCGGGCAGCCTGCTGACCCTGTACCTCGGCATCGAGATCCTGGCGCTGTCGCTGTACGCGCTGGTGGCCTTCGACCGCGACAACGGCGTGGCGGCCGAGGCGGCGATGAAGTACTTCGTGCTGGGTGCGATCGCCTCGGGCACGCTGCTGTACGGGATCTCGATCGTCTACGGCGTGACCGGCAGCTTCGATCTCGGCGTGCTGGCCGTGGTGGTCCAGGGGGAGGCGGCGGGCGGCATCGGGCTGCTGCTCGGGCTCGCGCTGATCGTGGTCGGTGTCGCGTTCAAGTTCGGGGCCGTGCCGTTCCACATGTGGTTGCCGGACGTCTACCACGGGTCGCCGACGGCGGTGACGCTGTTCATCGGCTCGGCGCCGAAGATTGCCTCCTTTGCCCTCGCGATCCGCGTCCTCGCCGAGGGTCTCGGTGGCGCCGTGGACGCCTGGCAGGACATGCTGGTGGTACTCGCGGTGCTGTCGCTCGCGATCGGCAACGTGGTCGCCATCGCGCAGACCAACCTCAAGCGCATGCTGGCCTATTCGACCATCTCCCACGTCGGTTTCATCCTGCTCGGCATCCTCGCCGGCAACGCGGCCGGCTACCAGGCGGCGATGTTCTACACGCTGACCTATGTGATCCTCGCGGTCGGCGCCTTCGGCGTCATCCTGCTGCTCTCGCGCCAGGGCTTCGAGTCCGACGAGCTCGATGACTTCCGCGGTCTCAACCAGACCAGCCCCTGGTACGCGTTCGTGATGCTGCTATTGATGTTCGGCATGGCCGGGGTACCGCCGATCGTCGGCTTCTGGGCCAAGCTGCAGGTCATCAAGGCGGTCATCGATATCGGCCTGGTGTGGCTGGCGGCCTTCGCGGTGCTGATGTCGGTGATCGGCGCGTTCTACTACCTGCGGGTGGTCAAGAACATGTATTTCGAGGAACCGGCCAGCCGCGAGCCGCTGCAGGCGGGCGGGGCGTTCCGCCTGGTCCTGAGCCTGAACGGACTCGCCGCCCTCGCACTCGGCCTGTTCCCGGGGCTGCTGCTGGCACTGTGCGCACAGGTACTGGGCTGACCGCCGAGCGCCGGACGTTGTAATGCGGCCGCCGCCTGCCTATAATCCGCGTCCCTGTTGCGGGGTGGAGCAGTCTGGCAGCTCGTCGGGCTCATAACCCGAAGGTCGCAGGTTCAAATCCTGCCCCCGCTACCAATCTTCGATGCGAACGGCCCCTGACGGGGCCGTTCTGCTGTCTGCGGCCGTTCGCGGTCACGGCGCCGGCTCACGACATCACCGGTCGCCGCTGCCGTGCTGCCGATCGCCGATGCCGAACTTCTCGATGCGATAACGGATCTGGTCGCGGTTCATGCCGAGCAGGTCGGCGGCCCGCGTCTGATTGCCGCCGGCGCGGGCCAGTGCCTGCTTGACGAGGTCGCGCTCGAGTTCCTCGAAGTGGATGCCCCCGGGCGGCAGCCGGATTCCGCCCTCGATTGGACCCTGGGGGGCCAGTGCCTGGAAGTCCTCCGGCTCCAGTGTGTGCCGGTCGGACAGCAGGACCGCACGCTCGACGACGTTGCGCAGTTCCCGGACGTTGCCGGGCCAGGCACAGGCCTGCAGCAGCTGCAGGGCCTCGGCGGAAATCTCACCGGGCGGCTTGGCGAACTCGCGGCAGAAATGCCCAATGTAATGGTACACGAGCAGCGGAATATCGCCCGCGCGTTCGCGCAGTGGCGGCAGATCAATCGTGATCACGTTGAGCCGGTAGTAGAGGTCCTCGCGAAACTGGTGCGCGGCGATCGCTTCGGGCAGGTTGCGGTTGGTGGCGGCGATGATGCGCACATCCGACTTGATGTCCGTATTGCCGCCGACCCGCCGGAAGGTCTTCTCCTCGAGGAAGCGCAGCAGCTTGGCCTGCAGTGCCGGGCTCATCTCGCCGATCTCGTCCAGGAACACCGTGCCGCCCTCTGCCTGCTCGAGGAGTCCCTTGCGGCCCTGGCGGGCATCGGTGAAGGCCCCTTTCTCGTGACCGAAGAGCTCACTCTCGAGCAGGGTCTCCGGCAGCGCGGAACAGGTGATGTTCATGAAGGGCCGGTCGGCGCGCGGACCGCAATAGTGCAATACCTTGGCCGCGAGGTCCTTGCCGGTCCCGCTCGGCCCGGTGATCAGGACAGTGGAACTGGGACTGCGCGCGACGCGGGCCAGCAGTTGCTTGACCCGGCGCATGGCCGGCGAGTCGCCGATGATGCTGTCGAAGGTGTAGGGCGCTGCCTGGCCCGCCTTCAGCGCGCGTACCCGGCGCTTGAGCACCACGGCTTCAGCAGCCTTCCGGACCACCAGCCGCAACTGCTCGAAGTTCACGGGCTTGCCCAGGTAGTCGTGGGCCCCGGCGCGCATCGCCGCCACCGCCGTTTCCACCCGCGCATCAGCGGTCAGCATGATCAGGACGGCGTCGGGATCCAGCTCCCGCAGCGGGGCGATGAGGTCCACGCCCCGGCCGTCCGGCAGTCCCTGGTCGAGCAGAATCAGATCGGGGCCGGCGTTGCGGGCCTGGTCCAGCGCCGCGCTGGCCGTCCCGGCCTCGAGCACGGTGTAGCCGGCTTCGCGAAGTCGTTCGGCAACCGACCAGCGGAGCAGTGCTTCATCTTCGACGACGAGAACGGTGGCTCCGCCCATTTCGCCTGTCCGGCTGGCCTGACCTGTTCAGCGACTGCGCCGGCACATGCTAGCACGGGGCCGCGCCGGTACCCGGTGCGGCCGGCTGCCGGCATCAGGCAGGCTGTTGCGCCAGCAGCTCGCCGGCTATCTTCACCGTATCGTCGTAATCGAAGGGCTTGTCGATCAGGCGGTCGACGCCGAGATTCCGCGCCTCCCGGCGGACCTCCGGGCTGCCGTAGGCGGTCATGACCACGGTCCGGCAGGCAGGGTTCAACTGCCTGAGTTGCCTCAGCACGCTGAGACCATCCGTGTCGGGCAGACGAAGATCGAGGAACACCATGCCGATTTCGGGCTGCCGGGCGACCTCGCTCAGCGCGGAGGCGCCGGTGGCCGATTCGATGACGCGAAAGCCAGCCGCCTCCAGTCGGGTCCGCAGCGACCAGCGGATCAGCGACTCATCATCGACGACAAGAATGCACTTTGAAATCACCGTTCTGACCGCCTCGGGCCCGCAGGCAGCGCGGATATTCGCGGTTCTGCCCTCAGGTGGCAAGCAAGATTCGTTCCGTTACACTCCCGGTGCGGCCTCGGACGGGGTGATCGGACGACCGGAGAGTCTTGCCAGCATGAACATTGCCCGGCATCCATCGGCACCGAACGTCCGTATCGTCTGGCTCGGGCTGGCGCTTGCCGCTGGTATCTTCGTCATCGACTGCCTGGTCACGGTCGGTGTGGCGATCGGAGCCCTTTACACCATCCCCGTGTTGCTCGGGGTATGGGTCCCCGGCCGCCGCTACATCTGGGCGATGATGTTGGCAGGCCTGGCGCTGACAACGCTCGGCTTTTTCCTCTCACCCCCACTGCCACCCGGAGCCCTCGTCGAGTTTTGGCAGGTGCTGGCCAACCGGCTGCTGTCGATGCTGGCGATCGTTTCGACGTTCTTCATTGTGCTGCACGACAAGCGCAGCCAGGCCAGCCTGCAGCGCGAGATGCAGGAGAAGCAGGCTGCGCAGCACGCGCTGGTCGAGCAGAGGGCACTGGCGCAGCTGGGGGAAATGGCGGCGGTGGTGGCCCATGAGGTCAAGAATCCGCTGGCGGGCATTGCGGGCGCGGTGCAGATCATCGGCGAGCGGCTTCCGGCTGGGGTCCCGGAGCGGCAGGTGGTCAACGACATCCTGAAACGCATCGAGTCGCTCGACCGTACCGTAGAAGACCTGCTGCTCTACGCGCGGCCACGCACGCTCGATCGGCGATGCGTGGACCTGACCGGCCTGTTGCGGGAGACGGCAGCCTTGGTCAGCCGCGATGCTCACTTTCCCGATCTCAGGATCGAGCTCGCTGCCGGGGAGATTCCCGGCTGCAGTATCGACCCGGAGCTGTTCCGGGAAGTGTTGCTCAACCTGCTGCTGAATGCGGCGCAGGCGATGCAGGGCCGCGGCCGCATCCGCGTCCACATCGCCGCCGACACTTCCGGATGCCATATCTCCATTGCGGATGAGGGGCCGGGAATCCCGCCGGAGCTGCAGCCGAGGATCTTCGAGCCCTTCTATTCGACCCGGAGCCGTGGGACCGGTCTCGGCTTGAGCATCGCGCGTCGCGTCGTCGAGGAGCACGGCGGCGTGATCACCATCACCTGCCCGCCGGAGGGCGGTACGACTGCGCGCATCTTCCTGCCGCGCGCCGTGGTTCAGTAGCCGGATACGAGCGGAATATTCCCCGGTTCGTGATCGCCGGCCGGGGGAAATTCCCCATCCCGCCCCAGGCGCGGGCGCTCGCACCGTGATTGTCGCTGCAATTGACCGGCTTGCCAGCCGGTGACGCACTACTGGCACGCGGATTGCACATGGTCCATCGATACTCTCATCGTCCCGTGATGTGATCAGGGAGCCAGCGATGCCGAACCCACTGCTGCTGCCACGCCGGGATCCCGCTGCGCATCCGAGCCAGGTTCGCTCGATTGCGCCAGACGGCAGTCCGGATCCAACCCACGCGGAAGTTGCCGCGCGCGCGTTCGAGATCTACCAGCAGCGGGGTGGCGAACATGGATGCGACCAGAGCGATTGGTTCAGGGCCGAGCGGGAACTCCGTGCAGCCAGGGCCGGCATCGGACGAGCGCGTAACCGGCGTCGGAAGGAGGACCGGGCCGATGGCTGAGAACAGGCGCGACAATCGCACGTGGGCCATTGTGCTGGCCGGCGGTGACGGTCGACGGCTGCACCAGCTGAGCGTTGGCCTCGACGGCCGGCCGGTGCCCAAGCAGTACTGCGGGTTCGGCACCGGCAGATCGTTGCTACAGCGCACGCTGGCACGCGCGGAGCGCGTAGCGTCTGCCGATTGTGTCGTTACGGTCGTCGATAGAAGCCACCATAGCTGGTGGCCGGCTGAACTCGACGGCCAGCCGCTGGACAACATCATGGTCCAGCCTGCCAACCGCGGTACGGCGGCCGGTGTCCTGTTGCCGCTGGTGGAGTTGTGGTGGCGCGACCCGGATGCGACGGTCGTGATTCTCCCATCGGATCACGGTGTCCGCGACGAGGAGGTTCTCGGCCGGGCGCTCAGTCACGCGGTCGACGAGGCCTCGCGGTCGTCGGACGAAGTCGTATTGCTCGGCATGACGCCGAGCAGTCCGGAGACCGGCTATGGCTGGATCGTGCCGGATGCCCACAGCGCTGATGGGCAGTCCCGGCGTGTGCGGTATTTCTTCGAGAAGCCCGACGCCGGGGTTGCGGAGGCGCTGTTTCTCGGCGGCGCCCTGTGGAGCAGCTTTCTCATGGCCGGTCGACTGGGGGCACTGCTCGGCCTGTATCGGCAGGCCTTGCCGCAGCTGCTGGATGCATTCCTGGGCAGCGTTCGCCCAAGGGGCACCCGCCCGGATGCCGGCGACGGGGGTGATGCCCTGCATTCGCTCTACGGGAACCTCGACGCCGCGGACTTTTCCCGCCACGTGCTGGAGGCAGCCACCGAACGCCTGCGGGTCATGGCGGTGCCACCGTGCGGCTGGTCCGACCTCGGAACGCCGGAGCGCCTGGCAGCATTCTTCACCTGGATGGCGCCGCCGAGCATCGTCGTG